>NZ_CBDRIY010000003.1:0-203733 GCF_965344335.1 Nocardiopsis eucommiae
TTCGCCGGTGGCGGCGGAGCCGCCATCGATGCGAGCGGCCGCGAGCGCGGAACTAGAAGGACACGGTCTAGTCGATGCCGATGGCGGCGCGGACGTCGCCCAGCACGCGGCGGGCGCGCGAACGGGCGCGTTCGAGACCCGAGTCGAGGATCTCGTCGAGCTCGGTCTCCGAGGCCATGAGCTCCTCGTACCGCTCGCGCTTGGGGCCGAGCTCGGTGTTGACGGCCTCGAAGAGCTCCTTCTTGAGGTCGCCCCAGCCCATGCCGCCCGCTTCCAGGCGCTGCCGCACGTCGGCCACCTTCTCCGCGTCGGCGAAGTGCGTGAGCAGCTGGAACGGGATCGAGGTGTCCGGGTCCTTGGGGTCCTCGACGGGGGTGGAGTCCGTGGGGATGCGGTTGATGGCCTTGCGGAGCTTCTTCTCCGGCAGGAAGAGCGGGATGTGGTTGTCGTAGGACTTGCTCATCTTGCGGCCGTCGGTCCCCGGCAGGATGCTCGCTTCGCTGTCGTCGATGACGCCCTTGGGGACGGGGAAGCTGTAACTGTCGCCGTACCGGTGGTTGAAGTACCCGGCGATGTCGGCGGTGTACTCGATGTGCTGGGACTGGTCCCGCCCGACGGGGACGCGCTCGCCCTCCATGATGAGGATGTCGGCGGCCATGAGCACCGGGTAGTTGTACAGCCCCATGTTGATGCCGGAGTCGAGCTCGGCGATGCCCGCCTCGGTGTTGCGGTCGCGCGCGGCCTTGTAGGCGTGCGCGCGGTTCATGAGGCCCTTGGGGGTGAGGGTGCTCAGGATCGTGGTGAGCTCGAAGGTCTCGGGGATGCTGGACTGGCGGTAGAAGACCGTGCGCTCGGGGTCCAGGCCGCAGGCCAGCCAGGTGGCAGCGCCCGACCGGATGCTCTGGCGGAGCTCGTCCGCGTCCTTGATGATGTTGAGCGCGTGGTAGTCCGCGATGAAGTAGAAGGTGTCGTAGCCCTCGGCCGCCGCGAGGGCGGGCTTGATCGCGCCGACGTAGTTGCCCAGGTGGAAGTCGCCGGTGGGCTTGATCCCGGTCAGATAGGTGTTCGCTGCCATGTCTCCAGCCTATCGACGCCGCCCAGCGACCCGGCCGCCCCGGACACGCCTGCGGCGCCCCGCCGGGCGGGGCGCCGCAGGCGCGGGAACCGGACCGGTCAGACCCGGGCGGGCCCGCTTCGGAAGGCCGCCCAGTGTTCGGCCATACGTTCGGTCTGGCCCTGCGTGAAGTGGGTCATGCAGGCGTCGTCGCTGTAGTTCATGAAGTTGGTGACGGGGTCGAGTCCCGGGAGTTCGGGGCAGCTGTCCCGGCCCTCCGGGCAGCCCGCCGCCGCCTCGCGCTCGTACGGGGTGTCGTCCACGTAGTCCCCCGGGCTCTGGCAGCCGTTCTGGAACGTGTGGAACAGGCCCAGCCAGTGGCCGACCTCGTGGGTGCCGGTGTGCCCCTCGTTGAAGCGGTCGCGCGTCCCGCCCGGGAGGGTGTCGTGGGCGATGACGACGCCGTCCGCGTCGGGGGCCTCGGCGTAGTCCTGGGGGAAGGTGGAGTAGCCGAGCAGACCGGAGCCGAGCTGCGTGGTGTAGACGTTGAGCGTCTCGGGGCCGCCCTGGCGCAGCTCGGACCGGATGGTGTCGCGGTGGCGGTCGAAGTCACTGAACCAGGCGTCGTTCACGTTGCGGGTGACGTCCGAGAGCTCGAAGCGGAAACCCGTGTCGGTGCCCTCGGATCCGAGCGCGTAGCCGCCTTCGTAGGCCTTGTTGAGGACGTCGACCTGTTCCTGGATCCGCTGGTCGGTGACGTCGCCCCGGCCGTCCTCGGCGGAGATCACGTGCACGGCCACCGGCACCGTGGTCTGCTCGACGATCTCGCGGTCGTGCTCGGCCGCCAGGGCGTCGCGCAGCCGCTCCTCGTACTCGGCCGCCTTCTCCGGGGTGATCTCCACCTCGGAGCCCTCCCCCGCCCCGGGGTCGGAGACCCTGGTGGAGGCCGCGCGGGCGGCGGTGTCGACGGCGTCGGTGTCCCGGTCCCCCTCGGGGGGACAGTACTGGTCCGAGGCGAGCGGCCCCCCGGCCCGCTGTGGTTCGGGGTGGGCGGGTTCTGGCAGCGAGCTCGCCACCAGACCGGTCAGCGCGAGTGCGCACAGGGACAGGCCGGTCCAGGTCGCGGCTGAGCCTCCGCGTGGGCTTCGTCCAATCACCTCACGGACTGTAGTGGTCCGATTGCTGAGCGTTTGGTGAACTTGCCCGACCTTGCGAAGTGTTTGCCGTCCGACCTTCGGGCGGGGCCCGGGCCACAGCGACCGGGGCCGTCCCCGCGCCCCTCTCCCGCCGTGGGCTACTTCTGGCCCACGGCCCAGGCTCTGAGCTTGGCGATGCGCTCACGGATCTGCGGCGGTGTGGCCTGCGCGACCGGCGGTCCCCCGCAGGCACGGCGCAGCTCGTTGTGGATGACGCCGTGCGGCTTGCCGGTGCGATGGTGCCACGCGCCGACCAGGTTGCTCAGGTCCTTGCGCAGCTCGGCCAGGACCTCGTGCGTGGGCCCCGACTCCTCCTCCGGCTCCGTCGTCCCCCGGGCCTTGAGCTGGCTCGCGTGGATCTCCGCCTTGCGCTTGCGCAGCAGCTGGGAGACCTGGTCCGGCTCCAGCAGCCCGGGCAGTCCGAGGAAGTCCTCCTCCTCACTCGACCCGGCGGCCCCTCCCCCGTACTCCAGACCGTCGTACAGCGCGCGGTCGAACTCGGCGGCGGACTCCATGGTCTCGAAGGGGAGCTCCTCCCCCGCGTCCGGAGAGTCCTTCTTCTTGTTGGCCTCCTTGAGGAGGTCCTCCTCGGGGTACTCGTCGTCCGAGGGCTGCTTGTCCAGGACGTGGTCCCGCTCGCGCTCCATCTCCCCCGCGTACTCCAGCAGGGTCGGCACCGAGGGCAGGAACACCGACGCCACCTCGCCGCGCTGGCGGACCCGCACGAAACGGCCGATGGCCTGGGCGAAGAACAGCGCGGTACTGGTGGATGTGGCGTACACGCCCACCATCAGCCGGGGGACGTCCACCCCCTCCGAGACCATGCGGACCGCGACCATCCAGCGGTCGTCGCTCTTCGAGAACCGGGTGATCTTCTTCGAGGCGGTGGGGTCGTCGGACAGGACCACCGTGGCGCCCTTGCCGGTGATCTGCCGCAGGATGCGCGAGTAGGCGCGGGCGTTCTCGTGGTCGCTGGCGATCACTAGCCCGCCCGCGTCCGCGTGGGTCTTGCGGACCTCGGTCAGCCTGCGGTCCGCGGCCTGGAGGACCTTCTTGATCCAGTCGCCCTTGGGATCGAGCGCGGCCCGCCACGCCTGGGACAGCGCGTCCTTCGTGAGGGGTTCGCCGAGTCGGGCGGCGAGTTCGTCACCCGCCCGGGTCCGCCACCGCATCTCGCCGGAGTAGGCCATGAAGATGACCGGGCGGACGACCCCGTCCTCCAGGGCGGGCGCGTACCCGTAGCTGTAGTCCCACGAGCAGCGGCGCACCCCCGCCCCGTCCTGGACGTAGTCCACGAACGGGATGGGGTTGATGTCGGACCGGAACGGGGTCCCGGTGAGCGAGAGCCGCCGTGTGGCCGGGTCGAAGGCCTCCCGGACGGCGTCGCCCCAGGAGAGGGCGTCGCCCGCGTGGTGGACCTCGTCGAAGATGACCAGGGTCTTGCGCGCCTCGGTGCGGTTGCGGTGCAGCATCGGGTGGGCGGCGATCTGGGCGTAGGTGACGGCCACGCCGACGTACTGGCGGCCGAGGGCGCCCTGCCCGTTCCTGAAGTCGGGGTCGATGGCGATCCCGAACCGGGCCGCCGCCTCCGCCCACTGCTTCTTGAGGTGCTCGGTGGGGCAGACGATGGTGATCGCGCGTACGGCGTGCCGCTGGAGGAGCTCGCTCGCCAGCGTGAGGGCGAAGGTGGTCTTGCCCGCCCCGGGCGTGGCCACGGCGAGGAAGTCGCGTGGCTGCCTGCGGAAGTACTCCTCGAAGGCCTCCCGCTGCCAGGCCCGAAGGCCGCTCAGGCGGCTCTCCGTCGTGGTCTGCGTCACCGTCATTCGTTCCGTCCCCCGTTACTCACCTGCTTGAGGTTAGCGGCCGCCGGAGACCGTATCGGGAGCTCCGGCGGTGGCGCCGGGCACAGCGGTCACCCCGGGCGTGTCCGGCGATCGGGGCGCGGGGTCGGCCCCCGTGCCCGCCGCACCCCCCACGACGAGGCGGCACGGTGCCTGCCGCACCGCGCCGCGCCGTCGTTCGGGATCCGTGCCGGGCCCCCTCTCGGGAAGGCCCCCGTTCCCTGGTTCAGTCCGCCCCCTCGCCGGAGACCTCCGTCCCCTCGGGGTCCGCCTCACCGGTCGCCGGGTCGGTCTCCCCGGCGGGGGCCTCGCCCCCGACCCCGGACATGTCGACGGCACCGTCGTTGAACGGCATGTGCGGGGAGAGCGCCGGGAAGGCGAAGAACCACAGCAGGGCGGCCGCGCCCGCCAGGAGGCCCACCGACATGATGAACTTCGAGGCCCAGGGGCCGGGCAGGATACGCCAGATCAGACCGTACATTCGTGCGTCCCTTCCCCTAGGCGTCCGGTGCCATGTGGGCGATGCTGTCGGGCATGCCCTCGGACTTGGGTGTGGTCTCGGTGAGTTCGGCCCAGACGATGAGCCGGTGCGTGTTGTTGAGCTTGGGCGCGCACGTGGTGAGGGTGAGCAGGGCCCGTTCGGGGTCCTCCTCGGAGGCCTCCTCGAAGGGGTCCGGGTTCACCACCCAGAAGTCCTCGGGCAGCACGGTCTCCTCACGGAAGACCTCGTAGGTGTAGAAGTTCTCGCCGTCCTCCAACACCATGACGTCGCCGTCGTCGAGCAGGTCCAGGTCCCAGAAGAGACCGGGCGTGCGGTGCGCGGCGACGCCGTAGTTGCCGAGCTGGCCGGGCGCGCTGTCGAACTCCGTGTAGCGGCCGGGGCTGTACCGGATGTCGTCGGGGGTGGTGCCGTTGACCACCACCCAGTCCAGGTCCAGGCTCGGGACGTACAGGCGGCTGTCGGCGCTGCCCGGGAGGGGTTCGGAGTCCGGGCCGCGCTCGTCGGCGGCGGCCCAGGCCTCGTCCAGTCCGTCGGCCAGCCCCTGCTGCTCCCGGTCGGTCTCCCACTGGGAGCCGTACACCTCGTAGGAGGCGTAGAAGAGCATCAGCAGACCCACGGTCAGGAGAACCTCGCCGAAGAAGCGGACGACGCCCCGGACGACGTCGCCGGGGGTGGCTCGTGGTTTGGGACGGCGCCGACGGCCCCGTGGGGGCCGCTCGCGCCCTTCGCCCGAGGGGTGGGGCTCATCATGGGACTGCCGTTCAGTTGTGGACACCAATACGACCTACTCCTGTGGACGCTTTCGTGTGCACCCGGGCGGCCGGAGGGGGACGACGAGCGGGACCCCCGTACGCGGATGCGGCAGAACTTCGACCTCGTGTCGGTACACAGCGCTGAGGAGTGACGAGCTGAACACGTCGGTGGGGGTTCCCCGCGCGGCGACCTGTCCTCCGGAGAGTACCGCCACACGATGGGCGTACGCGGCCGCAAGCCCCAAATCGTGCAGGACCACGATAACCGCCCCACCGCGGGCCGCGAGGTCGCGCGCGACGGAGAGTACGAGTTCCTGGTGGCGGATGTCCAGCGCGGCGGTGGGCTCGTCGAGGAGGAGCAGGTGGGTGTCCTGGGCCAGGACCCGGGCGAACATCACGCGGGCCCGTTCTCCCCCCGAGAGCGTGGGGAACCGGCGGTCGGCGAGGTGGGTGACACCGACCTCCGCCATGGCGGACCGGACCAGTGCGTCGTCCCGGTCCGGGGAGCTCAGCCCGGCCCAGGGCGCGCGGCCCATGGCGACGAGTTCGGTGACGGAGAACGGGAAGCTGACCGCCGCCTCCTGCGGCAGGACGGCCCGGCGCAGAGCGAGTTCGGGCGGGCTCCACTCCGGCAGCGGGCGGCCGAGCAGGCGCACCGTCCCGAAGTCGCGCTCACCCCGGGTCGGGCCTCCGGTGACGTCGCCCGACAGCGCGGACAGCAGGGTGGACTTGCCCGCGCCGTTCGGTCCGACCAGGGCGAGGAGCTCACCGGCGCGGACGGTGAGGTCGACCCCGTCGAGCAGGGCGCGCCCGCCCCGGCGGACGGTGAGGCCCTCCGCGCGCACGACCACGGAGCCGGGTTCGGATGGTGCGGGTGGGGCCGGTGCGCGGGTCAGGGGGGCGACGGCCGCCGCCCAGCCCCGCGCGAGGGCCGAACGCCGTGGGGCGCCCCCGGAGGGGGTGTCGGGGCTGGGGCCGGTGGTGTCGGGGGTACGCGTGGTGTCGGCGGTCACGACCACCCTCCCTGCTTGGCGCGGGTGCGGTAGAGGAGGAAGAAGAAGAACGGTCCGCCCAGGGCGGCGGTGACCACACCGAGCGGGATCTCGGCGGGCGCGGCGACCGTGCGGGCCAGCAGGTCGGCGGCGAGCAGCAGCAGTCCGCCGCCGAGCGCGGAGGCGGGCAGGAGCACCCGGTGGCCGGGTCCGGTCACCATGCGGATGATGTGCGGGACCACGAGCCCCACGAAGGCGACGACACCGGCGAAGGCGACCGCCGCCGACGTGAGCAGGGCCATGGCGCCGATGAGCACCAGGCGCATGCGTTCGACGTCCACGCCCAGGTGGCGGGCGGGCCCCTCCCCGAGGGCGAGCAGGTCCAGGCGGCGGGCGTAGACGGGGATCACCGACAGCCCGAGGAGCAGGCAGGGCGTGATCGCCGCGACCTTGGACCAGGTGGCGGTGGAGACGCTGCCCAGCTGCCAGAACGTGATGGTCTGGATCTCGGAGTCCTGCGAGAAGTTGGTCATCAGGCCGATCGCGGCACCGGCGATGGCGTTGACCGCGATACCGGTGAGCAGGAGGGTGACCACCTCGGTCCGGCCGCGTGAGCGGGCGAAGACGTACACGAACAGGGTCGTGGCCAGGCCGAACACGAAGGACGAGGCGATGACGGTCCAGTGGCCGAGCACCGTGATCCCCGTGAAGATGACGACGATCGCGCCGACCGCCGCTCCGGCGGAGACGCCGATCACCCCCGGTTCCGCGAGGGGGTTGCCGAAGACGCCCTGCATGATGGCGCCCGCGCTGCCCAGGGCCGCGCCGACCATGACGGCGAGGACGACGCGGGGCAGTCGTACGTCCCACAGGACGGTGCGGGCGATCTGGTCGGGTTCGGGGCCGACGTCGAGACCGGCCTCCTGGAGGAGTGACGCCGCCACCTGGACCGCCGGGATGGGGTAGGCGCCGGTCCCGGCGGCCACGACGGCGACGGTCACGAGGGTGGCGGCGAGCCCGCCGAGGAGAAGCCCGGCGCGCAGGCGGCGCGGGGCGCGGCCGTCGCCGTCCGGCGGGCTCGCGGTCGCGGTGGCGGGTCGTCGGCCGAGCGCGGTCACGCGGTGCCCCCGTCGTCGGGGATCGCCGCCAGCTCCTCGGCCAGGGCCACGATGACCTGGGGGGTGCGCGGCCCGAAGTTGAGCAGGACGCCGTCCTCGAAGTCGATGACGGCACCGTTCCGTCCGGCCGGGGTCTGGGCGACGCCGGGGATCTCGACCAGGCCCTCCACACCGCCCACCGACTCCAGGCCCTTGGTCATGACGAGGAGGACGTCCGGCTGGGCCTCGATGAGCGCCTCGGTCGTGATCGGTGTGAAGGGTGTGGTCAGACCCATCTCGACCCCGGCGTCACGGGCGCCGATCTCGGAGAGCATGGCGTCCGCGCCCGATCCGGGCCCGCCGAGGAGGTAGACCCCGGCGGTGCCGCGCAGGTAGAGGAAGGCGACGAGGGGGTCGCCGCTGGCCTCCAGGGAGGTCTCGCGCACCCCGGCCATCTGCTCCCGGGTGCGTTCGACCAGGCGGGAACCCGCGGCGGGGACGCCAAGCGCCTCCGCGACCCGCTCGAAGCGGGGGTACATCTCGTCGAAGGACCAGGCCTCCTCGACGATGACGACGGGGACGCCGCTGCGCTGGACCTGTTCGATCACCTCGGGCGGTCCGGTCTGGGTGTCGGCCAGGACCACCGTGGGCCTCAGCGCGAGGACGGACTCGGCGGAGACGTCGTGGCCCTCGCTGACCACGGGCAGGTCGGCGGCCTCGTCGAAGGTGGCGGCGACGTCGCGGCCGACCACCCGGTCGCCGAGGCCGAGGGTGAAGACGATCTCCGCGAGCCCGCCGGTGAGCGGGAGGACGCGGCTGGCGTCGGTGACCTCGACCTCCTCGTACTCCAGGGGGTCGGTGCTGGTGCGGTAGGGGTCGAGGACGACCGAGTCGACGGTGACGGGGAGTTCGGGGTCGGGGACGTCCGCCAGGATCTGGAGCCGGTTCTCGGCGAGTGCGGGGATGTCCTCGCCCGCCGACGCGTCCTCGGGGGCGGGGGATCCGGTGCAGGAGGTCAGGGCGAGGGCGCAGGCCACGGCGAGCAGGACGGCGGCCGGTCCTGTTCCTGGGTGTCCACGCAGGGGGGATCGGGGGACGGCGTGAGGCATGGCGGTCGCTTTCGATGTGGTCCGTGTGCCGGGGTGTCGCCGGGGAGCGGGGGCGCGACACGGCACTTTTCACGACAGGTCGTCATCTTCTTGACAACCGTGGCGGTGTGGTGTTCCACTGTTCCAGCGCGGGATCAAGTTAGGTAAGGCTCACTTTGCCAAGGTAAGCATAACCTCAACTCCATTCCCCAGGTCCCGCGGGTGCCGGACACCGTCCGACCGCCCGCACGAACGCGAAGGCCCCCGATGCAAGCAGCGGTACCCCTCCGTGGGTTCCTCCCCTCCCTGGCCGCCGTCGCCGCAGCGACGGTCCTGTCCACCGCCCTGCCCGAGACGGCGCTCGCCGCCCCGACCGAAGAACCCGTCCCGCCCCGGACCACCTCCGTCGACCGCACCGAGGGGCTCGATCCCCGGGGTGACACCGTCACGGTGACCGGGACCGGGCACGACCCCGGCAGCCGGATCGAGATCACCACCCGGGCCGTGCCCGCCGAGGCCGCACCGGCCGCGGACCCTGGAGCGACCGCCGTCCTGGACGACGAGAACGCCGTCCTGGTCGAGGTCGACGAGCACGGCCGGTTCGGCACGGATCTCTCCCTCGCGGCCGCGTTCGCGGCCGAGGCCGGACTCGACTCCGCCGAGGACGTCTTCGAGATCGTCCTGACCGAGGTCGCCGGGGCTCCGACCCCCGAGGCGACCGTCCCGGAGACACCCGAACCCTCCGCTCCCGGCTCCCCGGAGCCCGGGGACGACACCGGGCCGGACGCCCGGGACGGGGAGACGACCGAGGTCGTCTCGGCCCCCGGCCCCGGGCGGAGTGCGCCGGTGACCGCCCCGGCGCGGCCCCGGAGCGCCCCCGTCGTCGGCGTGGTCCCCGTGAGCTTCGCCGCGCCCGCCGCACCGGCGGCACCGCGCGCCCAGCCCCAGGCCCCGGCGTCCGTCCCGGCGCCCGCCGCCCCCCGGCCCCAGTCCGCGCCGCAGACCCTGCCCCGGACCCCGGGCGCACCGACCCTCACGGTCTCCAGGACCAGCGGGCTCGATCCCTCCGGCGAGAGGGTGACCGTGACCGGAACGGGCTACGACACCGCCAAGGGCGTCTACGTCGCCCTCTGCGACACCGCGAACGCCAGCTCCACCCAGGCGCCCAGCCCGTGTATCGGCGGCGTGGACATGGAGGGCGAGGGCGGCGCCTCCGTCTGGGTCTCCAGCAACCCGCCGCCCTACGGCGAGGGCCTGGCCACCCCCTACACCGGTAGCGGTACCGACGGCGGGTTCACCGTCGAACTCACGGTCAAGGGGTCCGACGAGCACACCGACTGCCTCTCCGCCGCCACGGACTGCGCCGTCGTGACCCGCAACGACCACACCCGCTCCAGCGACCGGGGCCAGGACGTGTTCGTCCCGGTGACGTTCAGCGGGCAGACCGGTGATCCCGGAGCGACCAGCGGGAACGGCGGGAACGGCGGCGCGTCCGGGGACGGGGCGACCGGTTCCGGGAACACCGGCGGAACCGCGGCCTCCGGCTCGGGCGGCGCGGGTTCCGGTGGGGCCTCGGGAGGCGGCGCCGGTCCGCTCGCCACGACCGGCTCCTCCCTGGCCGGCCTGGTCCTGGCCGCGGCCGTGGCCGTCCTGGCCGGTGCGGTGGCGCTGTTCGCCGCGCGCCGCCGTGGCTCCACCCCGACCCCGCTCCCGACGACCACCTAGGCACGCTCCGGGCCGGGATCGACCCCCCGGTCTCCTCGGCCCGACTGACCACGTTCTCCCTCAGCGGTCCCACCAGCACCCGCTCAGCCCTCGGGTCCGCTGCCCCACTGCCCGCCCGGAACCGGTGCGCGACCGGAACCGGCACCCGTCCATCCCCCGAGTCGACAGGAACAGTCACCCCATGAGCACCACATCCACGAGAGCGGGAGGGGCGGACGCACTCCGTCGCCCCCTGCGCTCCCTCCTCTCCCTCACCGGAGCGGCCGCCCTCGGCGCCTCGCTCACCCTGGCCGCCGCACCGGCGCTGGCCGACGAGGCCCCCGTCTCCGTCACCCAGGGTTCCGCCACCTGGGGCGTCAAGCAGTCCTTCCGCAACTACGTCTCCAGTCCCATCGCCCACGGCGGCTACGAGGCGGTCGACGGCGCCACCCGCAACACCGACGGCACCCTGGACTTCCCCACCGCCAGCGGCACCGTCTCCAAGGAGGACTCCTCCGGCGAGGTGAGCTTCTCCGGCGGGGTGGTCTTCACCGGCCACGACTACGGCCGGGGCCCCGTCCTGGAGATCCGCGTGGCTGACCCCCGCGTGGAGTTCGACGGCCAGGGCGCGGCCACCGTCCACGCGGACGTCACCAGCCGCGAGTTCGCGGGCGCCGACCCGTCACTGCCCCCGGGCGACCTCGTCGAGTACGGGGAGGTCGCGGTCGCGGAGCTGACCGGCGCCGAGATCGGTGTCGACGGTGACGTGGTCACCTTCACCTCCGAGGCCGGGACCCTGCACGCCGACGCCGTGGAGCCCTTCGCCAGCTTCTACGCGGCGGGCGACCCCATGGACCCGCTGTCCTTCACCACGGAGGTGGTCGAAACCACCGACCCGACCGATCCCGAGGGCCCCGAGGAGCCCGTCCTCGACCCCGAGGTACGGGTCAGCCCGACCAGTGACCTCGACCCCGAGGGTCAGACCGTCCGGGTGGACGGCACCGGATTCCGCCCCGGGGCGGGCGTGTACGTGGCGCTGACCGGCATCGCCCGGTCGGACACCGCGTATCCGCAGCACTGGTACGGGAGCGGCGTGTGGCTGCGTGAGGGCACCGCGCCCGACGCGGACGGCGCGTTCGGCACCGACCTCGACGTCGTCGGCGCCTTCGAGAAGGGCGGCACCGCCTACGACTGCCTGGAGGTCCAGTGCTACGTGGCGGTGTTCAACGACCGCAACGACCTGGACAACCGCGACCAGGACGTGTGGACCCCCGTCTCCTTCGCCACCGCCGACGACGGCGGGGACGATGACGGGGACGACGGCGGCGAGACCCCCCAGGGCGACCTGACCGTGTACAACGGCCGCGCCGACTGGGGTGTGAAGGAGTCCTTCCGCACCTACATCGAGGGGAACATCGCCAAGGGCACCATCCGCACCGAGGACGGCGCCAGCCGCAACGAGGACGGCACGTTCGCCTTCACCGACGGCACGGGCAGCGTGAACCTGGAGGAGGAGGTCGCGGAGATCGACTTCGCCGGGACCGTGCTGTTCGAGGGCCACGTCCACGGTGGCGCTGATCCCCTGCTGCACATGACGGTCTCCGGCCCCCGGGTCGAGATCGACGGTGACACGGGCACACTCTACGCGGACGTGGTCAGCAAGTCCCTCACCGACGAGGAGCTCGTCACCTACGACGACGTGGCCTTCGCCGAGCTGGACCTGACCGGCGTCGGGCACGAGCTGGACGAGGGCGTCCTGTCCTGGGACCCGATCCCGGCCACCCTGACCGCCGACGGCGTCCCCGCCTTCGCTGACTTCTACGGCGCGGGCGAGGCGCTCGACCCGATCACCCTCACCGTGAGCGTGGACGAGGACGTCCAGGTTCCCGGCGGCGGTACCGGCGGTGGCGACGGCGGGACCGCGCCGACCCCCGGACCGACGCCCGGTCCCGGTGAGGGCGGCGGCAAGCCGGGCCTGCCCAACACCGGTGTGGCCCTGACCGGCCTCCTGGTCGCCGCGGGGGTCGCGGTGGCGGCGGGCGGCACCGCGCTGGTCGCCACCCGCCGACGGGCGGGCGCCGCGGCCTGATCCCCGGGGGCTCCCACCCCCGACTGCACGAAGGGCCCCGGCTCACCCCGTGGGGGTGGGTCAGGGCCCTTCCGCGTACCGGCCACGAGGGGCCGTCACTTCATCATGTCCTCGTACGCCTTCTTGCAGTCGGGGCACACGGGGAACTTCTTCGGGTCCCGGTTGGGCACCCAGACCTTGCCGCACAGCGCGATCACCGGGTCGCCGGTCACCGCGCTCTGGGTGATCTTGTCCTTCTGCACGTAGTGGGCGAACCGTTCCCGGTCGCCGTCGTCGTGCGAGATGTCCGGCCTGGTCTCGCTGTCCGGAAGAACCTTGTTCAGGACATCCATCGACATCGTCCTCACACCTTTCAACGTCCGTCTACCACGGTATAGGGTGACGCGCCCCACTTCGAAGCCCGCGGCAAACCGCTCAGTTCATGGTGGGATCGTCAGGATAGGTGGACAACAGGGCCATCTCGCCACCTTGGCGGCGCAGCACCCGCGACCACAGTGTCTCCGGGGAGCCCCCGAAGAGGTCGTCGGCGAGGGTGTCCACCACGTACCAGGCACCCTCCGCGACCTCCCCCGCCAGCTGCCCCGCACCCCATCCGGCGTACCCGGCGAACACCCGCAGGGAAACCAGGGCCGCGCCCAGGACCTCGGTGGGGGCCTCCAGGTCCACCAGGCCCACGCCGGCCAGCTCCGGGCCCGGCCCGACCCCCTCCAACGGGGCCCAGCCCGGTGGCGCCTCGTCCGGGGACGCGGTGCCGAGGGCGATCCCCGAGTCGGTGCCGACCGGCCCGCCCGAGAACATCACCCGGGGCGCGCTCGCGTAGACGCCCCAGTCGGTCACCACCTCGTCCACCGGCAACTCCAGCGGACGGTTGAGGATGACCCCGAGGCTGCCGTCCTCGGCGTCGTCCACGACGAAGACCACCGATCGGCGGAAGGAGTCCTCCTGGAGGAGGGGGGCGGCCACCAGCAGGCGCCCGGTCAGTGTCGACTGGTCCATGCTCCACACCTACCCGGAAAACCGGCCCGGTGGTCGCCCTTCGCCCGGGCCGGTCGCCGAACGGCTACTCGGCCTGGCCGCGCTGGGCCACCTCGCGCACGGCAGTGGCCACGTGGGTGGACAGGTCCGCGTGGAACACGCTCGGAATGATGTAGTTCGGGCCCAGCTCGTCCTCGGTGACGACGTCGGCCAGGGCCTCGGCGGCGGCGACCATCATGTCGGAGGTGACGTGGTGGCTCTGGGCGTCCAGCAGGCCCCGGAAGAAACCGGGGAAGACCAGGACGTTGTTGATCTGGTTGGGGTAGTCGCTGCGGCCGGTGGCGACCACGCCCGCGTGCAGGTGGGCGACCTCGGGGTCGACCTCGGGGTCGGGGTTGGCCAGCGCGAAGATGATCGAGTCCTCGTTCATCTCCGCGATGTCGTCGCCGCCCAGCAGGTTCGGTGCGGAGACGCCGATGAAGACGTCGGCCCCGGCCACGGAACCCTTGAGGTCGCCGCTGTAGCCCTCGGGGTTGGTGTTCTCCGCGATCCAGCGCAGGTTGTCGTCCAGGTTGTCGCGGCCCGCGTGCACGGCGCCGTGGACGTCGCTGACGATGATGTCGCGCGCACCGGCGTGCATGAGCAGCTTGAGGATGGCGGTACCGGCCGCGCCCGCGCCGGACATGGCGATGCGGACCTCGGAGAGCTTCTTGTTGACCACGCGCAGGGCGTTGCGCAGGGCGGCGAGCACGACGATCGCGGTGCCGTGCTGGTCGTCGTGGAAGACGGGGATGTCGAGGAGCTCACGCAGCCGGGCCTCGACCTCGAAGCAGCGCGGGGCGGAGATGTCCTCCAGGTTGATCCCGCCGAAGCCGGGGGCCAGCAGCTGGACGGTGCGGACGATCTCGTCGACGTCCTGGGTGTCCAGGGCGATGGGCCACGCGTCGATGTCAGCGAAGCGTTTGAACAGGGCGGCCTTGCCCTCCATGACGGGCATGGCGGCCTCGGGGCCGATGTTCCCCAGGCCGAGGACGGCCGAGCCGTCCGTGACCACGGCGACGCTGTTGCGCTTGATGGTCAGGCGGCGGGCGTCGTCCTTGTTGGCGGCGATGGCCTGGGAGACGCGCGCGACACCGGGGGTGTAGGCCATCGAGAGCTCGTCGCGGTTGCGCAGCGGCACCTTGGACTTCATCTCGATCTTGCCGCCGAGGTGCATGAGGAAGGTGCGGTCGCTGACCTTGTGGACCACGACCCCCTCGACCCCGCCGAGGGCGTCGACGATGGCCTGGGCGTGATCGGTGTCGCGGGCGGCGCAGGTGACGTCGATACGGATGCGCTCGTGCCCAGCGGCCGCCACGTCCAGGGCGGTGATCATGCCGCCGACCTGCTCCACCGCGTTGGTGAGGCTGCCGACCGCGCTGCCTCCGGCGTCCAGTTCGAGGCGGACGGTGATGGAGTACGAAACGCTGGGAAGGGTGGCCACGTATTGCTCCTTGGCTTTTGCTGATGTCATGCGTCCGCGGGGCACACCGGCGGCCCCTCCCGTGGACGTACGGACCGACGTCGGGACTCCTCCACCGGGGGATCGGGCGCACGGCCTGCACTCCGTGGCCGGACCCGGTGGAGCCTCGTCGGCGCCTGCGCGCCGATCGGACCCGGGTCCGTGACGGTTGCGCTTCCCGCCGTGGAACACCCGGTCATCGGGCGTCCGGCGCGGGCCTCGGTTGCCGGGCGGGGGCGGTACTTGGGATCCCACAACCGAGTCGCCTCACCTTACCCGAGTCAAGCGGGTAACGTCAGCACAAGGTGACAATTAACGCCTTCGGAAAAAATCGCATTAATTCCGAGGATTTCCCGGGGGTCTCAGGCCCGCGCGCGGTCGGTGGCGGCGCGCACCACCACGTCCGCGCAGGCGTCCGTGGAGAGCACCGTGGAGTCGACCACCAGGTGGTAGAGGCCGGGGTCGGCCGCGTCGGTGCGGTAGAAGCGGCGCACGTAGGCCGCGCGGGCGCGGTCGTTGTCGTCCAACAGCCGGAGCGTGGGCGGGTTCGCGCCCCAGGCCTCTCCACCGAACCCCTCCGGGTCGCCCCTCTCCCACAGGCTCCGCGCCCTGCGCAGGCGGGCCTGCCGGTCCCCGTCGAGGCGTACGTGCAGCGCGCCGGGGTGGTCGGCCAGGACCACGGCCGCGGCCCGCCCCAGGACCACACCGCCGGTCCCGGCGACGTCGCGGATCACCCGTTCGGTCTGCTCGACGAACTCGTGGTCGTAGAGGAGGCGCCCCTCGTCGTCGGTGGTGCCGATGAATCCGGTGTCCACACTGCCGAGGGTGACCGTGGGCAGGCGGGCGGCGCTGGCGAGCAGCCGCTCGAACCCGCCGGGGGCGCGGTCGTCGCGTTGGAGCACCTCGTCCAGGGAGCAGCCGATCTCGGCCGCCACCGCGCTGGGGACCGCGCGGTCGAGGAAGGGGACGTGGAGGCGGGCGGCGACGGCGGGGCCGACCACACTGCCGCCCGCGCCGAAGGTCGCGGAGATCGTGACCACGGGCACCGCCGCGTTGTTCGTCATGGAACACCTGCCGGGTTCGCCGAACGGAACTTCTCCCCAGCTTCTACCCTGCGACGGGGTCGCTATCCCCCCATCTTCAAATCGGTAAATACGCACCGATTTACCACCCTTAGTGACACAGAGGGAGGAAAACCCCATAAAGAAACCGGCCCCGGGACTCCCGGGGCCGGTCGCGACGTCCTAGAACAGGGCCGAGGTGAGCTTGCGGCGGGCCGCGTTCACCCTCGGGTCACCCGCGGGCAGCAGGTCGAAGAGGGAGATCAGGTGCCCGCGCACCCGGTCGCGGTCGTCGTCCGACGTCCGCCGGACCGTCTCGACGAGCCGGTCGAAGGCGGCCTCGTACTCCCCGCCGTAGACCTCGATGTCCGCGACGGTGATCTGCGCGTCCACGTTCGCGGGGTCCTCGTCCGCGGTCCGCCGCACGGCGGGGCCGTCCACGTCCTGGAGTCGGCCGACGAGGCGGACCTGGGCGAGGTTGGCCCTGAGGTCGACGTTCCTGGGGTCGTCCTCCAGGGCCTTCTCGAAGACCGCCGCCGCGGCCTCGAAGTCCCCGCTCTCCAGGGCGGCCTGGGCCCGCGCGGCCACCGGGTCCTCCTGGGGGACGGGCTCGGACTCCTCGGGGAGGTCGGAGGGGTCGCCGTCCACCGTGCCGGGGTGACCGGGGGGCAGCATGCCCTGCTGGGCGAGTGCGCCGAACACCTGGGTGAGGGCGTCGCGCAGCTGCTCCTCGTTGGCGGGGCCCTGCATCAGGGGCATCACCTGCCCCTGGACCGCGATGATGATCGTGGGGGTCCCGGACACGCGCAGCGCCTGCACCAGCTGCGGGCTCGCGTCACTGTCGATCTTGGCCAGGAGCCAGTTGCCGCCGGAGCCCTGGGAGAGCTTGTCGAGGGCCGCCTCGACCTGCTTGGACTGCTCGGACCAGCTCGCCAGAACCGCCATCACGACCGGGGCGGCCATCGACCGTTCCAGCACCTGCTGGAAGTTGGACTCGTCGGCGTTGACGGAGTAGGGGTTGGTTCGACCGGCCGACACCTCGGCACGCTGCTTGGCCTCACGCTCCAAGGCCGCCTTGCGCGCCCCGAGGTCAACCGCACTGTTCGGTGAAAAGTCCGAAGGCTGCATGTTCCCTATCCTGCCGCATCCCGGAGCGGTCCGAGGACCGCCCCGGGATCTCTCAGCCACGAGCGGAGAGGAGGCCCGATTCAGAACTGCGGGTCCTCCGTGTAGGTGCCGAACTCCTCGCCCATCGTGCCGCAGATCTCTCCGAGGGTGGCCTCGGCGCGGGCGGCGTCCATGATGAGCGGGATGAGGTTGCCGTCGTCGGCCCGGACCCCCTCCAGGAGACGGGCCAGGGCGCGGTCCACGGCGTCCCTGTCGCGGTGGGCGCGGCGCTCGGTGAGGGCGCGCTTCTGCTCGTGCTCGACCTCGTGGCTGATCTTGAGGATGTCGAGTTCGCCGGAGACGGTGTTGGTGTGGCAGTTGACACCGACGATGCGCTTGTCGCCCTTCTCCAGGGCCTGCTGGTACTGGAAGGCGGACTCCGCGATCTCGGAGCTGAAGTAGCCGTTCCCGATTCCGGCGAGGATGCCCGAGGTCATCGGGCCGATGGCGTGTTCGGCGTCCTCTCCCCCGCCCATGCGGAGGATCTGCTCGAAGATCCGCTCCGCCTCGGCCTCGATCTCGTCGGTGAGGGCCTCCACGTACCAGGAGCCGCCGAGCGGGTCGGCGACGTTGACCACGCCCGTCTCCTCCATGAGGACCTGCTGGGTGCGCAGGGCGATCTCGGCGGACTGCTCGGTGGGCAGGGCCAGGGTCTCGTCGAGCGCGTTGGTGTGCAGCGAGTTGGTGCCGCCGAGCACGGCGGAGAGCGCCTCGACGGCGGTGCGCACCACGTTGTTGTAGGGCTGCTGCGCGGTGAGGGAGACACCGGCGGTCTGGGTGTGGAACCGCAGCCACTGGGCCTTCTCGGTCTTCGCGCCGTAGGTGTCGCGGATCCAGCGGGCCCAGATGCGGCGGGCGGCGCGGAACTTGGCGATCTCCTCGAAGAAGTCGATGTGGGCGTCGAAGAAGAAGGAGAGCCCGGGGGCGAAGCGGTCGATGTCCAGGCCCCGGGACAGACCGAGCTCCACGTAGCCGAACCCGTCGGCCAGGGTGTAGGCGAGCTCCTGCGCGGCCGTGGCCCCCGCCTCACGGATGTGGTAACCGGAGACGGAGAGCGGTTTGAAGGCCGGGATGTGCTCCGCGCAGTACTCCATCAGGTCACCGATGAGGCGCAGGTGGGGCTCGGGCGGGTACAGCCACTCCTTCTGGGCGATGTACTCCTTGAAGATGTCGGTCTGGAGCGTGCCGTTGAGGCCGCCGATGTCGACGCCCTGGCGTTCGGCCGCGACCAGGTACATGCAGAAGGCCGGGATGGCCGGCCCGCTGATGGTCATGGACGTGGTGGTCTCACCGAGCGGGATCCCGTCGAAGAGCAGGTCCATGTCGGAGACCGAGTCGATGGCGACCCCGCAGTGCCCGACCTCTCCGAGGGCGTGGGGCGAGTCGGAGTCGTGGCCCATGAGGGTGGGCATGTCGAAGGCGACCGAGAGCCCCCCGCCGCCCTGGGCGAGGATCATCTTGTAGCGCTCGTTGGTCTGCGTGGCGTTGCCGAACCCGGCGAACTGGCGGATGGTCCAGGCGCGCCCCCGGTAGCCGGTGGGGTACAGGCCGCGGGTGTAGGGGTACTCGCCGGGCCAGCCGACGCGCTCGAACCCGGGGACCTCCGCACCGGGCCGGGGCCCGTAGACGGGCGCGAGGGGGCGGCCGGACAGCGAGGTGAAGTCGGCGTCGCGCTTGCGCGCCGCGTCGTACCGGCGCTGCCAGCGGTCGCGTCCGGCCTCGATCTCCTGGGCCCCGCCGCCATTGGGCTCTCCTGTGGTGTTCGCCATAGGAAGATAGTAGGACGTCCAACTATATATGTACAGACACGGAGCCCCCGGCGCGCGAACGCCGGTGAACGGCCCGGTCAGCCCCGGTCGGCGGCCCCGGCCACGGGGGCGGGGAAGTCACCGAAGTCCACCCGGAGCCGGGTGAGCGCCTCGTGCATGCCCCACAGCTCCTCACCGGAGTAGCAGCCCAGGCCGAAGTCCATGCCGAGGAGCGCCTGGGTGGCCTCCTCCGTGACCTCGCGCCCGGCCTCGGTGATCTCCGCCAGGACTCCGCGCCCGTCGCTCGGATTGGGGAGGCGGACCACCAGGCCCTGCCCCTCCAGCCGGTCGATGGTGTTGGTGACGCTGGTGGGGTGCACCATCAGGCGCTCACCGATCTTGCCCAACGGCAACGAACCGGAGGAGCTGAAGGTGAGCAGGACCAGCGCCTCGTACCGGGCGAAGGTCAGGCCGAACGGCTTGAGAGTGCCGTCCAGCTCACCGATGAGGATCTGCTGCGCGCGCATGAGGGAGGTGACCGCCGCCATGGCGGGCGAGGCACCCCATCTCTCACTCCAGTTGTCGTGAGCGCGTTCGATCGGGTCGAACGGAAGGTTCAAAGGGTTTCCCACGCCGTCACTCTAACGGCGCTCCCCCGCCCTCCGACCCCGAGCGGAAGGCGGTCCGCCCGCCCTCGTCCGGCACCGCACGCCTCGGACCCACCCGGCTGCACGATCGACCGGGGAGGGCAAGGGGGTTCCTCTGGCCGGAAGGGGACAGGCGGGCCATTCGGCACTGGTCCGGTACCCCAACTCGGAAAAGCCGTTCCGGGGCGGGGCGGACGCCTTCCCCGCGTAGGAAAGGCGAAGAAATCCGGCGTACGCTCATTGACTCCGGGAAAACTATTAGTTAACTTTCCTAAAAATTGGTTTCCCCACTTCAGAGGCGCTATGGCTCGCTCGCCACCGTCCTTGGAACCCCTCACTCGGATTCGACGCACCTCCACTCCGCAAGGACTCCTTCCGCCGCCGGAGCTCCCACTCCCCCGCGGTTCCCTCCCCCACTCCTCCCCCAATGGAGACCCCTCCGTGAGAGCACGCCATCTGAGAAACCGGCTCGCCGCGTTGGCCGCCGCACTGCTGGTCGCACCCCTTCTGTCCGCCGCCCCGGCTGCCGCCGCACCGGGCGAGCTGTCCGTCACCTACGTCGAGACGTCCCGGTGGGACAGCGGCTACGGCGGACAGATCACCATCCGGAACGAGACCACCACCGACCTCACCGACTGGTCGGTCAGCTTCGAGACCCCCGCCGGGGTCCGGATCACCAGCCTGTGGAACGCCGTCCACACCACGAGCGGCGCCACCCACACCCTCACCCCGCCGTCGTGGGGCGCCACGGTCCCCGCGAACGGCTCGTACCAGATCGGCTTCAACGGCACCCACGGCGGCGGGGAGACCACGCCCGTCAACTGCACGGTGAACGGCGCCTCCTGTTCCGGCGGAACCACCGAGCCCGACACGGAGGCCCCCTCCACGCCCGGTGGACTGACCGTCGGAGAGATCACCTCGAACACCGTCGCCCTGACCTGGGACGCGGCCACGGACAACGTCGCCGTCGCGGGTTACGAGATCGTCTCCGACGGCCAGGTCGTGCGTTCCGTCGGCGCGGACACGCTGACCGCCACGGTCGGCGGCCTGGCGCCCCTGACGCGGTACGACTTCACGGTCCGGGCGTTCGACACCTCCAACAACCGAGGCGTCGAGAGCACGGCGGTCACCGCCACCACTCTGGAGGGGGCAGGCACCTCACCGACCGGCGAGCGCCGCGTCGCCTACTTCACCCAGTGGGGCATCTACGACCGCGGCTACCTGGTGCGCGACCTGGAGACCTCCGGCACGGCCGCGAAACTCACCCACATCAACTACTCGTTCGGCAACGTCAACGCCAACGGCGAGTGCTTCATGGCGAACCAGCTCGGCCAGGGCGACGCCTGGGCCGACTACGGCCGCTCGTTCCGCGCGGACGAGAGCGTGGACGGGGTCGCGGACACCTGGAACCAGGACCTGCGCGGGAACTTCAACCAGCTGCGCAAGCTCAAGGAGACGTACCCAGACCTCAAGGTCCACATCTCCCTCGGCGGCTGGACGTGGTCCGAGCACTTCTCGGACGCGGCCCTGACCCCCGAGTCGCGCCAGCGGATGGTCAGCTCGTGCGTGGACCAGTTCCTGCGCGGCAACCTGCCCCTGTTCGACGGCGCGGGCGGCCCGGGCGCGGCGGCGGGCGTCTTCGACGGCGTCGACCTCGACTGGGAGTGGCCCGGAAGCGCCGGGCACGAGCACAACGTCGTCCGTCCCGAGGACCGGGAGAACTTCACCGCCCTCGTCCAGGAGTTCCGCACCCAACTGGACGCCCTGGGTGCCGAGACCGGTCGGCCCTACGAGCTGACCGCGTTCCTGCCCGCCGACCCGGAGAAGGTCGAGGCCGGCTTCCAGATGGACCGGCTCATGCCCCACTTCGACTTCGTCACGGTGCAGGGGTACGACTTCCACGGCGCCTGGGAGAACGCCACCGCCCACCAGTCCAACACGGTGTTCGACGTCGACGACCCCAGCCCGCGACGGTTCTCCAGCGAGATCGCCGTCCAGGAGTACGTCAGCCGGGGCGTCGACCCCGCCGACATGGTCCTCGGGCTGCCCTTCTACAGCCGCGGATGGACGGGGGTCGCCCCCGGGCCGAACGGGAACGGCCTCTTCCAGAGCGCGACGGGCCCGGCTCCGGGCACCTACGAGCAGGGCATCGACGACTGGAAGGTGGTCAGGGACCTGCCGGGCTTCACCCTGCACAGGGACGACGCCCTGGGCACGGCCTGGCTCTACGACGGCACCACCTTCTGGACCTTCGACGACGAGATCGCGCTGACCCAGAAGACCGACTGGGCGCAGACCCAGGGCCTGGGCGGGGTGATGATCTGGTCGATCGACGGTGACGACGCGAACGGCACCCTGATGGCCGCCGTGGACGCCGCGCTGGCCTCGTAGCCCCACTCCACCCACCTCAGAAGCAGGAGTCCCGACTCACCGAGTCGGGGCTCCTACCTTTTCGTGGCACACGGCGTCAAGAGCTGTCCGTGGCCACAAGGGGACACTTCTCCTCGCACCGAACTGGTCCGGCCCGTCAACTCGGCAGACTCGTCGAACCGACCGGTCGGCGCCCAGGGAATCCGACGAGGTCGGGGAAAACTTCGCGGCGGGGCGTTGACGGGGGCCGTAATTATTAGTTAAGTTTCCTAAAAATTTATCCCCCCACGTCAGGGACGCGGACAGCACCCAAAGCCCTGGCACCCTCCCCCCAGGAGAACTCGCGACGTGAGCTCACGACGACTCAGAAACCACCTCTCGGTGGCGGCCGCCGCCGCGCTGGTGGCGCCACTCGCCCTCTTCGCCCCGCCCGTGGCCGCCGAGAGCGCCGAGCCCTCCGACCTCCGGGTGACCTACGTCGAGTCGGCCCGGTGGGACAGCGGCTACACCGGCGAGATCACCGTCCACAACACCTCCGGGGCGGACCTGGCCGACTGGACACTGGAGTTCGACCTCCCCGACGGCAGCCGCGTCCACGAGCTGTGGAACGCCTCCCTCTCCGGCACCGCCCAGGACGGCTACACCGTGACCCCGCCGCGCTGGGGCGCCGCGATCCCCGCCGGTGGCAGCTACCGGTTCGGGTTCAACGGCGTCCACACCGGCGGCAACAGCCACCTCCTCGGCTGCACCGTCAACGGCGCCCCCTGCGCGGGAGAGCCCGACCAGGGGCCCGAGCACGGCAGCCGCAGCATCGCCTACTTCACCCAGTGGGGCGTCGAGGAGCGCGGCTACACCGTCCGCGACCTCGTCGACTCGGGCAGCGCCGAGAAGCTCACGCACATCAACTACGCGTTCGGCAACGTGGGCCCCGACGGCGAGTGCTTCATGACCAACGAGCCCGAACAGGGCGACGCCCGCGCCGACTACGGCCGGGCCGTCCCCGCCTCGGAGAGCGTCGACGGCGCCGCCGACGGCCCTGGCCAGCCCCTGCGGGGCAACTTCAACCAGATCCGCAAGCTGAAGGAGCAGTACCCCAACCTGATCGTCAACATCTCGTTGGGCGGCTGGAACTGGTCGAAGCACTTCTCCGACGCCGCGCTCACCCCCGAGTCCCGTGAGCGGCTGGTCAGCTCCTGTGTCGACCTGTACCTGAAGGGCGACCTGCCGGTCATCGACGGGGCCGGCGGCGAGGGCGTCGGTTACGGCGTCTTCGACGGCATCGACCTCGACTGGGAGTGGCCCGCCTCCGACGGCAACCCGCACAACGTGGTCCGCCCCGAGGACCGGGAGAACTTCACCGCCCTGGTCCAGGAGTTCCGCGACCAGCTGGACGAGCTCGGCGCGGAGACCGACCGCCACTACGAGATCAGCTCGTTCATGCCCGCCGGTCCGTGGCGCATCGACACCGGCTTCGAGCTGGACGAGATCATGCCCAACATGGACTTCGTGACCGTCCAGGGCTACGACTACCACGGCACCTGGGAGTCGGTCACCAACCACCAGTCGAACCTGGCGCCGGACCCGCGCGACCCGGGCGACGTCATCTCCACGCAGACCACCATCCAGGCCTACCTCGACCGCGGCGTCGACCCGGACAAGCTGGTCCTGGGTGTGCCCTTCTACGGTCAGGGCTGGACCGGTGTGGAACCGGGCCCCGACGGCGACGGGCTCTTCCAGCCCGCGACGGGCCCAGCCCCCGGCACCTACGCCGACGGCAGCGAGGAGTACCGCAACCTCAAGGAGCTCTCCGGCTACGAGCTGTTCCGTGACGACGACCTCGGCACGGCCTGGCTCTACGACGGCGAGACCTTCTGGACCTACGACGACGAGACCGCCATGACCCAGAAGACCGACTGGGTGACGGAGAACGGCCTCGGCGGCGTCATGATCTGGTCCATCGACGGCGACGACGGCGACGGCAGCCTCATGGCCGCCATCGACTCGGCGCTCGGCGGATAGGACCGAGGACCCCCGCCTCCGGTCCAGGCTGGTGGCGGGAACCAGCGGCGTCGGTGCTCTGATCCGGGGAGCACCGCCGCCAGGCCGGGGTGGACCGACGTGCGACGGTCCACCCCGGCCGCCCCCTTTTCCGGGGCGTCGCCCCAGGGGCTACTCCCCCGTGGTGGCGCCGAGCTCCTTCAGGAGCAGGTCGGCGGCGGCGTACGGATCGCGCTCACCCGTCGCGACCTCCCCGGCCAGCTCGTCCAGGCCGTGCTCCGAGCCCACACCGCCCATCCGGGCGCGCAGCAGGTCCAGCACGATCGCCTCCACCTCGTCGCGGGCTCGCCGGCGGCGCCGCGACACGAGCTCGCCGGAGGCCTCCAGGTGGGCGTGGTGTTCCTCCACCCGCGCCCAGAGCTCGTCGATCCCCTCGTCCTTCGCCGCCACCGTCATGACGATCGGCGGCTTCCACTCGTCGTCCGAACGGTCCTTCATCGCGATCATCTGGCGCAGCTCCCGCAGGGTCGCCTTGGCGCCGTCGCGGTCCGCCTTGTTCACCGCGAACACGTCGGCCACCTCCAGGACCCCGGCCTTGGCGGCCTGGACCCCGTCGCCCATCCCGGGGGCGCTCAGCACCACCGTGGTGTCGGCCAGACCGGCGATCTCCACCTCGGCCTGGCCCACTCCGACCGTCTCCACGAGGATCACGTCGAACCCGGCCGCGTCCAGGACCCGCAGCGCGTGCGGGGTCGCCCAGGTCAGCCCGCCCAGGTGCCCCCGGTTGGCCACCGACCTGATGTACACGCCCGCGTCCGTGGCGTGTTCCTGCATCCGCACCCGGTCCCCGAGCAGCGCGCCGCCGGTGAAGGGCGAGGAGGGGTCCACCGCCAGGACCGCGACCGACAGGCCCCGGGAGCGCACCGCGCGCACCACGGCGTTGGTGGTGGTGGACTTCCCCACCCCGGGCGAACCGGTGAACCCGACCACGCGGGCCCGGCCGGTGTGGGGCGCCAGCCCCGCCATGATCTCGCGCAGTTCGGCGGCACCGTTCTCGACCAGGGTGATGGCGCGGGCCAGCGCCCGGCGGTCACCCCCGCGAACCCGATCGACCAACTGGGGGGCGTTCATGCGACTCCTCGACTTCGACCCGCGGACATGTGTCGGGGCGGGGGCCCAGTGCCCCCGCCCCGTACGATCTCACCCCGGACCGGCCCGCGCACGGACCGGGTCGGTACTACTCCCCGGGCACCGTGAACAGCAGGGCGTCGCCCTGGCCACCGCCGCCGCACAGGGCGGCCGCGCCGAGCCCGCCGCCGCGACGGCGCAGCTCGTGGATCAGGTGCAGGGCGATGCGCGCCCCGGAGGCGCCGATCGGGTGACCGATCGCGATGGCGCCGCCGTCGACGTTGACGATGTCCTCCGAGACGCCGAGGTCCTTGGTGGACTGGATACCGACCGCCGCGAAGGCCTCGTTGATCTCGATGAGGTCCAGGTCCCCGACCTCCTTGCCCGCCTTGGTGAGCGCGTGCCTGATGGCGTTGGAGGGCTGGGAGTGCAGGGAGTTGTCCGGACCGGCGACGTTCCCGTGCGCGCCGATCTCGGCGAGGATCGGGACACCCAGCTCGTCGGCCTTCTCCCGGCTCATCACGACCACGGCGGCGGCGCCGTCGGAGATCTGCGAGGAGGATCCGGCGGTGATGGTGCCGTCGCTGTCGAAGGCGGGACGCAGCCGGGCCAGGCTCTCGACGGTGGTGTCGGGTCGGACCCCCTCGTCGTGCGCGAACACGACCGGGTCGCCCTTGCGCTGCGGGATCTCCACGGGGACGATCTCCGCGTCGAACCGGCCCTGCTCGGCGGCGGCCGCCGCGCGCTGGTGGGACCGGGCCGCGAAGGCGTCCTGCTCGGGGCGCTCGATACCGAGCTTGCCGTTGTGGCGCTCGGTGGAGGCCCCCATCGAGTCACCCTCGAAGGCGTCGGTGAGCCCGTCGTGCGCGGTGGCGTCCAGGACCTCGACGGAGCCGTACTTGTAGCCCTTACGGGACTTGGGGAGCAGGTGGGGGGCGTTGGTCATGGACTCCATGCCGCCCGCGACGACGACGTCGAACTCGCCCGCCCGGACGAGCTGGTCGGCCAGGGCGATGGCGTCCAGGCCGGAGAGGCAGACCTTGTTGATGGTCACGGACGGGACGTCCATGGGGATGCCCGCCTTGACGGCGGCCTGACGGGAGGGGATCTGACCGGCGCCCGCCTGGAGCACCTGTCCCATGACCACGTATCCGACCTGGTCACCACTGATCCCGGCGCGCTCCAGGGCGGCCTTGATCGCGAAGCCCCCCAGGTCGGCGGCGGAGAAACCGGCGAGGGAGCCGAGGAGACGGCCGGTCGGGGTGCGGGCCCCACCGACGATGACGGAACCGGGCATCTGACTGGCCTCCAGGTGATGAGTGTCGCAGTTGGTCTGCAACGATACCCACACAGGTCCCAGCGACGTTCGGGAGGTTCGCCAGTGAGTGACACACCCATCCCCACCGGCCCATTCGGCGGTCTGACCCGGTTGGACCACGTGGGGATCGCCTGCCGCGACCTCGACGCGTCCGTCGAGTTCTACCGGAGCACCTACGGCTTCGAGGTGGAGCACGAGGAGGTCAACGAGGAACAGGGCGTCCGTGAGGCCATGCTCCGAATCAACGGCACGGACGACGGCGGCGCGACGTATCTGCAACTCCTGGAGCCCACACGGGAGGACTCCCCCGTGGCGAAGTTCCTGGCCCGCAACGGCGAGGGCGTGCACCACATCGCCTTCGGCACCGGCGACGTGGCCGCCAGCGCGGCGGGTATCGGGGAGCGCGGCGTGCGTGTGCTGGACGACGAGCCCCGGTCGGGCACGGCGGGCTCCCGGATCGTGTTCCTGCACCCGAAGGACTGCGGCGGCGTCCTCACCGAGTTGGTGCAGAGCGCCCACTAGCGCCATGCTGAGGGAAGCGGCCGACCGATTCACGTCACGGGGACGTTCCGGACTCATCACAGCTTGAGCTCCCGAGGTGCGGTTGACCACCCACCCCGCCGGAAGTTACCCGAAACCCCCTTCCCAGGGGTGTCACGCTTGATAAAGTCGGCTAGCTGCCGGATCCGCTTTCCGGCGTTGGTCCATGTCTTGCAGTCCGGTCAGTGAGCCGGGACGGTCGCACCCGGGTGTCCACCAGCGCCCAGGCGTCCGTCGGAGGCGGTCAGGGTCATTTCTGGAACCCCACCAATCCGCCCGCGCCCCGGCCACCCCGGCGACAACCCCGTCCACCGGGGGCACAGCAGCCGCCCTCCCGTCGCCCCCGGCGGTTCGCACGTAGCCGTCTCGTACCCGTTCAGGATTCCGCCACATGTCGTCAAACAACATTGACACCCAGCTCAACAACATCTTCGACGAGGACAACACCCCGCCAGAGTTCGACGTGGTGCTGCGTGGCTTTGACCGCACCCAGGTGCAGGACTACCTGGACGGGCTGCGCAACGAGGTCAAGCAGTCCAACAAGCAGCTCGAGAAGGCCAAGTCCGAGCTGAACGCCAAGAACCGCCAGCTCCAGGAGCGCGAGCGCCCCTCCTACTCCGGTCTGGGCTCGCGCATCGAGGAACTGCTCCGCCTCGCCGAGGAGCAGGCCAACGAACTGGTGCAGAGCGCCCAGATCGACGCCAACGACATCCGGTCGGCCGCCCAGATCGAGGCCGCCGAGATGCGTGCCGCCGCCGAATCGGAGGCCACCGAGGTCCGCACGCTGGCCCAGCGTGAGGCCGACGAGCAGCGCCAGGCCGCCGAGACCGAGGCGGAGGAGATCAGCACCACCGCCCGCCGCGAGGCCGACGAGCTGGCCTCGACCACCGAGCGCGAGGTGCAGAAGAAGCGCTCGGCCGTCGACCACGAGATCGCGGAGAAGCGCGCCACCTTCGAGGGCGAGATCGCGAAGCTGCGCACCACCACCGAGCGCGAGTGCGCCCAGGCCCGGGCCGCCGCCAAGCGTGAGCGCGACGAGACGATCCAGTCGGCCAAGAGCCAGGCCGAGGAGCTGCGCAAGAACGCCGAGCGGGCCTACGCCGAGTCCGAGGCGCGCCGCACCGAGACCGAGGACCAGTTCGAGCTTCAGCTGGCCGACCGCCGCGCCGAGGCCGAGCGTCAGGACGCGGAGCGTCTGGCCGCCGCCCAGGCCGCCACGCAGAAGATGGTCAACGAGGCCGAGGAGCGCGCCTCCAGCGCCGAGCAGCGGGCCACCAAGGCCAGCCAGCAGGCCGAGCAGACCCGCCGCGACGCCGAGAACCACGCCAAGCAGCTGGTCAGCAACGCCAAGAAGAACGCCGGTCAGATCGAGACCGAGGCCAAGTCCAAGGCCGACCACCAGCTGAGCGACGCCAAGTCCGAGGCCAACCGGATCATGACGGCCGCCAAGAAGGAGGTCGACGAGCTCAACCGCCAGCGGGACAGCATCCAGTCGCACCTCCAGCAGCTGCGTCAGCTGCTCGGTGGTGGCGGTGGCGCCCCCGCCGCTCCGGCCGCTCCCGCCCCCGCCGCGATCCAGCAGGAGGCCCCGGCCGCTCCCGCCGCCCCCGTGGCGGAGGAGCCGAAGCAGCCCGCGCACTCCGGCAAGGGCTCCGACGACGAGGACTGGTGGCAGGAGTAACGACCGGCCTCGGCTGAGTCGTCCTGACATGACGAAGGGCCCGGCCCCGGGGGTTCACCCCGGGACCGGGCCCTTCGTCATGCCCCTCAACCACAGCCGTGAGTCCCGCCCTGGCACCCTCACCACAGGCGTGAGCCCCGCCCACCCGTCCCCTCAACCACAGCCGTGAGTGCTGCCCTCACACCCCCTCCACAAGGGGGTGCTCGTTCGGGCGCCGCCAGGGTTCTGCAAGACGAGTCAAGCCGCCAGCGAGGAACGAGCCAGGCACAGACGAGGATGAAGAAGTCCCTGGCTTCTTGGGCGCCCGAACACGGGCCGAAGCGAAGCGGAGGCCCCAAGCAAACACGTCTGAACCCCAACCACAACCACGAGCCCCACCCACACACCCGCACCACAAGGGGGTGCCCGTTCGGGCGCCGGGGCGCCGGGGCGTCCGGCGTTCAGCGGACACCGTGCAGAGGGAACCGAGCCGCCGGCCTCAGCCACAGGCGTGAGCGCTACCTGCACGCCTCACCACAGGAGGGCGCCCGAACACGGGCCGAAGCGAAGCGGAGGCCCAGGACTACGGAGTGTCCTTCTCCCACGGCCCGTCCCACTCCGTCGGCAGCGGGTACGCCTCCGGGTTGACCCGCTTCACGACCTCGTCGAGGACACGGCGCACGTAGGGTTCGCCCACCCACAGGTGTTTGGCTCCGTCGACACCGATGATCTCGGCCTGGGTGAGGGGCGCGAAGCGTTCGCGGGCCTCGTCGGGCCTCAGGTAGTCGTCGTGTTCGGGGACCAAGGCCACCACGGGCTTGCCGGAGTCGGCCCACACCCACATGTCGGACTCGTCGGCGCGGTGGAGCGGCGGGGAGAGCAGCAGCGCGCCCCTGATCTGCGGGTCGCAGCCCCACTTGAGGGCCAGTTCGGTGCCGAACGACCAACCCAGCAGCCAGGGTGCGGGCAGGTCCTCGAACTCGGTGAACTCGATGGCGGCCATGACGTCGTGCTGTTCGGTCTCGCCCTCTCCGAACTCGCCCTGGCTGGTGCCGTGGCGGGAGGTGGTGCCGCGGGTGTTGAAGCGCAGCACGGCGACGTTGGCGAGCGCGGGGAGCCGGAAGGACGCCTTGCGAAGGACGTGGCTGTCCATCATGCCCTCGGCGGTGGGCAGCGGGTGCAGACAGACGAGGGTGGCGACGGGCCTGCGCCCTTCGGGCAGGGCCAGTTCCCCGACCAGCTCCAGCCCGTCGGCGGTGTGCAGGGTGATGGGCCGTCGGACGGCGGGCAGCACCGTGGTGGCGCGGATCTCCATGGGTCCTCTTCGTCAGGTCAGTGTCTGGGGGCCCTGGGCGAGCGGTGGGTGCGCCGGTCCCAGCAGGAGGAGTGCCAGTGCCGCCGGTCACCGCCGTCGCCGTACGGGCGCCAGGCGACGACGTGGGGCATCCCGGCGGGGATCTCCTGGGCGCAGCCGGGGCAGCGGTAGACCTTGGTGGCGGCGGCGCCGCTGATCCGGCGCGTGACCCACTCGCCGTCGGGTCCTGTCTCCCGGCGTTGCCCTCCGGTGACGCGCAGCATGAGCGCGTCGTCGTCCGGGGGGCCTCCGGGGGTGTTCTTGCCCCGGGCGGTCTTGCGGCGGGGGCTGTTACGGCGCGGGCTCACCCTCCAAGGGTAGGAGAGAAAGAACAGTGGCCGCCGTCACACTGGCGTGACGGCGGCCGAGGTCCCCGGGGACGCCGCATCAACCGAGAGCATCCACGGAACCGCCCTAGTGGCAGGCGCAGCCGCCGTGCGGGGCGCTCTCCTCGGTGTCGGGGAGCTGGTCCATGAGCAGCGGGGCGGGCACGGCGATGGTGGTGAGGCCGTACTCGGCCATGGCCACGAGCGTGGTGATGACGGACTCCGCGCCGCGCTCCTCCAGGAGCTCGGTGGGGCCCTTCGGGTAGCCGCAGCCGAACCGCATGGCGGTGTCGACGTCCTTGGCGGAGGCGTAGCCGTCTCCGACCATCCGCAGGGCGTCGTCGATCTGCGGCGCGATGAGCATCTCGCCCAGGTCGAGGGTCTCCTCCTCGCGCACCATCTCGGCGAGGCGGCCGGTGGGGCGGGGCTCGGGGGCCTCGTCACCGGAACCGTAGAAGCCCTGGCCGGTCTTGCGGCCGAGGCGGCCCGCGGCGACCATGCGGCGGATGAGCGGCGAGGCGGCGTAGCGGGGGTCCCGGAACTCGTCCCAGAGGACGTCCATGACGGCGAGGCACACGTCCAGGCCGACGAGGTCGGCGAGGGCGAGCGGGCCCATCGGAAGGCCGGCGGCCTTCTTCGCGGACTCGTCGATCTCCTCGCGGGTGGCGATCCGGCGCTCGTAGAGCCGCACGGCGTCGTTGATGTAGGGCACCAGCAGGGCGTTGGCGACGAACCCGCCGCGGTCGGCCACCGCGATGGGGGTCTTGCCGACGCGCTTGGCGACCTCGGTCACGATGTCGGCGGTCTCGGCGCTGGTGGAGACGGTGGTGATGACCTCGGCCAGCTTCATCACCGGGGCCGGGTTGAAGAAGTGCAGGCCGACGACCTTCTCGGGGCGGTCGGTCAGCGCCGCGATCTCGGTGACCGAGAGCGAGGAGGTGTTGGTCGCCAGGATCGTGCCGGGCGGGCAGATCCGGTCGAGGTCTCCGAACACGTCGCGCTTGATGTCCATGCGCTCGGGAACGGCCTCGACGACGAAGTCGGCGTCCGCGAGGTCCTCGCGGGACGTGCTGAACGTGAGGCGGGCGTCGATCTCCGAGCGCTCCCCCTCGGTGATCTTGCCCTTGCTCACCGCGCGCGAGAGGGACTTGTCCACGTGGCCACGGCCGCGGTCGAGGGCGGCCTGGTCGATCTCGACCCCGACGACGTGGAACCCGGCCCTGGCGAACACCTCAGCGATGCCCGCACCCATCGTGCCCAGTCCTACGACGCCGACCTTGTCAAATTCCTGCACCATGGGCCCCAGCCTAGACCTCCCGGGGTCCCCGACCGCGCACCGGGACCAGATCTTTACTACTGCCCGGTAACGCGTCCGTCCCGGCCAGGGGCCACGGCGAGGGCCAGCGCGGAGAAGACGGCGCTCACCGCGAACACGGCGGGCAGCCCCGCGAGCGTGATCACGGCGGCCATCAGTACGGGGGTGAGGGTGGTGCTGACCGACTGGAGCCAGTTCTGCACGGCCAGCGCCCGCCCGGCCCAGGCGGTACCGGCGATCTCCGCGACTGAGAGGAAGGTGAGGCCGTTGTGCCACATGGTCAGGACCAGGCAGACCAGGACCAGGGGGACCGCCGCCCCGCCCCAGACGTCCGGCAGGAAGGTGAGCAGGACCAGGGCCACTCCGGAGACCACGGCCAGCCACCGGACCGGACGCATGCGGTCGCCGGTCCGGTCCGACCAGGCGCCGAGGAGGAGCCGCCCCACCGCCCCGGGGATCTGCGCGGCGGCGACCACCGCTCCGGCCGAGGGCGGGCTCCACCCCTGTTCCTGGACCAGGTAGATCACCGTGTAGACCATCAGCGTGACCTGCGGGACCCCGAGGAGCATGCTCACGCCGTGTACCCGCCAGATCGCCCACCGGCGGTAGGGGGACTCCGTCCGGACCGGTGCGGCGGGGACCTCCGGGGAGCCGGTCTCCCGAACGGTCTCCGGCGGGGCCGAGGGCGTCGCCAGCACCAGCGGGACGGCGATCAGAGCGAGCCCCGCCGGGAGCGTCATCGCCCCGACGAAACCCCACGCGTCCGCCGCCCGGGGCAGCACCAGGGCGGCCAGCCCCACGCCCAGGGGCAGGGCGGACTGGCGGATCCCCATCGCCAGTCCGCGTTCCCGGCGCGCGAACCAGGTCATGACCAGCCGCCCGCTGGCGGCGTTGACCGGACCGCCGACCGCCCCGGCCAGCAGCAGGACCACCGCCGCGCCCCACAGGTCCGTGACCGTCCACAGCAGCCCGAGCGCGCCCGCCGTGAGGAGCAGGCTCAGCGCCATGGTCGCCCGCTCCCCCGCACGGTCGATGACGACACCCCAGGCCAGGAGGGTGATCAGCAGCCCGAACGAGGGCAGGCCCGCCAGCATCCCCGCCTGTGCGGTGGAGACCCCGAAGGCCTCGCGCAGCTGCGGCAGCACGACCGGCACCCCGAACATCACCGAGACGCTGGCCACCTGAGCGACCATGCTGACCGACAGGACGACCCAACGATTGCGCACGAGCATCCCGCCAGCCTAGGGAGTGCCGCCGCCGTCGACCCCGCGCCCCCGTACGCCCCTCCCCTCGGAAGGGGGTTCGCGGGCGCGGCGGAGGCGGTAACGTGACGTCCCGTGCGTCTCGTCATCGCGCGGTGCAGTGTCGACTACGTCGGCCGACTCACCGCCCACCTGCCCATGGCTCCCCGCCTGATCCTGATCAAGGCCGACGGGAGCGTGTCCATCCACGCCGACGACCGGGCGTTCAAACCCCTGAACTGGATGAACCCGCCGTGCAAGCTCCGCGAGGAGGCGGTCGAGGACGGTCCCGACGTGTGGACGGTCACGCACAGCAAGTCCGGTGAGAAGCTCGTGCTGACCATCGAGGAGGTCATGCACGACTCCTCGCACGAACTCGGCAAGGACCCCGGCCTCCAGAAGGACGGCGTGGAGGCCCACCTCCAGGAACTGCTCGCCGAGCACATCACCACGCTGGGCGAGGGCTACACGCTCATCCGCCGCGAGTACCCGACCGCCATCGGTCCCGTGGACATCCTCTGCCGCGACGGGCAGAGCAACACCGTGGCCGTGGAGCTCAAGCGGCGCGGGGACATCGACGGCGTGGAGCAGCTCACCCGCTACCTCGAACTCCTCAACCGGGACCCCTCCCTCGCCCCGGTGACCGGTGTGTTCGCCGCCCAGGAGATCAAGCCCCAGGCGAAGGTCCTCGCGGAGGACCGGGGCATCGCCTGCGTGGTCCTCGACTACGACGAACTGCGCGGCATCGAGCCCGACACACTGCGCCTCTTCTGACCCGGCTCCTCCGAGCCGGACCGACGCCCCGGGGGCGTGCCCGCGTGCTGGCACGCCCCCGTCTGTCCTCCGTTCGGAGGACAGCGGTCGGTCCCCCCAGCGGACACCCCGCCCGCCCCGTTCACGGAACGCTGGGGGTATGAGCGGAACAGTCATCGAGGTCGAGGGCCTCACCAAGCGCTACGGCGACAACCACGCGGTCGCGGGGATCGACCTGAGCGTCCCCCGGGGAGAGGTCTTCTCCTTCCTCGGGCCCAACGGCGCGGGCAAGTCCACGGCCGTGGAGATCCTGGAGGGTTTCCGCACTCGCAGCGGCGGCGACGTCAGCGTGCTGGGTGAGGACCCGGGCAGGGCGGGCCGGGTGTGGCGCTCCCGGATCGGCATCGTGTGGCAGAAGGAGACCATGGTCCCCAAGATGCCGGTGCGCGAGGTCGTCCGGCACTTCGCGGGCTACTACCCCCGGGCGCTGGGCAGCGACGAGGTCCTGGAGATGGTCGGCCTCTCCGAGAAGGCCGCTTCCCTGCCCGACGCGCTCTCCGGTGGTCAGCGGCGCCGCCTCGACGTCGCCCTGGGGATCGTCGGCCGCCCCGAACTGCTCTTCCTCGACGAGCCCACCACCGGCTTCGACCCCCGGGCGCGCCGGGAGTTCTGGGACCTCATCCAGGGCCTGGCCCGTCAGGGCACCACCATCGTGCTCACCACGCACTACCTGGAGGAGGCCGAGTTCCTGGCCGACCGGGTGTGCGTGATCGCCAACGGCCGCATCCGCGCGGTGGACGCCCCCGGGCAGCTGGGCGGCCGCGCCTCCGCGCAGGCCACCGTCTCCTGGACGGAGGACGGGCGCAGGCACGAGAGGCGCACCGACACCCCCACCCGGCTGGTGGCCGAGCTGAGCGCGCGCATCCCCGGGGAGATCCCCGAGCTGAGCGTGCACCGCCCGACGCTGGAGGACATCTACCTCGACATGATCCAGGACGACCAGGCCCACGAGGAGGTCGCGGTATGAGCACCGACACCGTGGCGGCGGCCCCCGCCTCCCCCGCCCCCGAGGCCCACGGCCGCCCTCCGGGTGCCGTGCGTGTCGGCCTGTCCCGTGGCTGGATGGAGATCCGCACCTTCTCCCGCGAGTGGGAGAGCCTGATCTTCACCTTCTCGCTGCCCGCGCTGATCCTGGTCATGTTCGCGTCGATCTTCGACGGCATGTTCGACATGGAGATGGCGGCGGTCGACTACTACCTGCCCGGGCTCATCGCGATGGGCCTGATGTCGGTGAGCTTCCAGACGCTCGGCATCGCGATCGCGGTCGAACGCGACCAGGGGGCGCTGCGCCGCCTGCGCGGAACCCCCATGCCGCCCAGCGCCTACTTCGTCGGCAAGACGCTGCTCGTGCTCTTCCTCGCCGTGGGTCAGGTGGCCCTCCTCCTCGCGGTGGCGACCCTGTTCTTCGGCGGCACCATGCCGTCCACGCTCGCCGCCTGGTCCACCGTCGCCTGGGTGTTCGTGCTCGGGACCGTCGGCTGCTCCCTGCTCGGGATCGCCATGAGCTCCCTGGCCCGCACCGCGCAGACGGCCTCCGCCGTGGTCGTGATCCCCTTCCTCCTGCTCCAGTTCACCTCCGGGATCTTCGTCCCGGTGCATCTCATGCCGGACTGGATCCTGACCGGCGCCTCGCTCTTCCCGCTGCTGTGGATGGCGCAGGGCATGCGCGCGGCGTTCTTCCCCGACGAGATGGCCGTGATGGAACTGTCCGGGGCCTGGGACCTGCACATGGTCGCCCTGGTCCTGGGGGGCTGGTGTGTGGTGGGCTTGGTCCTGACACTCCTGACCTTCCGCTGGAAGACCCGCAAGGACGGATGACGAGGACGGATGACCATGACGACGGACCGGGCCCCGGGGCCGGAGACGACGGTGCCCCCGGGGTCCGATCCCACCGGACCCGTTCCCACCGGGTCGACCCCGACCGGGACCGACCCTTCGTCGGACCGGGACGAGCGGCACGCGTGGAACATGGGCGCCTGGTGGCACGTGGCCTTCACCGTCGCGATGGCGGCGGTGATCGTGCTGGCCCTGGTCACCGGCCCTCCGGAGTGGCGGTGGCTGACGGCGGCGCTGATGGTCGCGGTCGTGGTCGTCTACCTGGTCTTCGCCCGGCCGCTGATCAGCCCGGAGAAGGACTTCCCCAGCACGGGCCGGGCCCTGGGTCTGATGGGCCTGTTCCTCCTGCCCAGCGTGCCCGCCGTCATCCTCAACCCGACCCTGGTGTTCGCCCTGATCGCCATCGCCCCCGTCTGCTTCATGACGGTGGGCAGCGTGCTCGCCGTCGCGACGGTGGGCGTGATCCTCCTCTTCCCGACGGTCCTGGGCGGTCTGCTCGGGTGGGAGGACTGGGCCTCGGTCGGTGTCAGCCTGCTCATCAACGGCGCGATCCTGGGCTACGCGCTGTGGTTCGGGACCTGGATCGAGCGGATCGTGGTGCAGAGCGTCGAACGGTACGAGCTCATCGAGGCGCTGCGGCGCAGCCGCGAGGAGGTGGCCCGGCTGTCCGAGGAGGCCGGGGCCCTGGCCGAGCGCGAGCACCTGGCCCGGGAGATGCACGACACCCTCGCCCAGGGGTTCACCAGCATCGTCACCCTGGCCCAGGCGGTGGAGTCCGAGCTGGACAGCGACCCCGTGACCGCCCGCCGCCACCTGGCGCTGATGCGGGAGACGGCCGCGGAGAACCTGGCCGAGACCCGTGCCATGGTGGCCGCCCGTCAGTCGCTCCGTCTGGAGGACGAGGGCCTGGACGCCTCCCTCCGGCGCATCTGTGAGCGGCTCGGCCGCGAACTGGGCATCTCCGTGAACGCGGAGGTGACCGGTGAGCCGGAGGAGCTCCCCAACGACCTCCAGATCTGTCTGCTGCGCACCGCGCAGGAGGCGCTGGCCAACGTCCGCAAGCACGCCGGCGCCCGCGCCACCACGGTCACCCTCGCCTACACGGACGTCGGCGTGCGGCTGACCGTGGCGGACGACGGGCTGGGCTTCGACACCTCCCTGCCCGCCCACGGCAACGGCCTGGCCAACATGCGCCACCGTGCCGCGACGGTGGGCGGACTCCTGGACCTGGAGAGCGTTCCCGGACGGGGCACCACCGTCCGCCTGGCCATCCCCCACGACGACGCGGACGAATGATCCGCACCGGAGAGGAAGCCGTTCCATGATCCGTGTCCTTCTGGTGGACGACCATCCCGTGGTCCGCGAGGGCATTCGAGGCATGCTCAGCGCCGAGCCCGACCTGGACATCGTCGGTGACGCCGGTTCGGGCCCCGAGGCGGTGGCCCGGGTGGCGTCCCTGGTCCCGGACGTGGTCCTGATGGACCTGCGCATGCCCGGTGGGGACGGCGCCGAGGCCACCGAACGCATCCGCGCGGAGCACCCGGCCGTCCACGTCCTGGTGCTGACCACCTACGACACCGACACCGACATCCTGCGCGCGGTCGAGGCGGGAGCCACCGGCTACCTGCTCAAGGACACCCCGAGGGCCGAGCTGGCCGACGCGGTGCGCTCGGCGGCCCGGGGCGAGACCGTGCTCAGCGGCAGACTGGCGGGCAAGCTGCTCACCGGGGTGCGGCAGCGCACCGAACCGGAGGGCCCCGCGCTCTCCCCCCGTGAGGTCGAGGTGCTGCGTCTGGCGGCGGACGGACTCACCAACGCCGCGATCGGCCGTGCCCTGCACATCAGCGCGACGACGGTGAAGACCCACCTCATGCGCGTCTACGAGAAGCTGGGAGTGGGTGACCGGACCTCGGCGGTGTCCCAGGCGATGCGCCGGGGCCTGCTCCCCCAGACGTAGCCCGGGGCGCGGTTCTCAGGGTCGTCCCGGGGGTTCTCCCCGATCCCGTGGACCTCCACGGAGGGGGAGAATCGGCATATGGTGGAACAGATGAGTCAACTCACCCCCCACGACGACGGCAACGGCCGGATGCGCGCCTCCGACGCCGACCGTGACGCCGTCGCGCACCTGCTCCGGGAGGCCCTCGCCGAGGGCCGCCTGGACCCCGACGAACACAGTGACCGGCTGGACGCGGTGTACCGCGCCAGGACCGTCGGTGAGCTGGTCCCCCTCACCGAGGACCTGCCCGGCTCCGATCCGGTCCCGTCCCGTCTCCCTGCCCCCGCCGACTTCCGGTCCCCGCGTCCCGTGTACGGCGCGAGCCGGATCGTCGACCAGCCCGCCACGAGCCACAGCGCGATCGCCCTCATGGGTGGCGCGCACCGCTCCGGCAACTGGGTCCTCCCCCGCCGGTTCCTCGCCGTGGCGACCATGGGAGGAGTCGAACTCGACCTGCGCGAGGCCCGGTTCACCCATCGCGAGACGACGATCTGGCTCGGCGCGGTCATGGGCGGGGTCGGCATCATCGTCCCCGACGACATCCAGGTGCGCGTGCACGGACTGCCGATCATGGGTGGCTTCGGGATCGAGGGCGACACCCCCAGCGTCGTGGATCCGGGAGCTCCGATCGTGCACATCCGGGGCGTCGCGCTGATGGGCGGAGCGGGTGCCAGCTACCGAGCGCGCAAGCACCAGGAGCACGACGGGGACGAGGAGTGACCGGGCCTCCTACGCGCCTCCGGTGACTCCACGCGAGAAGACGATCCGGGCGTTTCGGGCCGTCCATCAAATCACAGTGTGCACCCTCTCGTAAGGTCTGTGGCTGATTGTGGCAATGTCCCGCGCCATGCCTTGCCGTGACCGGAACCTCCTGCGAGGCTTCTCCGGTACCTCGCCCACCCCTGGCGTCCATCCCCCACACCACGGCACGATGGACCCCCGCGAACCGGAGGAAGTCCGTGCATCCGACCACCCCAGGGAGCCCCCGCGACAGAGCGGCGGGGCTCCCCTCCTCCAGGCGGCGCACCACCGCCACCGCAGGTCTGGCCGCCCTCGTGATGACGGCTGGCACGCTGGCGGGCTCACCGGCCCACGCCGAGCAGGCCGACCTCCCCGACCTCGTGACGGCCGGGGCGATCGAGGGCCACATGGCCAACCTCGCCACCATCGCCCGCTACAACGGGGGCAACCGCGCGAGCGGAACCCCCGGGTACGACGTCGCCGCGCTGTACGTCGAGGACCAGCTCAAGCGAGCCGGATACGAGCCCTACCGCCACGAGTACGAGTTCGAGGCCTGGCGCGAGAACTCCCCCGCGGTGCTGGCGCAGGCCGCCCCGAAGGAACACGTGTACGAGCTCGACCAGGACTTCGTCACCATGAGCTACTCGGGCTCCGGTGACGTCACCGCCCCGGCGGTCGCGGTCGCTCCGGACAGCGCCGCGAGCGGCTGCTCCCCGGACGACTTCGCCGACTTCCCCGAGGGCGCCGTCGCCATCACCGTGCGCGGCAGCTGCGCCTTCGAGGACAAGGTGACCCACTCCGCCGAGGCGGGCGCCTCGGCGGCCGTCGTGGTCAACAACGAGGACGAGGTCTTCCTCGGCACCGTGGGCGAACTGTCCGCCATCCCGGCCGTCGGCGTCTCGGGGCTCGTCGGCGCTGACCTGCTGTCGATCCCGGACCTGGAGCTCCGGGTCACGGTGGACTCCGAGGTGCGCCAGGAGAGCTCCTACAGCGTGCTCGCGGAGACCCCCGGAGGCAGGGACGACAACGTGGTGGTCGTGGGCGCCCACCTCGACGGCGTCGAGGAGGGTCCGGCCATCAACGACAACGGCAGCGGGACGGCGTTCCTGCTGGAGACCGCCATCCGGATGGCCGAGCAGCCCGACCCGAACAACCAGGTCCGCTTCGCCTTCTGGGGCACCGAGGAGTCCGGTCTGGTCGGCTCCAGCGAGTACGTGGCCGGTCTGGACGAGCAGCGGCTCGACGACCTCGCGCTCTACCTCAACTTCGACATGATCGGCTCGCACAACTACGGCCGCTTCGTGCTCGACGGCCGCATGGACCTGCCGGAGTCCGGCGGGGCCCCGTCCGGCTCCGGCGCCATCGCCAAGGTCTTCGAGGACTACTTCGAGGAGCAGGGCCAGGTCAGCGAGCCCGGCGTGCTCAGCGGCCGCAGCGACTACCTCGCCTTCATGCAGGCGGGCGTGCCCTCCGGCGGCCTGTTCAGCGGCGCCGACGGCGTGAAGTCGGAGGAGCAGGCCGAGTGGTACGGCGGTACCGCCGGGCAGACGTTCGACCCGTACTACCACACGGCCGACGACACCATGGAGAACGTCAACTGGGACTCGGTGGCCGAGCTGTCGGCGGCGGGCGCCCACGGCGTGGAGTTCTTCGCCGAGAGCACCCTCCCGGTCAACGGCGTGCTGTCGATGTCCTCCGTGACGGTGGACCTGCCCCGCAAGGGCGACGCCTGGCTCCGCTAGGCGTCTGAACGCCCGCTGACCCCGCGAGCCTGAGGGGCGGGTGGCGTGAACCCCCCGGTTCCACGCCGCCCGCCCCTCGCGATGTCTCCCCCTCGTACGGGCGTCCGGGCGACCCCCCTCAGTCCCGCCCGGGTGTCCGCGCGTGAACACCGCCGGAAACTACGGTGCGTAGCTTCCTCGTGCCTCAAGGTATCAGTGAGCCACATCACCACCACCCCATGAGACTGAACAGTTATCCTCCGTGACTCGCCCGTGCCCAGAGCCCCGCCCCGGGACCCGAACCGCGCCCTCCCCTAGGCTGAGGCCCATGAGCACAAGGGACACGGACACACCGGTCGTACTGTCGAAGATCTACACGCGTACCGGTGACTCCGGCACGACGGCGCTCGGTGACATGAGCCGCACCTCCAAGAACGACACCCGCCTGGTCGGCTACGCCGACACCGAGGAGGCCAACGCGGCCATCGGCGTCGCGCTCGCCCTGGGCGACCTCCCCGAGGACGTACGGGTCCTCCTGCTGCGGATCCAGAACGAGCTCTTCGACCTCGGCGCGGACCTGTCCACCCCGGTCGTGCCCGACCCCGAGTACCCTCCGCTGCGCGTCCTGCCGGAGTACGTCACCCGGCTGGAGGAGGCCTGCGACACCTACAACGCGGACCTGCCGACCCTGCGCAGCTTCATCCTGCCCGGGGGATCACCCACCGTCGCGCTGGTGCACACGGCCCGCATCGTGGTCCGCCGCGCCGAGCGCGCGGTCTGGGCCGCCATCGAGGAGCACGGGGACGGCGTCAACCCGCTCACGGCGCAGTACCTGAACCGTCTCTCGGACCTGCTGTTCATCCTCGGCCGCCACGTCGCCGGAGACGGCGACGAGATCCTGTGGAAGCCCGGCGGCGAGCGCTAGGACGCGCTCCCCGGACGAGACACCACGGTCCCGCTTCCCTCGGGGCACCACCCGACCTGCGACAAGGCAACTGTTTCCCGATGACAAGTGTTGTCGCGGAAAAATCGGCTAGGTCTCGGTGCGAGCGACTCCCCCAACAGGAAGCAGAGACATGAGCAAGCACGCCAAGCCCGGCAGTGTCACCGCCGTCCTGGTACTCCTCATCCTCATCGCGGTGTACCAGCTCGTCGTCGGAGCGACCGCGATCGTCGGCGCCGTCGCGATCGACGCCACCAACATGGCGGACGAGGCCCCCGCTGAGGCGGGGGCCATGCTGGAGGCGGCGGAGGACAACATCGCGGGCATCTACTTCGGCGCCGCGCTCTGTCTGGTCTACGCGGCCCTGGCGACCGCCCTCGCCGTGATGGTCGGCAGGGGCACCCCGCGGGCGCGCCCTTGGACCATCGCGGTGAACACGGCGTTCGCCGTGGCCGGACTCGCCCTGATGATCCCGATGATCTACGGGCTGGGCGCCGTCCTCTCGGCGGTCTTCGCCTTCGTCGTGGTGGGTCTGATGTTCACCAGCGGCGCGAGGTCCCACTTCGCCGCGACGGGCGCTCCCACGACGGGTTGATCCGACCCGCCGGCTCCCGGGCCGTGCCCGGAAGGGCGTCAGTGGAGGTCGCCGAGTTCGCGCTCGACGGCCTCCACCTTGCTGTGCAGTCCGTCGGTGACGCCCTCGCGGACGTCGGCCTTCAGGGTCAGGCTGACCCGGGCGGCGCCCTCGCCAGCGGCCTCCACGGCACGCTTGACGACGTCCATCACCTCGTCCCACTCACCCTCGACGGTGGTGAACATGGCGGAGGTCTCGTTGGGCAGTCCGCTCTCGCGCACGACCCTGACCGCGCGGGCCACGGCCGGGGCGACGGACTCTCCCGTACCGAGCGGGGACACTGAGAAAGCGACGATGGTGCTCATGGGCCCATGCAAACACACGGGCCCCGCCCCTGTGAACCTCAGGGGGACCGACGCGCCGGGGTCAGGCCTGCCACTGGGTGCCCGGGGGCATCGACTCGATCCACGACAGGAACCCGGTGAGCGCGCTCTCGCCCATCGCGACCTCGAAGGTCGCCTCGCTGGGATCACTGCCGTCCGCGCCGGCCCAGCCGATCTCCAGGACGGTCACGTCGGCGGGCAGGGGAGCGTCTCCGCCCCCGGGGGCGCGGCGCCCCACAACGACGAGACCGCGGCGCGACAGTCGCACTGTCGGCCGCGGTCTGAGGGAGAGGACGGGGAACCAGCCGAGGTCACCCGATCCGTACCGGCCGAAGCCGATCCGCCAGGACCCCCGGCGCCCCTTCTCCCCACGCGCGCGCAGGTAACACTCGACGGCCCCGCCGCTGCGCAGCAGCACGAACCGTCGCATCCAGCCGGTGCCGAGCACCAGCACGACGAGCAGGACGATGGCGAGGACCACCCACCACAAGGACTCCAACCACGGCGTTCCCTGAAGCGGTGCCACTCCCACGTCTCGTCGCCTCCCGGCTTCGCTAGGCGACTTCCTCGCCAGCAGCGCGCAGGCGGCTGCGGGCACGGGCGGCGGCCAGGTTGTCACCCGACTCGCCCGCGTCCTTCAGCGCCTGACGCGCACGGTCCACATCGATGTCCTCGGAGAGCTCCGCGGTCTCGGCGAGGATGGAGATACGGCCCTCACCCGAAACCGAGACGAACCCACCGTGCGCGGCGGCTCGGATCTCACCGGTCTCACGCGCGCCCAGAACGCGAACGACCGCGTCCTCGGCCAGAAGCGACAGCACCGGGACGTGCCCGGGCTGGACGCCGATCTCGCCCTCGACGGTCTTCGCGATGACCATGTCGCCCTCGCCCGCCCAGACCTCGCGGTCCGGAGAGACGATCTCGACGAAAAGCTTCTTCGACACTGCCACAAACTCCTCGGCTAGCGGGTGGGTTCGGCGGGGCCGAGTACGAATGGATACTCGGCCCCGCCTCGGGTCTAGCCCCGCCCGTCGCCCTCCGCTCCCAGAGCGGGGGGACACTGACGCGCAGTACTAGCCTTCCTGCAGCTTCTTGGCCTTCTCCACGACCATGTCGATGTTGCCGACATCGAGGAAGGCCTGCTCGGGAAGGTGGTCGTACTCGCCGTCACACAGACCCTTGAAGGACGCGATGGTCTCCTCCAGCGGGACGAACACACCCGGGGTGCCGGTGAACTTCTCGGCCACGAACATGTTCTGCGAGAGGAAACGCTCCAGGCGACGAGCCCGGTTGACGATGATCTTGTCCTCTTCGGACAGCTCGTCCATACCGAGGATGGCGATCTGGTCCTGGAGGTCGTTGTTGCGCTGGAGGATCTCCTTGACGCGCTGCGCCACCTGGTAGTGCTCCTCGCCCACGTACTGCGGGTCCAGGATGCGCGAGGTGGAGGCCAGCGGGTCGACCGCCGGGTAGATACCCTTCTGCGAGATCGGGCGGGAGAGCTCGGTCGTCGCGTCCAGGTGGGCGAACGTGGTCGCCGGCGCCGGGTCGGTGTAGTCGTCCGCGGGGACGTAGATCGCCTGCATCGAGGTGATCGAGTGACCACGCGTCGAGGTGATCCGCTCCTGGAGCTGACCCATCTCGTCAGCCAGGTTGGGCTGGTAACCCACGGCCGAGGGCATACGGCCCAGCAGCGTGGAGACCTCCATACCGGCCTGGGTGAAACGGAAGATGTTGTCGATGAAGAGCAGCACGTCCTGACCCTGGACGTCACGGAAGTACTCCGCCATCGTCAGAGCCGAGAGCGCCACGCGCAGACGGGTGCCCGGGGGCTCGTCCATCTGGCCGAAGACGAGCGCGGTGTCCGGGAGGACGCCCATCTCGTCCATCTCCAGGAAGAGGTCCGTACCCTCACGGGTGCGCTCACCGACACCGGCGAACACGGACACACCACCGAAGTTGCGGGCGATACGGGTGATCATCTCCTGGATGAGCACCGTCTTGCCCACACCCGCGCCACCGAAGAGGCCGATCTTCCCACCGCGCACGTACGGGGTGAGGAGGTCGATCACCTTGATGCCCGTGACCATCATCTCGGTCTTGGACTCGAGCTGGTCGAAGGCCGGGGCCTTGCGGTGGATCGGCCAGCGCTCGGTCACGCCGAGCTCGGCCGTGGGCACGTCCATGGACTCGCCCAGGGTGTTGAACACGTGGCCCTTGACGACGTCGCCGACGGGCACGCTGATGGGCGCGCCGGTGTCGCGGACCTCGGCGCCACGGACCATGCCGTCCTGCGGGGCGAGGGAGATGGCGCGGACCAGGTTGTCACCCAGGTGCTGGGCGACCTCCAGGGTCACGACCTTCTCCGTGCCACCGATGCTCACGTCGGTGTGCAGGGCGTTGTAGATGCCGGGTAGGGAGCCGACGGGGAACTCCACGTCGACGACCGGGCCGGTGACCCGGGCGATGCGGCCGGTGGCGGTGCCAGCGCCGGCCGTACCTTCAACTGTCGCAGTCACTTCTGTTACTCACTTCCCGCGCTGGACCCAGAGAGCGCATCGGCACCGCCGACAATCTCACTGATCTCATTGGTGATCTCGGCCTGACGAGCCTGGTTGGCCAGACTGGTCAGGTTCTTGACGAGTTCTTCCGCGTTGTCGGTCGCGGCCTTCATGGCCGCCCGACGGGACGCCTGCTGGGAGGCTGCCGACTCCAGGAGGGACGCGTAGATCCGGTTGACCACGTACTGCGGAAGCAGCTGGTCCAGGACCTCCTCTGCGGAGGGCTCGAACTCGTACAGCGGCAACGCCTCGCCGCCGACGCTCTCCTCGAGCTCCTCGGCGTCGACCTCCTCCACCTCCAGCGGAAGGGCGCGGACCGCACCCGCCCGCTGGGTCAGCATCGACACGAACTCCGTGGAGACCACGTGGATCTCGTCGACACCGCCCTCGGCGGTGTCCTGGGAGAACCTCTCCATGAGAGTGGAGCCGATCTCCTGGGCGTGCGCGTAGGTCGGACGCTCGGTGATGCCTTCCCAGGACTCCTCGACCGGACGGTCGCGGAACTTGTAGAAGGCGGCACCCTTGCGGCCCACCATGTAGGTGAGGACCTCCTTGCCCTGCTCACGCAGGAGCTGGGTGAGGGCCTCGGCCTCCTTGATGACGTTGGTCGAGAAGGCGCCGGCCAAACCCTTGTCACTGGTGACGACCAGGACGGCCGCACGGGTGGGGTTCTCGGCCTCGGTCAGCAGCGGGTGATCGGTCACCCGGCTGGCCAGGGCAGACACCGCCCGCGTGATCTCCCGTGCGTAGGGTCCGGCAGCCTCGGCCGCGCGCTGCGCCTTGGTGATGCGCGTGGCGGCGATCAGCTCCATCGCACGGGTGATCTTCGCCGTCGCCTTCGTCGCACGGATCCTCCGGCGATAGACGCGAAGCTGTGCACCCATGGGTTACTTCCCGCCCTTGGCGACCTTGATGGTCTCCTGGCCGACCTTCTCCTCAGCGAGCGCCTCGGCCTCGGCCTCGGTGCCCAGCAGGGTACCGGCGGAGGTCTGGAAGCCCACCTTGAACTTCTCGATGGCGGCCTGGAGCGTCTTCTGGCTGTCGTCCTCGAACTTGCCGGTGTCCCGGATGGTGTCCAGGACGGCCTTGTGCTCACGGTCCAGGTAGGACAGGAAGTCCTCCTCGAAGCGACGGACGTCCTCGACCGGGACCTCGTCGATCAGGCCGGTGTTGCCCATCCAGATCGAGACGACCGTCTTCTCCATGGAGAAGGGCGAGTACTGCCCCTGCTTGAGCAGCTCCATCATCCGGGCACCGCGCTCCAGCTGCTGCTTGGAGACGGCGTCCAGGTCCGAACCGAAGGCGGAGAACGCCTCCAGCTCGCGGTACTGGGCCAGGCTCAGACGCAGCGTACCGGAGACCTTCTTGGTGGCCTTGGTCTGGGCGGCGCCACCGACTCGGGAGACGGACACACCGACGTCGATCGCCGGACGCTGGCCCTGGTTGAACAGGTCCGAGTTCAGGAAGACCTGACCGTCGGTGATCGAGATGACGTTGGTGGGGATGTACGCCGAGACGTCGCCCGCCTTGGTCTCGATGATCGGCAGGGCCGTCATCGAGCCCGCGCCCAGCTCGTCGGAGAGCTTGGCGCAGCGCTCCAGGAGACGGGAGTGGAGGTAGAAGACGTCACCCGGGTAGGCCTCACGCCCCGGCGGGCGGCGCAGCAGGAGGGAGACCGCACGGTAGGCCTCGGCCTGCTTGGTCAGGTCGTCGAAGACGACGAGGACGTGCTTGCCCTCGTACATCCAGTGCTGGCCCAGGGCCGAACCGGTGTACGGGGAGAGGTACTTGAAGCCGGCCGGGTCGGACGCCGGGGAGGCCACGATGGTGGTGTACTCCATGGCGCCGGCCTCTTCGAGGGCACCGCGCACGCTGGCGATGGTCGAGCCCTTCTGACCCACCGCGACGTAGATGCAGCGCACCTGCTTCGTGGGGTCGCCGGTCTCCCAGTTCGCCTTCTGGTTGATGATCGCGTCGATACCGATCGCGGTCTTGCCGGTCTGCCGGTCACCGATGACCAGCTGGCGCTGGCCACGGCCGACCGGGGTCATCGTGTCGATCGACTTGATGCCGGTCTGGAGCGGCTCGCCCACGGGCTGGCGCTCCATGACCGTCGCGGCCTGGAGTTCGAGCTCGCGGGTCTCGGTCGTCTCGATCTCGCCCTTGCCGTCGATGGGGTTACCCAGGGGGTCCACCACACGGCCGAGGAAGTTGTCGCCCACCGGGACCGAGAGGAGCTTGCCGGTGCGACGCACCTTCTGCCCCTCCTCGATGCCGGTGAAGTCACCCAGCACCACGACACCGATCTCACCGATCTCAAGGTTCTGGGCCATGCCCAGGGTGCCGTCCTCGAACTGCAGCAGCTCGTTCGCCATCGCCGAGGGAAGGCCACCGACGCGGGCGATGCCGTCACCGGAGTAGGTGACGGTACCGACCTCTTCAGCGCGGGTGGCGTCAGGCTCGTACGACTGGACGAAGCGCTGTAGCGCGTCCCGGATCTCATCCGGCCGGATCGTCAGCTCCGCCATCTCTACGTTGTCCTTGCTCTCAAATGGCGCCGGGCCGGCGCCGTGCGTGCTTGCTTGTCTTCGCGTCAGCCGGCCAGGCGGCGCTGGACCTCAGCGATGCGCCCGGCGATCGTGCCGTCGATGACCTCGTCGCCCACCTGGATGGAGAGTCCACCCAGGATTTCCGGGGCGACCTCGATGTTCAGGTGGATCTCGCGGCCGTACTTGCGGCTCAGCAGGGTGCGCAGGCGCGTCTGCTGGGTCTCGTTCAGCGCGTGGGCGGTACGGACGACGGCGATGAAGCGCTTCGCGCGCTCGGCCACCAGTTGTCCGAAGTTGTCGAGCGCCTGCTCCAGCGTACGTCCCCGGGGGTGGGTGACCGCCTGGCTGACCAGAGCCAGCGTCGCGGTGCTCACCTTGCCCGAGAGCAGGTTCTCGACCAGCGAGCGCAGGTGAGCGTCGGCCACGCCCTCACGGGTGAGCGCCGAACGCAGCTCGGGCTGGGCGACGACGATCCGCTGGAAGCGGAACAGCTCGTCCTCCAGCTCGTCCAGCCGGGTGCCGTCGACGGAGGCGACGGTCGCGTAGACCGCCGTCCGCTCCAGGGCGTCCAGCATGTCGCGCCCGGTGGACCAGGGCTGCGAGACCACGTCGCTGACCACGAGGACCGTGGACGGCGAGACCTTGCCCTCGAGGATCTGACCGATGAGAGCGGTCTTCTTCTCGGGGTCGTTGGCCGGGTCCGCCAGCCAGCGGCGGAGCGAGTGCTCGCCGCTGATCAGGGCGACGACCTCGAAGAGCTCGCCACCCAGCGAGACCGCCTGCTCGGCGCTGGCCGACGCCAGGACGTTCTCGTCCAGGCGCCGGATCGCCTCAGCCAGGGAGCTACGGCTGATACCACGCATCAGCGCACCCCGGCTTGCTTCGCGCTCTCGTCCTGGTCCAGCTCCTCCAGGAACCGGTCCACCACACGGGTCTGAGCGGCGTCGTCACTGAGCGTCTCGCCGACGATGCGGCTCGCGAGCTCGGTGGACAGGGCGCCGATCTCGCCGCGGAGCTGGACGAAGGCCTGCTGCCGGTCCGCCTCGATCTGCGCCTTGGCGGACTCGATGATGCGCTGGGCCTCGGCCTGGGCCTCCTCGCGAGCCTCGGCGATGATCGCCGCACGCTGCTCCTTGGCCTTCTCGAGCTCCTGCGCGTACTCGCGGTGGGACTCCTCGAGCTTCTCGCGGTACTGCTGGCGGATCTCCTCGGCCTCGGCCTCGGCCCTCTTGGCCCGCTCGATGCCGCCCTCGATGGCGTCGTGACGCTCGTCGAGGACCTTCATCACCTTCGGGACCGACTTGCGGACCACAAAGAAGTAGACCACGGCGAGCGCGATCGCGCCGAAGGTGAACTTCACCCAGTCGATCCGCAGAATGTTTGGTTCGGCTGCCAACTCCAACAGCATGGTCAGCCCTCCTTCGCGTCAGTTGCCATCAGGAAACGGTTGACGAATCCGGATTACGGAGCCGCGAAGGCGAGGACGAAGCCCAGGATGGCCAGGGCCTCGATGAGGGCGAAGCCGAGGTAGATGTTGGTCTGGAGCGGGCCGCGGGCCTCGGGCTGGCGGGCGATGGCCTGCATACCGAGACCGAAGACGATACCGACACCGATACCGGCGCCGATGACGCTGATGCCGTAACCGATGGTGTTGATGTTGCCGGAGATCGCGGCGATGTCCATGGTGTTTCCCTTTACTCGACGTCCGGCGTCGCGTTCTGCGATTGGTCAGTTCGCCGGTGTGGACGGGTCTGAAACTCTCCGCGCCCTGGTCCGATCACGGGATCGGGGGAACGTGGAGGGGGTCTTTTAGTGCGCCGCTTCGAGCGACTGGTTGAGGTACAGGCTCGCGAGCAGCGTGAACACGAAGGCCTGGATCAGCATGATCGCGATCTCGAAGACGAAGAACGCGACGTAGCCGATCAGCGCGGCTCCGGAGTAGAGCACGGAGACCGCGGCGAGCATCGGCTCGGCCGTCAGGTTCAGCATGTACCAGCCGCCGTAGGCGAACACGGCCAGCAGCAGGCTGCCCGCGAACATGGTCGCGAACAGACGCAGGGCGTGCGTCACCGGGCGGATGAGGAAGACCGAGAGGATCTCGATCGGGGTGACCAGGACGTAGATCCACTTGGGCATGCCCGGGGGGAAGATCTGGTTCCGGAAGTAGCCCCAGCCGCCCTGGTGCTTGATGCCGATCACGATCGTCATCACGTAGATGGTGAGGGCGAACATCACCGTGAAGGCGAGGTTGCTGTTGACCGGAAGCATGCCGGGGATGAGCCCGGTGAAGTTCATGGCCAGGATGAGGGTGAAGATGCCCGTCATGAACGGGATGAACTTGTCACCCTTCTCACCCATGGTCGGCCGGGTGATGTTGTCCCGGATGAACAGGATGAGCATTTCGCCGACACTCTGCCTGCGGCCGGGGACGAGGCTCAGCTTCCTGCTGAACCACGACCACAGAAGCAGGACCGCACCGACCGCGACGAGCAACAGAACCAGGTACAGGTCGATGCCCGCGCTGCCGGGGATGTTGGCGATCCACGGCTCCGGGAAGAACATCTTGATGGTGGGAGCCTCGAACGCGCAACCGCTGTCGCCGAGATGGCAACCCGGGTCGGCCGCGAGAATGCGCACGTCAGCACTCACGGCGAATCCTTTCGTCGTGACGCAAGAAAGCCTCGTTGATGGTTGTGACTGCTAGCGTCGTCGCGAGATGGGCGACGCGGAACTGCGGGGAGCTCAGAGGTGGCGTGTCCTGGCGACGATCAGATAGATCGCGCCGATCATGCCCAGAACGGCCCCGATGGGCAGGAAGAGGGCCTGGAATCCCAGGAGCCTGTCCGCGCCCCAGCCGATCGCGCTCCACACGAGCACACCCGCGAGCAGAGTGGAGAAGAGCGCCCAGCCGTCGGCCTCGCGTGGCGCCGGGGGCGCGCTGGAGTCCTTCTTCCTGGCTGGTTCGCTGCTCATCTCGCTCCGGAATATAGCATGTGGGGCTTGACTGGACCGTGGCCGTCCGCCCGCCGTGGATCAGGGTAGTACGCCCGTTCCCACGGGTCGCGGCGGGGCACCCCATCACGTGTTCTCCGAGCTCTCGCTCGGGTCCACGTGAAGGATCTTCGCCCGGGAAGTGGCCCAGGTCTGCCCACCCAGCCAGGCCAGTACGACGGCCAGCGCGCTGTAGACGAAGGCGTTGCTACTGAGATCCGTGACGAGGGGGCTCCGGCCCAGGGTCACCAGCAGAATGCCCAGCAGCGCCATCTTGACGACGAAACCGAGCAGGTTCGCGGCGAGGAACAGGTCCTTGTTCCTCCGGGTGACCATCATGACCGCCCACTGCCCCAGGCCGAAACAGGCGAGGATGATGCCCACCGCCAAGGCCGAACTGAGAGCTCCGGCCGCTCCGGCGAGAAGGGCCGAGACCGCGATGGCCAGGACCCCGCACGCGGCGCTCGGAAGCGCGGCGCCGCGGAGAATCCGGGCGTCGTGTTCCTGCATGACGAAGCTCCGTGGGGTTCAGTGAGTACCTGCTCGTGAAAGCTATCACAAGGTTTTTGGTGCCAAATCCAGGGTGCCCTTAACGCGGTCTTAACGCCTCGCGAAAGCACCGTTCCACGGCCACTTCGGCCCTTGTGTCACCTTGCCCACACTTGCCGCGAGCTTCACACCAGCGCACATTCCGAACGCACTGCGGGACCTCCGTCCCGAACGTGACGCCACGTTTATCCATCGGTTGACCGATGGTGATCCGCGCTCCTCGGGGCCCTGTTCCCCCGGTCCCAGGGCAGGAGTCCCCGACGGCGCAGACGCGGCAGCGCGATGAGACCGACCGCACACGTGGCCACCAGCACGGTGACCGTGAGGACGATGAACGCGGAGTCGAAGATGGACAGCGAGACGGCCGCGAAGGCGACGATCCCCGCCCACAGGTACATGAGCAGCACCGCGCGCGTGTGGGTGTGCCCCATGTCGAGGAGCCGGTGGTGGAGGTGGCCCCGGTCGGGCGCGAAGGGGGACTTTCCCGCCAGCGTCCTGCGCAGGACCGCCAGGACCAGGTCGGCCAGGGGGAGCGCGATCACCAGCAGTGGCAGCGCGATCGGCAGGAAGACGACCAGACCGGAGGAGTTGAACTCCTCCCGGGCGGTGTTGGCGTCGAACTGGCCGGTGACCGTGATGGTGATGGAGGTCAGCAGCAGGCCGAGCAGCATCGAGCCGGTGTCGCCCATGAACACGCGGGCCGGATGGAAGTTGTGGAAGAGGAAGCCCACGCAGGTCCCGGCCAGGATGATCGCGATCATCGCCGGATAGGACTGGCGGACGAAACCCTGCTCCACCGCGACCACGTAGTAGTAAGCGAAGAACGCCAGGGACGAGATTCCGACGATGCCCGCGGCGAGGCCGTCCAGGCCGTCCGCGAAGTTGACCGCGTTGATGGTCACCACGATGAGCAGGATGGAGATCATCGCCCCCAGCCAGGGCCCCAGCGACAGCTGGGTTCCGGGCAGCGGCAGCCACAGCAGCTGGACGCCCTGCCACACGAGGATGCCCGCCGCCGCGACCTGACCGGCCAGCTTGCTCAGGGCGTCCATCCCCCACCGGTCGTCGATGACGCCGATGACCGTGATGAGCCCGCCCGCCAGCAGCAGGCCGATCCACGTCTTGGCGACGAAGACGTTCTGGAGGTGCGGCAGCTGCGCGGAGATCAGCAGCGCCGCCGCGAACCCGCCGTAGATCGCCAGCCCGCCCAGCCGTGGGATGGGCTCGGTGTGCACGTCGCGGTCGCGCACGGGGGGCGCGGCGCCGAAGGCGATGGCCAGTCGGCGTACCAGCGGGACCAGCAGGTAGGTCACCGCGGCCGCGATGACGAAGGTGAGCGCGTACTCCCGCACTGCCTGATCCCTCTAGCTCTCGGAGCGGTCGGTGTCCCTGGACCCGGGGGTCTCTGGCTCGGCGGGCCCGGGCTCGGGCGCCTCCGGTGACTCGGGCTCCCCCGCGGCCTCCTCAGTGCCGGGTGCGCCCTCCTCCGCCTTCTTCGGCTTGGTGCGGCCCTTGCGCAGCTCCCCGATGACGGTGCCGCACACCGAGCGCAGCTGCTCGATGGAGATCGCGCCGGAGCGCAGCACGCGCGGGACGGCGTACGTGAGGTCGACGATCGTGGACGCCACCGGGCTCTCGGCCTCGCCGCCGTCCAGGTACACGGCGACGTCGTCACCGAGCTGCTCGATCGCCTCCTCCGCCGTGGTCGCGGCGGCCTGACCGGACTTGTTGGCGCTGCTCACCGCCATCGGACCTGTCTCCTTGAGCAGTTCCAGCGCCACCGGGTCCATCGGCATCCGCACGGCCACGGTGCCCTTGGTGTCGCCCAGGTCCCAGGAGAGGCTCGGGGTGGCGGTGCACACCAGGGTGAGCGGGCCGGGCCAGAACTCCTCCATGAGGTCCCGGCCGTGGTTGCCCAGGTCCTCGATGAGCGCGGAGGCGGCACGCATGGAGCCCACGAGGACCGGCGGCGGCATGTCCCGCCCACGGCCCTTGGCCTCCAGGAGTCCGGCCACCGCCTTCGGGCTGAAGGCGTCGGTACCGATGCCGTACACGGTGTCCGTGGGCAGCACCACGAGTTCGCCTCGGCGTACCGCGGACGCGGCGTCGGCGATGCCGTCCTTGCGGGCGGTCTCGTCCGCGCAGTCGTAGATGCGGCTCACCTGCGTCACCTCAATCTCGGTCGACCGGGCCTGGTTGCCGGTCCTGCGGTGGGGATGGGGGGTGTGGCTCTGCGGACACGGTGCCGCTAACCGTCGTCGTCGGCACGGCGCATGACCACGAAGCGGTCACGCCGGGCCATGTCCTTGCGGTTGAGGACGTCGCGCCAACCGCGGTCCTCGGGGAACAGCCGGGGGATGTCGATGCCCTGGCCGTCGTGGTGTTCGACCGCCATGGCGCCGCCGGGACGGAGGAGTCTGCGGCCGACCCCCTCCAGGTCGCGGATCATGTCCAGCCCGTCCTCGCCGGACCAGAGGGCGGGCGCCGGGTCGTAGTCGCGCACCTCGGGCGGGATCAGGCCCGCCTCGCTGGTGGGGACGTAGGGCGGGTTGCTGATGAGGAGGTCGACGCGGCCGTTGAGCTCGGGCAGGGCGGTGCGCATGTCGCCCTCGTGGGAGGTGACGCGGTCGGCGTGCCCGGTGGCCTCGATGTTGCGCCGGGTCCAGGTCAGGGCGCCGGGGTCGATCTCCACGGTGTGCACTCGGGAGCGGGGGACCTCCTGGGCGATGGAGATCGCGATGGCGCCGGAGCCGGAACCCAGGTCCACGACGAGGGGGTCGGCGACGTCCATGGAGCGCAGGGTCTCGATCGCCCAGTCCACCATGATCTCGGTCTCCGGCCGGGGCACGAAGACCCCCGGCCCCACCTGGAGTTCGAGGTACCGGAAGTAGGCGCGGCCGGTGATGTGCTGGAGGGGTTCGCGCGCCTCGCGGCGGGAGACGCACTCCCAGTAGCGCGCGTCGAAGTCGGCGTCGGCGACAGCGTGGAGTTCCCCTCGACGGACACCGTGCACGAACGCCGCGAGTTCCTCGGCGTCCGTACGGGGTGAGGCCACGCCCGCCTCAGCGAGCCTCAGTGTGGCGCGGGCGACCTCGTCGAGCAGGAAGTTCATGACTGGGCGGCTTCGAGCCTCTCCTTGGTGTCCGCGTCCACCAGGGCCTTGACGACCCCGTCCAGCTCCCCGTCGAGGACCTGGTCGAGGTTGTAGGCCTTGTAGCCGACGCGATGGTCGGAGATACGGTTCTCCGGGAAATTGTAGGTGCGCACGCGCTCGGAGCGGTCCACGGTGCGGACCTGGCTCTTGCGCTCGGCGGAGGCCTCGGCGTCCGCGCTGGCCTGGGCCTCGGCGAAGATGCGGGCGCGCAGGATGCGCATGGCCTGCTCCTTGTTCTGGAGCTGGCTCTTCTCGTTCTGGCAGGAGGCCACGATGCCGGTCGGCAGGTGGGTGATCCGGACGGCGGAGTCGGTGGTGTTGACGCTCTGTCCGCCGGGGCCGGAGGAACGGTAGACGTCGATGCGCAGATCGTTGTCGTTGATGACGATCTCGATCTCCTCGGCCTCGGGGACGACGAGGACGCCCGCGGCGGAGGTGTGGATGCGCCCCTGGGACTCGGTGACCGGGACGCGCTGGACCCGGTGGACGCCGCCCTCGAACTTGAGCATGGGCCACACGCCGGTGCCGGGCTCGGGGGTGCCCCTGTTCTTGAAGGCGATCGTGATGTCCTTGTAGCCGCCCAGGTCGGAGTGGGTGGCGTCGATGACCTCGGTCTTCCACCCCTGCCGCTCGGCGTAGCGCAGGTACATACGGACGAGGTCGCCCGCGAACAGGGCGGACTCCTCGCCGCCCTCGCCGGCCTTGACCTCCATGATGAGGTTCTTGTCGTCGGCGGGGTCGCGCGGGACGAGGAGGACGCGCAGGCGCTCGGTGAGGCGCTCGGCCTCCTCGGTCAGGCGGTCGGCCTCCTCCGCGAAGGAGGAGTCCTCGGCGGCCAGCTCACGGGCGGCGTCGATGTCGTTCTCGACCTCCTTGAGCTGACGGTAGGCCTCGATGATCGGGGTGAGCTGTGAGTAGCGCTTGCCCAGCGTGCGCGCCTTCGCCTGGTTGGCGTGCACCTCGGGGTCGGCGAGCTGCTGTTCCAGCTCGTAGTACTCCCCAAGGAGGTCGTCCAGCTTCACTTTCCCACGTTCCCGTCTGTCGCTCGCCCTGTCCGTCTCCCCCGTGCGGGGGACCGCCTGGATGCCCGGTGGTGCCGCCCTCTCCGGGGAGGAGCGGCGCCACCGGGCGACGGGCAGCGCTACTTGCGCTTGCCGAAGCGCTTCTCGAAGCGGGCGACACGGCCGCCGGTGTCGAGGATCTTCTGCTTGCCGGTGTAGAAGGGGTGGCACGCGGAGCACACGTCGGCGCGGATCTTGCCCTCGGAAACCGTGCTGCGCGTCACGAACTTGGCCCCGCAGGTGCAGGTCACCTCGGTCGGGACGTACTCGGGGTGGATGTCGGCCTGCATGTGTGTCTCCTTGCTAGTGCGCGACCGCCGGACGCATGACGACCGCACCACCGTCGGAGGTGGGGCGGTGTTCGTTGACCATGCGCGAACCGGTGCCGCGGCGATCCAGGGTAAGAGGGCGGCGTGCACTCCCCCTCGGGAGGACGGTCGTTCCCTGATACCAGTTTGCCAGACCATCAACCGTGCCGGGACCAGTACCTATTCCCGCCCCCCTTCCGACGCTCCCGGGGCCGGTGTCCGGACCGACGCGGACGCGCGGCGGTCGTGGCGCCACAGCCACAGCAGGGTGCCGGCGGTGGCCGCGAGGGTGAGGCAGAGCATGAGGAACCCCGCGTTGGCGCCCGGCCCGTGGATGAACAGGTACGCGAGCGACCCGGCCATGAGCAGGTAGTAGGTCAGCGGGAACACCGTCTGGCGGAGGATGTCGCCCTCCCGCCCGGCGAGGCCGACCACGGCGGAGGCGGCCACCACGTTGTGCACCGTGATCATGTTGCCCGCCGCGCCACCGGCCGCCTGGGCGGCGACGACGTTCTCGGGCGGGACCCCGATGCGTTCGGCGGTGGAGTGCTGGAACAGGGAGAACATCAGGTTGGAGACGGTGTTGGACCCGGCCACGAAGGCACCCAGGGCTCCGATCCAGGGGGCCAGCAGCGGCCACTGGTGCCCCCCGAGTTCGGCGGCTCCGGTGGCCAGGGTGAGGGGCATGCTCTCCAGGTCGGTCGTGCCGAACCCCGTGCCGGTGTTGATGAAGACCCGGACCAGCGGGACGGCGAAGAGCAGGGCCACGGCGGCTCCGGCCAGCTGGGATCCGGCCATCCGCCAGGAGTCGAGGATCTCCCGGGGCCGCATGCGGTGCAGCCCGTAGGTGACGAGGCAGATCAGGATGAACGTGGCCCCGGGTGAGTAGAGCGGGGCCACGGAGTCCCCGATCGAGGTGCCGAGGATGTCGGTGGCGCCCACGGTGACGCCGGACAGCCAGTCCTTGACCGGCTCGATGGTGCGGGTGGCCACGAGCAGGGCGGCGACCAGGAGGTAGGGGGCCCAGGCGTTGAGGAAGCCGACGCGGCGGCCGGTGTCGACCGCCTCGTCCGCACCGCCGGACTCGATCCGGCCGGTCCAGCGGGCCAGCCAGTCCTCCCGGGGCGGGAAGTCCCAGACCCGCTTCGGCATGAGGAAGCCGCGTCGGGCGGCGAGGACGACGATGACCAGGCCGGTGAGCCCGCCGAGGAGACTGGTGAACTCGACGCCGAGGAAGTAGTTGTACAGGAGCGAGGGGACGGTCAGGGCCAGCCCGCTGAAGAGGGCGAACCGCCACACTTCGAGACCGTCGGAGAAGCGCCGCCGGCCACCGTAGAAGCCGCAGAGCATGCAACAGATCAGCAGGGGGACGAGAGTCCCGGTGATCGAGTGCAGCAGGACGGTCTGGAAGCCGATCTCGGTCACGTACTCGGGGAAGCTCAGGCCGAGTTCGGAGGCGCGCGCCGCCACCCCTCCCCCGCCGTCCAGGCCGCCTCCGACGCCGACGAGGATCGGGGTGCCGACGGCCCCGAAGCTGACCGAGGTGCTCTGGATGACCATGCCGACCATGACGGCGGCCATGGCGGGGAAGCCGAGGGCGAGCATGAGGGGCGCGACGACGGCGGCGGGGGTGCCGAAGCCGGAGGCGCCCTCGATGAAGCTGCCGAACAGCCAGCCGATGATGATGGCCTGGATCCGCCGGTCCGGGCTGATGTCGGTGAACGTCCGTCGGATGGTGGCGACCGCCCCGCTCCTGGTGAGCGTGGAGAGCAGGAGCAGCGCGCCGAAGATGATGTAGAGCAGGCCCGCGGCGAGGATCAGGCCCTGGAGGGTGGAGGCGACGACGGTCGTCGGGTCGGTCCCCCAGACGAGGACGGCGATCGAGACCACGACCACGTACCCGGCGGGCATCGCGTACATGGCGGGGAGGCGGAATCCGACGAGCAGGACTCCGACGACCAGGATCGGGGTGAGCGCGAGAAGGCTGAGCAGGGCGAGGTTGTCCATCCAGGCGGCTCCCTGGTAGGGGGTGTGCACTCTGGCCCGCGTGACCCTACGTTCGCGGGCGACCACCCACCAGCCCCCTTGTGTGATCCGAGACACATAAGTGATCATCGGCTTCCGCACTCCGGAACACGCCGCCTCCGCGCCACCCCGGACACACGGAGGGCCCCCTCCCCGAACCGGGAAGGGGGCCCTCGTGAGACGGGCTCCGGAGCGGTCTACGAACGCTCGGGGCCCACCGTGGTCTTCTGGATCTGCATGAGGAACTCGGCGTTGCTCTTGGACTCCTTCATCTTGTCCAGGAGCAGCTCGATCGCCTGCTGCGTGTCCAGGGCGTGCAGCACCCGGCGGAGCTTCCAGACGACGTTCAGCTCCTCCGGCGACATCAGGATCTCCTCCTTACGGGTGCTGGAGGCGTCCACGTCCACGGCCGGGAAGATCCGCTTGTCCGCCAGGGACCGGTTGAGCTTGAGCTCCATGTTGCCGGTGCCCTTGAACTCCTCGAAGATCACCTCGTCGGCGCGCGAGCCGGTCTCGACCAGCGCGGTCGCCAGGATGGTCAGCGAGCCGCCGCCCTCGATGTTGCGGGCCGCACCGAAGAAGCGCTTCGGCGGGTAGAGGGCGGTGGAGTCCACACCACCGGACATGATGCGTCCGCTGGCGGGGGCGGCCAGGTTGTAGGCACGGCCCAGACGGGTGATGGAGTCGAGCAGGACGACCACGTCCATGCCCATCTCCACGAGCCGCTTGGCCCGCTCGATCGCCAGGTCGGCGACGACCGTGTGGTCCTCGGCCGGGCGGTCGAAGGTCGAGTGGATGACCTCGCCCTTGACCGTGCGCTGCATGTCGGTGACTTCCTCGGGACGTTCGTCCACGAGGATCACCATCAGGTAGCACTCGGGGTTGTTCTCGGTGATCGCGTTGGCGATCGACTGCATCACCATCGTCTTGCCCGCCTTGGGGGGCGAGACGATCAGACCGCGCTGGCCCTTACCGATGGGCGCGACGAGGTCGATGATGCGCGTGGTGAGGATGTTCGGCTCGGTCTCCAGGCGCAGACGCTCCTGGGGGTAGAGCGGAACCAGCTTGGAGAACTCCTGACGGCCACGGGCCTGGTCCGAGGACATGCCGTTGACCGAGTCCAGACGCACGAGGGCGTTGAACTTCTCGCGGCGCTCGCCGTCCTTGGGCTGGCGGACCGCACCGATGATGTGGTCGCCCTTGCGCAGACCGTGCTTGCGCACCTGGGCCAGCGAGACGTACACGTCGCTCTGCCCGGGCAGGTAGCCGGTGGTGCGGACGAAGGCGTAGTTGTCCAGGATGTCCAGGATGCCCGCGACCGGCAGCAGGACGTCGTCCTCACCGATGACCGGCTCCGGCTCCTGGCCGCCCCCGCGTCCGCCGCGACGGTCCCGGCGGTCCCGACGGCGCCCGCGGCGGCGGCCGCCACCGAAGTCGTCGTCGTCGTTGTTGTTCCCGCTGTTGCCGCGGCCGCCCTGGTTCTGGCCGCCACCGCCACCGCCGGTCTGCTGGCGTTCGGAGTTGTTGTTCGCGTTCTGGTCGTCGCCGCCGCGGTTGCGGTTGCGACGGTTGCGCTGGCGCTCGCGACCCTGCCCGGACCTGGTGTCACGGTCCTCGGAGTCGGGGCCGTTCTTCTGGGGGGTGCTGGATGTCTTGGTCACGCTGCTCGCGGAGGTAGAGGAGTCGGTGCCGTCCACCGAGCGGGTCTGGTCACCGGACTCGTCGCCGCGCCTGCGGGACGAGCGGCGGTTACGGGAGGGCTTTTCGCCCTTCCCACCCTGGGTCTCGGTCACGGCCTGGTCGGACGACCGCTCACCGGCGCTCTTGCGCGGTGCCTCGTCCGTGCCCGACTGGGCGGGAGACTGGGCTTCGGCCGGGCCGTCAGTTGGTTCGACCTTACCGGCCTTGGGGGCGGTGTCGGCTTTCTTTGCGGATTTGGCCGTCGTGGGTCCGCCGACGGGGCCGCCCTGCTTGGCCTCGATGGCGGCGATGACGTCACTCTTGCGCATGCGCCCCGTGCCGGTGATGCCCATGCTCGACGCGAGCTTCTGGAGCTCGGGGAGCTTCTGGGCGGAGAGCCCGGTACCGCGCGAGGCCGTGCGTGACCTCGCGGTCGTGGCTTCGCCGGCCTCCGAGGAGGCGTCGGCGCTCTTCTTGCTGTCGACCGCCGCGTCCGTTCGGAGTTCGGTGGTGTCGCTCACTAAGGGTCCTTCCCAAGGAGCGGGCTTCGGCCGTCAGCGGTTTGCTTGAGCGGCCGGCCCGGTGGTGCGAACCGGCAGGGGCCGGGTAGGGCGTGCCCCACGTGGATGTCGGAAACCGGCGAAGACGGTCCCCTACCCAATCGCGGCGGGCTCTGGGTACAGCCAGACGTCGGGGCGAGTGGCTCGGAGGTACTGCCTGTCTACCCTGAGGACACACTCGACCATGACGGAGGAGAGTACTCGGGAGACGTGGGCACAGCGGGAGATCCGCTGGATCGACACTTGGGCCACCGCTTCCAACAGGTCGAGAGATCGGACCGCCGGAGTATGAGACGCGGAAGCCGTTGTGGCGGATGAGCACACGCCCCGCAACGGGGCATCTGGTGCTTCACCAAGCCTAACATCACCAGAGGCCACGGCTATTCCTCGACACAGATGCTACGGATGGGGAGATGGGGTCCGCACCCCCACCGGCTCGATGTGCAGGGGGCGTATGTCCCAATCATTACCCGCCCGCAGGCGAATCGAATCAACCTGTCGGGTGATTTCCGGTGAATCCGCCCGCGCGTGTCCCTCCGAGACGGAACACAGGACGAGGACCGTGGGGCCCGCGCCGGAGACCACCGCCGGGAGTTTCTCGTGTTCACGCAGGTCACGGATGAGATCCAGGGTGCGCGGCATCGCCGGGGCCCGGTACGCCTCGTGTAGCCGATCCTCGGTGGCCGCGTACAGGGATTCGGTCTGGCCACAAACGGCCGCGGTCATCAGCGCGGCGCGCCCCGCGTTGAAGGCGGCGTCCGCGTGGGAGACGGACTCGGGCAGGAGTCCCCGCGCGCGCTCCGTGGACAGCCGCCACCCCGGCACGCACAGCACCGGCAGCACCCGGGGGTCCGGTGTCAACCGGGCCGCCCCCCAGGAGTCGCCGTCGCGGTAGGCGACCGTGTAGCCGCCGTGGACACACGGCGCCACGTTGTCCGGGTGGCCCTCGATGTCCGCCGCGACCTGGTAGATCCACTCCCGGTCCGGGCCGCCCCCGGGGCCCGACCGGCCCAGCAGCGCCGAGGCCGCCGCGACCCCGCCCACGATCGCGGACGACGAGGACCCCAGCCCGCGCGCGTGCGGAATCCCGTTCACACAGTGCAGGTCCATCCCGGGCAGCTTCTCCCCGGCCCGCTCGAAGGCCTCGCGCATGGCGCGGACCACGAGATGACGCCCGTCGAGCGGCACCTCACCCGCGCCCTCCCCCTCCACACGGATGTGGAGCTCGCCGTCCGTACGGAGCTCGACGTGGAACTCGTTGTACAACCGGACGGCCAGGCCGAGAGCGTCGAAGCCCGGCCCGAGGTTGGCACTGGTGGCCGGGGCCCGGACCGACAGGCGTGGTGGGGTCATGGTCTTTCCTTGGCTGTGGCGAGGGTGCGAGGTCAGGACTCACACCTGTGGCGGAGGAGTCGAGTGGGATGGATGGTTGTGGCTGGGGTTCAGACGTGTTTGCTTGGGGCCTCCGCTTCGCTTCGGCCCGTGTTCGGGCGCCCAAGAAGCCAGCTGTTCTTCATCCTCGTCCACGCCTGGCTCGTTCCTCGCTGGCGGCTTGACTCGTCTTGCAGAACCCTGGCGGCGCCCGAACGAGCACCCCCCTGTGGCGGAGGTGTACAGGCAGCACTCACGGCTGTGGTGGAGGCGTGTGGGCGGGACTCATGGCTGTGGCGAGGGGGTGCGGCACAGCTGCCCCGGACTCACCGGCGCTCGAACGGGCACCCCCCTGTGGCGGAGGCGTGTGGGCGGGACTCATGCCTGTGGCGAGGGTGTCGGGTCAGGACACTGGCTGTGGCCGAGGTGACCCGGTCCAGCGCTCCACTCGGTCGGGATCAGGCCAGGCTGAGGGCCTTGGCGGCGGCCAGGGCGTCCACGGGCACGGTGGTGGCGGAGGAGGCACCGGCCAGGGCCCAGTCCGGGTCCTTGAGGCCGTTTCCGGTCACCGTGCACACGATGCGGCTGCCCCTCGGGACCAGTCCGGCCTCGGCGGACTGGAGGAGTCCGGCCACGCTGGCGGCGGAGGCGAGTTCGACGAACACGCCCTCCTCGGCGGCGAGGAGCTTGTAGGCGGCCATGATCTGCCGGTCGGTGACCTTGTGGATGAGGCCGTCGGACTCGTCGCGGGCCTGCTCCGCGAGCTTCCAGGAGGCGGGGTTGCCGATCCGGATCGCGGTGGCGATGGTGCTCGGGCTGGTCACCGGGGCGCCGTCGACGATGGGTGCGGAGCCGCTGGCCTGGAAGCCGAACATGCGCGGGGCCTTGGAGGAGACGCCGTCCTTGGCGTACTCGGAGTAGCCCATCCAGTAGGCGGTGATGTTCCCGGCGTTGCCGACGGGGATGCAGTGGATGTCCGGGGCGTCTCCGAGGGCGTCCACGATCTCGAAGGCGGCGGTCTTCTGCCCCTGGAGGCGGTAGGGGTTGACCGAGTTCACCAGGGCGACCGGGTAGTCCACGCTGAGCTTGCGGGCCAGCTCCAGGCAGTCGTCGAAGTTCCCGTCGACCTGGAGGAGGCGGGCGCCGTGCACGAGGGCCTGGGCGAGCTTGCCCATGGCGATCTTGCCCTGGGGCACCAGCACGGCGCAGGTCATACCCGCACGGATGGCGTAGGCGGCGGCGCTCGCGCTGGTGTTGCCGGTGGAGGCGCAGATGACGGCCTTGGCGCCGTCCTCGGCGGCCTTGGTGATGGCCATGGTCATGCCCCGGTCCTTGAAGGAACCGGTGGGGTTGAGGCCCTCGACCTTGAGGAGGACCTCGCATCCGGTGAGCTCGGATACGCGCGTGGCGGGCAGCAGCGGAGTGCCGCCCTCCTGGAGGGTGACGACGGGGGTGTTCTCGTTGACGGGAAGGCGGTCGCGGTACTCCTCGACGATGCCTCGCCACGCCCGTGCCATGCTCACGACGGTGTCCCTTTCGGGTGGGTGTTGTTGACGCGCGGCCGGACCGGCGCGCGTGGGGATGCGGCGGGGCGTCGCGGAGGCGATCCGCCCCCACCAGCTACGAGTCTATGACCAAGCCCGAGTCGTCTTGCATCTCGGGATGACTTCTCACAATGTGGACATTCCGGCCCCGTGTGGCGTGGACACCTCCCCCTGGGGCGAGGAGGAAGGATCCACGGAACACGGCCCAGGCCGTGTTCTTGTGGATGCTTTCGCCGGTGGCGGCGGAGCCGCCATCGATGCGAGCGGCAGCCAGGCCATCTCTCGCAAGACGATGAGCGAAGGGCAGCCCGGGTTTGGCTGTCCGAGCTTCATCGGCGCCGCGAGAGGCAGCCTGGCAACGCGAGCGCGGAATGATCCACAAAACACGGCCTAGTCCTGGAAGGTCTCCACGCGCATCACGCTGGCGACGTCGCGGACCATCGGGTGCGCGCTGAGCAGTTCGACGGTGCTGCTCAACGCGGAGTCGGGCGCGGGGTGGCTGACCAGCACGAGCTGGGCGTCGTCCCCCGTCCCCTCCTGGCGCACGTTCTTGATGGACACCCCGTGGTCGGCGAAGATCTCCGCGACCTTGGAGAGCACACCCGGGCGGTCGGCCACGTCCAGCGCCACGTGGTAGCTGGTGATGGTGTGGCCCATGTCGTGCACCGGGAGACCCGTGTCGTGAGCGCCCTCGGACACGGACGTGTCGGCCAGGCGGTTGCGGACCACCGCGACCAGGTCGCCCAGGACCGCGCTGGCGGTGGGTGTCCCCCCGGCCCCGGCCCCGTAGAACATGAGGCGTCCGGCGGACTCCGCCTCGACGAACACCGCGTTGTAGGCCTCCTTGACGCTGGCCAGGGGGTGTTCGACCGGCAGCATCACCGGGTGGACGCGCACACCCACGGACTTCCCGTCCTCGGAGCGCTGGCAGATCGCCAGGAGTTTGACGACGCAGCCCATCGCGCGGGCGCTGGCGATGTCGGCGGCCGACACCCCGGTGATGCCCTCGCGGTGGACGTCGGCGGCGGTCACCCGCTGCGTGTGGAAGGCCAGCCGGGCCAGGATCGCGGCCTTCGCGGCGGCGTCGAAGCCCTCGACGTCGGCGGTCGGGTCGGCCTCGGCGTAACCGAGGGTCTGCGCCTCCTCCAGGGACTCGGTGAACCCCGAGCCCAGGGAGTCCATGCGGTCCAGCACGTAGTTCGTGGTCCCGTTGACGATCCCCAGGACCCGGTTGACCCGGTCCCCGGCCAGGGAGTCACGCAGCGGGCGCAGCAGCGGGATCGCCCCGGCCACGGACGCCTCGTAGTAGAGGTCGACCCCGGCCTCGCGGGCCGCCGCGTGGAGCGTCTGACCGTCCTCGGCGAGCAGGGCCTTGTTGGCCGTCACCACGGACTTGCCCGACTTGATCGCGGCGAGCATCAGCGAACGGGCCGGTTCGATCCCGCCGATGACCTCCACCACGACGTCGATGTCCGGGCGGGTGACCAGCGCCGTGGCGTCGGTGGTCAGCAGCGCCGGGTCGACGCCGCGGTCGCGGTCCAGCCGACGGACCGCGATGCCGCCGATCTCGATCGGCGTGCCGATCCGCGCGGCCAGTTCCTCGGACTGCTCGTTGACCAGGCGGACGACTTCCGAACCCACAACGCCGCATCCGAGCAGCGCCACCTTCATCGCCATTTGGGCGTGACTCCCACTTCTCTCGTGTCCGAACTGCCGGGCGCCGGTGCGGCGCCCGGAGGGCGGACGGTTCAGCCTACGTCGAGGCGGAGGAGGTCCTCCTCGTTCTCCCTGCGCACGATCACCCGTGCGTTCGCGTCCCGGACCGCCACCATGGCGGGGCGGGGCAGGTGGTTGTAGTTGCTCGCCATGGAGTAGCAGTAGGCGCCCGTGGCGGCGACCGCCACCAGGTCGCCCGGCCTCAGGTCGGCGGGCAGGTGGAGGTCGTGCACGATGATGTCACCGCTCTCGCAGTGCTTGCCGACCAGGCGGGAGAGCATCGGCTCGGCGTCGCTCTCCCTGGACACCAGCTGGCTCGTGTACTCCGAGCCGTAGAGGGCCGTGCGGATGTTGTCGCTCATGCCGCCGTCGACGCTCACGTAGGTGCGGATGCCCTCGACGTCCTTGACGGTGCCGACCTCGTAGACGGTGATCCCGGCCGGACCGGCCACGGCGCGCCCCGGCTCCACGGCGATGCGCGGCATGGGCAGGCCCGCGTCCTGGCACTCGCGGCGCACGATCTCGGTGAGGCTGGCCGCGATGGTCCTGGGGTCGAGCGGGTCGTCCCCGGCGGTGTAGGCGATACCCAGGCCGCCGCCGAGGTCGAGCTCCGCGAGGGTGATGTCCAGTTCCTCGTGGATCCGGGTGAGGAACCGGGTGACGCGGCGGGCGGCGACCTCGAAGCCGGAGGTGTCGAAGATCTGCGAGCCGATGTGCGAGTGCAGCCCCACCAGCTCCAGGTGGTCGGCGGCCAGGACGCGGCGGACCGCCTCGGCGGCGGCGCCGGTGCTCAGCGCGAAACCGAACTTCTGGTCGTCGTGCGCGGTGGCGACGAACTCGTGGGTGTGGGCCTCCACGCCGGTGGTGACGCGGATGAGCACCCGGGGGTGCGCGCCGGACTCGGCGGCCACCGCCTCCAGACGGTCGATCTCGTCGAGGGAGTCCAGGATGATCCGGCCGACTCCGGCCTCCACGGCGCGGCGGAGCTCGGAGACCGACTTGTTGTTGCCGTGCATGGCGACGCGGTCGGTGGGGACCCCCGCGGCCAGGGCCACGGCCAGCTCCCCTCCGGAGCAGACGTCGAGCTTGAGCCCCTCCTCGACCACCCAGCGGGCGACCGCCTTGTTCAGCAGGGCCTTGCCCGCGTAGTAGACGTCGGCGTCCGCGAAGGCCGTGGAGTAGGCGCGGGCACGGGCCCGGAAGTCCGCCTCGTCCATGACGAAGAGCGGGGTGCCGTACTCGGCCGCGAGCGCGCGCACACCGACGCCGCCGACGGTGAGTTCACCGTCCGAGCGGTGCGCCGTGGCGGGCCAGATCCGCGGGTTGAGGGCGTTGAGGTCCTCCGGCGGCAGCGGCGGGTTGTCCTCCGGCAGGACCTCCGCGTGGCGGGATCCGGCGGGGTGGGCGTAGCGGCTCATGAGGGTCTTTCGGCTGGGACTGCGGTGCGTCTTGGCTGTGCTGTGTTCGGTGCGGCGCGGGGGGCCGGAGCGGTCGCTCCACTCATTGTCCACCAAGCCGATCGGAACACAGGGGTTGGGCTGGCCCCACCGGGGTCCGCCTCGGGTGTCTACAGCCTTGTGGGCGCTGACACCCCGAGCAGGAAGAGTCCGGTGCCGACCACACCGGCGACGGCGGCGGGCAGCGCGGGATCGAGCGCGGCCCAGGTCGGTTCCGGCTCCGCGTCCGGTTCGGCCCCGGCGGTGGAACCGGTCCGCCACTCATCGTAGGCACTGGTCAGCGCCTCCAGGTATCTCACCAGGATATGGGGTTCCTCTCGGCGGGCCGCGGTGTCCAGGACGCTGGGGCCGTCGAAGAGGAGTCCGCGCACCCGGGCACCGTGTGCGTGGTGGCAGCGCGTGCGCGGGGGGACCCCTCCGGTGGCGGCCCGCTGTTCCTCCGCCCAGCGCGTGCTGCTGAGCGCGTGCGCGTGGGCGTAGCGGAGCCGGAAGGCGGGGTTGGCGTCGGTGAGCCGGGCCCAGGAACCGGCGTTCTCGGCCGAGGGCAGCACCGGCAGGTCGCGGCCGGTGGTCTCGTTCTCCCGGGGGCGTTCGGGGACCGACCGGCAGAAGGCCACGCGGGCGCTGGCCTCACCGATCCGGCCGAGCGCGCGACCCGAGGCCGTGAAGAGCGTCGACTGGTCGGTGTCCAGGTAGCGGTCGCGCCAGGAGACCTCGCCCTCGGGGCCGGGCGGGGGGTTCCCGCCGACGGCCATGGCGATGCGGGCCCGGGCGTCGGCGCGGGCGTAGCGGCGGGCCTGGGCGAGGGGGCCGGCCTCGTGCAGGTCGGAGCGGGGCCACTCCCCCGTCCCGGTCCAGGCCCGGCCGGTGAGGTAGGCGGTGCCGTCCGCCGCCGCGTGGAGGAGGCTCTGGCGCTGTTCGCAGGTGAAGGTGAAGTTGGCGAAGCCGCGCTGGTCCGCGTGCACGCGCGCGAACCCGGCATCGGGCTCGCCCTCGTCGGCCATGTCCTCGATCCGCGCGACGATGCGTCCGGACACCATGAGCCGGTGGGAGTCCTCCCGTCCCCGGGGGAGTTCGTCGCGGACCCGGCCGACCAGGCGGGGCGCCAGGGCGATCGCGGCGTCGGCGCCGTCGTCCGCGTGGTCGGCGCGCGGCCACACGAAGGGGACGTCGGCGTCAGCGAGTCCGAAGGCGGCCAGGGCGGCCCTGCGGACGAGGGTCTCCAGCTTCCGGGGGGTCACGCCGCGCCCCCGATCCCGCCGTCGCCCTCCCCGAGGAGCGCCCGGATCAGGTCGACCAGCTCGTCGGGGTCGAAGGGCTTGGTCAGGTAGTCGTCCACGCCGATCCGCTCCCCGCGCCTGCGGTCGTCCGCCTGCGCGCGGGCGGTCACCATGACGATGCGGCGCGCGAAGCCGTCGGATCGCAGGCGTTCGACCGTGGACCAGCCGTCGAGGCGGGGCATCATCACGTCCATGGTGATGACGTCGGGGTCGACGTGGCCGACCCGGTCCAGACAGTCCTGACCGTCCATGGCGGTGAACACCTCGAACCCCTCCAGTTCGAGGTTGAGGCGGATGAGTTCGCGGATGACCTCGTCGTCCTCGACGACGAGAACCCGTGCGGGAAGGGCGTTCACGCCCGTGACACTACCGCCGCCGAGTGTGGCCGCACCACTGGAATCCAGTATCTGAGGGGGGTCGGAGGCGGGTCCGGCGCTCGGGTGGTCAACCCTCCCGGAACCCCTGCTACAGTTGTTCTCGCAGCAGCGCCCCCTTAGCTCAGGGGATAGAGCACCGGCCTCCGGAGCCGGGTGCGGAGGTTCGAATCCTCCAGGGGGCACCTAGCAGATGGGAACACTCTTTTGAGGGTTCCCATCTTTTCGTTTCTGATCCTTCTCCGGCGTCGGCGACCTGTCTGGCCGCCTGAACGGACCTTTCCAAGGCCTCCCCGCGAGGGTGACCCGGATGTGTGCGCGCTTGGACCGCTTGTCGTGAACGACCTCCAGCCGGAACGCCTCGAAGAGACGCCGCAGCGCCTCCTCGGGAACCTCCTCCAGCTCCACCGCCCCGATCGGGATCTCGTCCAGCAACCCGGGGACGATGCGGGCGGGGGGTCGGGCTCGGAGGGTCCTCAGCTCCTCGGCCGAATGTAGCCGGTGTACGTGGGATTGATGAGCACCCCTCCGCGTCTGCGGGGCTCACCGGCGGCGGCGGGTGCGAGCGTTCACGGGGGTCCAATCCATCCCCGCGCCTGCGGGGCTCACCGAGTACACCGTGAAAAGCAACTCTTCACGCTGCAATCCATCCCCGCGCCTGCGGGGCTCACCCGCAAATGACCTGCGACAACACAAGGTGTTATCTTCGCGTTATCTTTCCACGGGGTGTGGACCCGCCGCCGACGCCTCATCATCCTCGTCTGTGACTCCGATGAACCGGATGAGCTGGAGGCCATCGAAGTCGACGACCTCCCTTCGGCTCTCCCCGGCCGTCTTCACGACGAACCTTTGCTCATTGTCGGTTGGGTGCGCGCAAACAGCAGACCCTTCCTCGACAGACTCGCTCACCAGCTCCCAGAGCCTGTCCCGGACGCGAGCAGCCATCGTGCCGATATACAGCCCTGCCTGCGGTTCGACCATCCAGCGGGTCAGTGCGCCACGGACATGTGGCGGCACCGCCGTCGTCGAAATCACGACCATCCCAGCCATCAGCCGGATTCCTCTTCCAGATCGTCGAACGGAGACTCCACAGGGCTTCCTGCCAGGTCTCCGTAGTTGACCCCACCAGCCACCGCCCCACGCTGGGGATCCCACAGATCAACGACGCGCCAGCGTTTCGGCGCCTCCGTCTCGACCCCGGCCGCATCCGGATCGAGCAGCAGTTGGATGTCACGGATGATCCGAGGGATCATCCGGTACAGCTTCAGTTCGCTGCGTAGTCTCCTCCTGGCAGCCGATTCGGGGTTCTCCGCATCATGCAGAGAGAACGCCAAGGGGATCGTCGTCTCGGCCTTATACAGGTCAGCTATGTCGTAGACGAACGAGTTCTGCTTGCCGCTGTGCACGAACCCGAGCCCCGGATGACACCCCAGGTGCATCACCACCGAGTGCACCACCCCGTACAGGGCGGCATTCGCGGAGGACAGGGCCTTGTTCACCGGGTCCTGGTCGCCCCAGGACTCCGGGTCGTAGTTCCGCTTGAACGGCTTGAGCCGGTACTTGCTGGCCAGGCCCTGGTACAGGTTGCGCATCCGCCGGCCCTCCAGGGCACGGAGGGTCTCGGTCGAGGTTCCCTCGGCCACCTCCTCACCGAAACGGAGCTCGAACATGGCGTGTGCCACGTCCAGGCGCTGCTCGTCGTCGGCGTAGGCCCGGGCCTGGAGATCCATCCACTTGGCCGTCCGGTCGGGTGACATCCAGCCGCCGTAGTGGAGGATGCCTCCGGAACCCGTGCTGACGACCGTCGTGCCGTGGCGGAAGAGGGTCGCCATGGCCGACGACGTGATGGACGTTCCAGGCCCCAGGAGGAGGCACGCCAGCGCCGCCGTCGGGATGGGAACCCTGTGGACCACGCCGGAGTCGGTCTCCGTCTCCGCGCACACTCCCGAGTCGGCCTGGACGATGCGCACGACGTCGGCGTACAGGAACGACAACCCGTCTGAGACTCTCGGCAACATCGCCAGGGTCGGACGCAGCAGCTCCTTCTTCGCGTTGCCTCCCCACTTGGTCATGACGCTTCTGCTCCTGCACCGCCGACCCGCACGTAGGCGAGGCTCAGCAGGCCGCAGCCGAAGACCTTGCCCCGCCCCACACCATTGACCATCGCTTCTCTGAGCGGTTCGGCATCACTGACTCGGGCCAGTCCATCGAAACGGACCGCCGGCATCCGAACCGCGCGCTTGCCCCGGTGGTCGATTCGCTCGTTGAGACGGGTCGCGGTCGCGTTGATCAATTCCAGACCGCTCTGATCGGCCTTCTTCTCCCACCAGGCGTCAGCCGCCGCGCCGAGAAGCGGAAGTTCGTGCGCGTTCGAACTCAGTTGTTCGCCGTTCCGCCTCCTCAGCTCACGGGGCCGGTCGCTCTTTCCCAGTCGCTTCATGGGGCTGCCCACGATGCGGTACCTGACGACGTCCCCCTTGCTCAACCGGTCGAGCAGTGGTGACAGGTCCTTGGCCCCCGCGATGTCGACACCCGATGGCAGGCGCTGCCCGCTCAGCTCACAACGGCTCTGCACGAGTATGTGACGGCCTGCCCGGGTCTCCTCGACGCGAAAAAGCAGTCCGGCCTTCTGTCTCGGGGAGTCGATCCTGGTCCCCCCCAGACTCTCCTCGACCAACTTCATCAGGATCCGGTGTTGGTCACCCGCGGTGGCCCGTCGGACGTCTCTCACGCGGTCATCGAGTTCGATCTTGGTCAGTTGGACTGGCATCGCCCTTCCCTCACGTACTTGAGGATGCGCCTGTGGTACTCGTCTGGGCCTCGGGTGAGTAGCGCTCCGGGTAGCCGTTCGAGGCCCGTGCTCACTGATCGGAAGCGGTAGACACGCGCCTGTCCAGAGAAACTGACCGGCACGTCGTTGAGAGCAGTCACACTCCGGTCGCTGTCCTGCTCCGCTGGGGCCGATTCCTCCACGAACGGGATCCGTACGCTGACGGGCCTGCGGTCCTCACCCCACTCGACGCGCCCACCCGTGCGCGGAGCGAGAGGCACTTCCTCTCGCAGTTTCCGTACCGGATCCTCCGCTCGGGCGCGGAGCACCAGCGGCTCATCGGGAACATAGCCCCGCCTGCCAAGGTACGGTGCCCAACGCGGCGACCCCAGAGCCGTGGCCACCTCCTCGGTGAGCCATCGAGGGCCTTCTACAGCGACGGTGAACACCGCGTCGGACAGGTAGGAACGGCGTGTAACGATCGTTCCCTGGCCTTCGGGACGACGTTTGCCCTCGGCAGTCGGAACGCTCCGCCGAGCTGGCACCGCGCCTCCGATGGTGTGAAAATCGACCATTCTCACGCCGGGCCGGTCGATGCGGATGGTGAACGTCAACGGCTCGTAGCGCTCGAGTGGCTGGGAACGATCGCGTCCTTCAGCCGCCCCGAACATTCCGATCAAAGCCGACCGCGTGGGGTGGTCGATGGTGTCGCGGTCACTGAAACTGCTGTGTTCCCCCCAGCTCTGCATCGGGCCGGTGAGCCGAAGCAACAGGCCGCTCACGTGTTCGCGTCCCCGGCCGAACCACTGGTGTTCTCCAGAACGGAGCTGACGAGAGCGGGATACGACTCGACTCGGCTTCCGAGGTTGGGCAACTCCTTGTCCAGGTTGATGCCCGCGTGGAAGGCGGTGGAGGTGTCGTCCCACCACACTCGGTTGAGCTGCCCGGCATAGCTGTCCATCCTCGTCTGCGCTCGCGCGGCGAAGCCCGCAGCGGACTGGATCGGCTCTTCGAAGGCCGCGGCGTAGGACACGGGCCTGTCCGCGCGCACACTGACGTGGACCAGCTCGGGCACCGTCTGGGCGGCCGTGGCGTTCTGCTTGCCGGTGGGGACGGTGGCGATGAACGCCCTGAGGAACTGGGTGACCAGTTCTCGTGTGGTCTCCTCGTCTCCACCCAGGTTGTCGAGCAACTGCGCCAGGTTGATGTTGGCGTAGCGGTAGAACGTGCCCGAGCTGAACTCACCGACGTTCATGTGGCCGCTGCCGTGGTCGTCCTCTCGGGGGATATCGTCGACCGCGGTGAAGAAGTCCGTCTCCACAGCCGTGCCGTGCACGGTGAACGCGTGTGCGAACTGGGTGGCACCGTCGACCTGCCCGCCCGGCAGTTCGGCGAGCATGCGTCCGAAGAGGTTGATGGTCCCGCTGCGCGACTTGAGGATCTGAGTGACCTCGTCGGTGGGAAGGACACCCTGTTTCGAGGGCTTCTTCTTGGCCATCTCCGCTCCGATGGCGTCCGGGTACCCGGACGCCACGTCCGCGAGTTCGCTGATCGCGGCCTGGGGGAGGTAGAAGAGCACGGAGGTGTCCTGCGCCCTGCCCTCCAGTCCCTTCTTCTTCGGCTCGAGCTTCATCCCGGCCGAGACGATGATCTGGCGCCCGGCTTCCTCCGCAGGGCCCTCGTCCCATCCGCGCTCACGCAGCTCTTCGGCGACAGCTCCGACCAGGCGCCTGGTCCGTACCGCAGGGTCGCCCAGGCGCTGTTCCACCTCGTGGCGGATGACGCGCTTCCAACTCTGGCTGGAGATCCGTGTGCGCTCATATCCCCCGAAAACCACCGTTTTCGGAGATCCCAGGTCGTCTCGGTTCGTGTTCGAGTACGGCAGGGTCTGGAGGGCGTGTACGTCGATGTAGGCGGCCTTCATGGTGGTCACTGCTCCTCGTCGTTGCCGGAGGCGGTGTCGCCGCCTTCTTGTCGCTTCCGCTTCTCAACCTCGTAGAGATCCCGGTTGCGTGTGCGGTGGTAGGACTGCAGCCACTCCTTGGCGACCGTGTCCCGCTCTTCGCTCCACCGCGCCAGATCTTCGATCAGCACCACCCAGTCGACGGGGACCTGGTGGGTCCGGGCTTGCCGGACCAGTGCTGGCAGGCGTTTGTGGATGCCAGCGAGGTCCAGGCGGCAGAGCCGGTGGAGCCTGCTCTCGGTCGTGTCGGCCTTGAGATCACCGGTCCTGACCCCCCGAGCAAGCGAGGCCCCGAGGTTGAGTCGGGCGTTCTTCTCCCGTGGCACCTGACCGTCGTCGGGGCCAGATCCTTCATCCGTGGTGCCGTCGGCGCGCGGGTCGCCCTGCTCTTCGGATTCTTCCGAGTCGGTGGCCGTGTGCTCGTCAGCCGTGCCTTCGTCCCTCGCCGTGCGGGGTTGTGCGGCGATGAGGGCGGCCACCCCGTAGAAGGCCCATTCCTCCGCCAGACCGTCGGGAAGATCTAGCGGTTCGCCGTGTGGGCTGCGAAGGCAGCTGTAGATCACACCGTGCACCGGCCGGGCGGTGGGGTGGGTGGGCGGGTGGCCCACCATCCTCCGGAGCACCGATCGGTCACCGGGGGAGGTGACGATCCGCTCCTGGAGATGAGTCACCATCCGATCGGCGAGGAAGCTGATCTCCCGACGCTCTCGTGTACTCATGTTTCGGCGTCTTCCCGCTGTTGGGTCCATTGTCTGAAGAGTCGGCCGCGTTGGTGTTCGATGACGCTCGCTGTCCTCGGCCTGGAGGCGTAGGGGTCCGTGACCTTCTCGAAGGCGCGGGCGGCCGCGAGAACGAAGTCGTTGCCGGGTGATTCGGCCCCACGGTCGAACGCGATCCGCCAGAAGATCCGCCCTGCCTCCGACCAGTACAGGGACATCCCCGGACGTAGCCAGGGCCCGGTTCCCGTATCCGCCTTGCGGGAGTCCCTGCCGCTCGGGCTGTTGCTCTCCTTCCAGGCGGCTTTGAGCGCGCTCTCCAGCCGCCGCCCAGCCCCTTCGGCGGAGGAGACGGACAGTCGGACCCTGCGCCGAGCGAGGTCCGCCTCTTCGGAGTCGGAGGCGCTGTTCCTGAGCCACTGCAGAACAGCGGGGGTCACTGCGGCGAACCACTGCCGGTCGCGGGTCTGGCCGTCCTGGTCGAAGCCGAAAGCCCGGACCCTCAGCGTGCGCTGTATCTCCTTGGAGACTCCTTCATACGAATTCCAGGTGTTGAACAGCGCGGGGCGCCTCCGGCCCGAACTTTCGTCATCCCGCAGGAGGGCGTCCAGATCACGCCACACGGCGCGCGCGGCGTCCGCCGGTTTCCCGTAACGCCTGCCGTCTTTGGAGGTCAGATAGATCTGGAAGGGGTCGGTCGGCGCTGACCACGCATCACGGAACTCCTTGGTGATGCGGAACCCCCAGGTGATGGTGGCGTCGGTGACGCTCCGACCGTCTTCGGAGGGGTGGAGGAGAACCGCGTGACGGTACTGGTTGGTCAGGATCCCGGCCAGGCCTGTGGTCTCGGCTGGAAGGCCGGTCGGGTCGTCGAGCTCGTCCCTCTCCCACGGCGCCTTGTCGTGCTCGCCGTCCTCGGGGTACGGGATGTTCATGACCAGGCTGGTGAAGAGGTTCTCCCCGAGAGGGTGGAACGACAGCGATGACCGCAACGGCCCCGCCGATGTGTCGGCTTTGTCGACTTCGTCGACGACTCGCGGGGTGCAGCGTCCCGAAGGCCCGAAGTAGACCGTGGCGATCAGATGCTGGACCGCGATGTCCGGCGTGACGGGTTCGGGGGCGAGATCGGTGGCGTGGCCCCCCAACCACACCTGATTGTTGCCCGCGCTGCGGCCCCAGCACAGTTTGTTGATACCGGAGGTGGACTTGCACTGTTCAGCAAGTCGGGAGTCCTGGAGCCACGGCCGCCCGCTGGCGCCGAAAAGGTCGAAGCGTTCCGCATAGTCGTCGAAGTAGGACGTGACCTCGTCGGCATCGAATCTCCCGGCCCGGAGCGCCTCCAGCCTTCGCTGACCCCACTCCGTCTTATTGTCGGCCTCATCGAGTTCAGTGACCCGCGCGGTGATCAGGGCGAGAATGCGCCACAGGCCCGCCGAGGCCGGAGGCAACGGGAGCTCCACGTCCGCGATGCTGTGGGCTGACAGGAAGAGTTCACGCCACCCCACGCGGTCGGATCGGTGTTCACCGTCTGGACCGCTGTCCAGCCACCGCACAGGCAGCCAAGGCTCTTCGTCGAGCCGATAGGAAGCCGTCATGGCCTCTCGTTCTCCGTCCCTACGATCCCGACTGTCAAGGCGACAGCCGTGACCTGCTATGTTGTCCTCTCGATGGCTTCATCCACGCCTTGCCCGTACGGACGGGACCGCCTGGATTCAACCCTCAGAGCCCCGCGCACGCGGGGATGGACCGCTGGCTGACGCAGGTTGAGCCAGGTCTGCTCACAGCCCCCACGGAAGTGGGGAAGTCGACGGCCCCGACAGGACCGCCCGCCTCGTTGCCGGCCAAGGAGGCTCGGCCCGAGATCCGGCCGTCGAGCCACACCCCTGGCCGAGTGCCGACACTGAGGGCGATGATCAGGGCGAGACGAAGAGTGAGCCGCACAGCTCGCCTCCCTCGGAGTGATTGAACCCATTCACACACAACTCCCCAAAGCTGGCTGACGCCGGTTGCGAAATGACCTACCTGCGTTGCGCGAAACTGTACCAGCCCTCGGGGGATTTCCATACATTCTCAGAGGCCACCAAATTAGACAAATTAAACTTATCTCCACATAAGTCCTTTTTCTTTATGCAGCACCCAGGAACGATCGCCGACATCACCCTCTTCGACAGTTCCGTCGGCGTTCACGTACTGCGGAATCATGATCACCTCACGGAGCCTGAAATCCCTCCGCCACGCCTGCGGCAGGACCCCTTCCCGCGCCTTCTGCGACGGCACCCATTGCCCGCCTCTCACGGGAATTGTCCTGCGGATCACCTGCGCCAGGTCGGCCTCGGTGAACGCTCCCTCCCTCCCTGCCCCACGCTCAGGGAGTCGGACCGTGCACTCTCGGTCCAGCCAGGTTTCGCCCCTCGCGTCCTTGAAGCAGCAGAGGACGCGAACCGAGTCGGCGTCGAACCGGGTGGAGGCCACTTCCTCGTCCACACCGAACGACCCGGCCGTGAGCTCGTACAGACCTCCGCTCAGACCATCCGGTGACACGAACATGTCCTTCGCCAGGGTTCGCATGCCCATGTCCTTGCCGAGGCGGTCGATGTCGTGCTTCATGTCATCGATGAGACTGGGGTCGTCGTACACCCGCTCCACGAGCTTCTGGACGTCTCCAGGAACCTCGACGGGCCTGCCTTCCCGTTCAAGCAGGAGGTTCTGCGTCCGCACCAGGAGAGAGGCGGCGTAGACGAAAGTCCATACTTCGGGCATCTTCTCCTTGGTCGGCTGTTCCGGGGCGAGAACGGCCACGCGCGGATGCTGCGCCCAAACCGGACGAGTGATCACACCAAGACGCTGGTGCCGCCAGCACCGCCCAGCTCGTTGCAGCAGAAGCGAGATAGGCGCGAGATCGGAGACGATCGAATCAAAGTCAAGATCGAGACTCTGCTCAATGATCTGTGTCGCCACGAGAATCGCTGACTTCGGACGGTTCTTGCCCGCGTCCTTCTTCCCGAAGAATCGGACCACCTTCTCCGTGATCTCGTCCCGTTGCCATCCTGGGAACCTCGCGTGTAGCAGGAGCAGCTCCGGGCGCTCCGCCGGGTCGGGAAACCGTTCGTGCAATACGTTGCCGAGCAGGTCATACGTCTCCTGGGCCTCGGCGACCGTGGTACAGATGACCGCCGCACACCCTTCCCCTGAGGAGAGCAGGCCAGCGAGCTCGTCCTTCAGAGCACCAGCACGGTCCACCCTGCGCTCCCTGCCGGCCCCCTCCTGCGGAACGGGGACCAGGTCCAGGTGGAGCGGATCGCGTTCCTCACCAGTGATCGGTTCGGGATTCCGGGTGATGGTGCCCGTGCCGATGTCCGCGTAGATCCATCCCGGATAGTCGACGCTGTCCACGGCGGGCGCGGGGCCCGCGGACTGCCTCCGTCTGCGGCCGAGCCTGGGGCGGCGACGTTTGCCCGCGCCCTCGAGGTAAGCGGTGACATAGGCGTCCGCAGCCGTCCGGTGCAGGGTCGCCGACAGGAGGATCACAGGGACGTTCAGCTTCCCCAGCCACCTGAAAAGCCGCTCAAGCCCTTCCTGCATATAAGGGTCGACCGCATGTGCCTCGTCAATGACGACGACTTTCCCGATGAGGCCGAGCAACCGGACCACGTTGTGCTTGAGCCTGAGCACAGCCATGAGGATCTGGTCGATGGTGCCCACAGACCAGGACGCCAGCAGGCCCCGCTTACGACCGAACAGCCAGTCGGTGACCTTGCACCCCTGACCATCCGGGCCTGAGGTCAGAACGGTTGACGGTACGGCGTCGAGCACCCCTGGGTGGTAGTCCTCGTTGAGCCAGGCCATGGAGTGCAGCAGAGTCAGAGGACGCGGGACGTCCGCCCTGTGTTCGGCGTATCCGCGAAGCCTGCCGTACATCTGGTCCGCCGTCGCCATCGTAGGCAGCGCGATGTAGCGTCCCGGACACCCCGCCGCGTAGCCCATGATGTCCGCCGCGTGGAATGCCGCCTCCGTCTTTCCCATTCCCGTCGGCGCGGTGACGAGCAGAAGTCCCACACCGGTGCATACCTGGGGTAGGTGTTCGGCGATGGAGGTCTGCAAGCCGTTGGGCGTGGTGATCTCGGGGAACGACTCCGGGAAGGTCGCGGGTGTGGTGGTCAGCGGCCGCAGACCGGAGTCATCCAGCAGCTTCGGGGCAACGGACCTTTGATGCTCGAAGTAGGATCGCAGGCTCGCCCTGTCCCCCACCTTGGGTTTGCGGAGTTTCTGGGCGAGGACGTGTCGTTTCTGGCTGACGAGCCAGTCGGCGAGGATGACCAGCCCGCAGACGACACCGGCGATCGGCTCTGGGAGAGTCTCAGGGGCCTGAGGGTTGTCGAGAAGCTCTGTGAGGGTGTGCAGGATCTGCCAGCGTTGCTCGTTCCACCGGTCCTCGTCGAAACCGGCATCGCGGAGAGGGTCGTTGCCTTGGGAGTCGAAGAACTCCGGGAACAGGCCGTGGTGTCCGCCGAGGAGTTGCGCCACGAGCAGAGTACTTGCGCCCAGCTCATCTGTCAGGGGGTAGCCGACCTGCGGAAGCGCTGTTTCCAGCCAGCGGGCGGTGGCAGTGGCGTGGCCTACCCGTTCGGTGAGGTCCCGCTGAACGGGGTAGGCCGGAAGGTCGATGGGGATCTGATGTTGAAACTGCGGAGTGGCTTTCCCGATGTCGTGCAGGCCAGCCCAGTAGGCGATGAGGCGACCAGCCTGTTCGGCATCGACGCCCAATGCCCTGGAGATCGTGGCGCGCGGGCCGGGGGCCAGGTACTCCTCCCACAGTGCGAGCGCCATCGCGGCCGCGTCCATAGCGTGACACACGAGCGGGTGGCGATAGCCTCCGAGGTCGCGCTCCTTGGCCCATAGGCGGAGGTCGACCAGGTGTTCAGGCGCCGTCGAAGGGCCGAACGGATACGCCATAAGTTCCCCTCACATCAGACCTGTAGCGCGGGCAACAGTAGATGGCGAGTCTGACAAAACCTGACACTGAGGCGTCAGGCGTGCTCCCTCTACGTCCCCGGGATTCACGCGCTCACGAGTGTCCGTAGAGGCCATGGGTCAGCCCACGGGGCTCACCGGCCACAGCGTGATGTGATCGGTCCATCCTCGCCTCAACGGGGCTCACCCGGTGGTCCTGGAGGGTCAGAACCCAGTGGTAGGTCCATCCCCGCGTCTGCGGGGCTCACCTGATGACCACACAGGACCACCACCACGCCACCGGTCCATCCCCGCGTCTGCGGGGCTCACGAGGGCCTGGCCACCGCGTCGGGCAAGGGCGGCGGTCCATCCCCGCGTCTGCGGGGCTCACACCGTCACCAGGTCGATGCCCGCCCTAGGTCCCGGTCCATCCCCGCGTCTGCGGGGCTCACCTGAGAACGTGCAGCGCCTCATGGCTGCGTTCCGGTCCATCCCCGCGTCTGCGGGGCTCACCGGGACCCGTCGCCCACGCTCCGCCTCCTGAACGGTCCATCCCCGCGTCTGCGGGGCTCACCGGGACCCGTCGCCCACGCTCCGCCTCCTGAACGGTCCATCCCCGCGTCTGCGGGGCTCACGCCAGGAAGGCCACCCCCATGCCCCGCCGCATCGGTCCATCCCCGCGTCTGCGGGGCTCACCCGGCCCGCTTGTGGGTGACGACCGCAACCGCCGGTCCATCCCCGCGTCTGCGGGGCTCACCCCAGGACATCTCTTCACTCATCGGTTTTCTCCGGTCCATCCCCGCGTCTGCGGGGCTCACGGGTACGTGATCCGCCACCCCGACCCGTACAGCGGTCCATCCCCGCGTCTGCGGGGCTCACCCACCGACGGCGGCCCCCAGGCACAGCCCCAACGGTCCATCCCCGCGTCTGCGGGGCTCACGTCACCATCAGACCAGGTGGGGACGGTTTCGCCGGTCCATCCCCGCGTCTGCGGGGCTCACGCCTCTACGCGCGCGATGGCCTCGGCCTCGCGCGGTCCATCCCCGCGTCTGCGGGGCTCACGGGCCCGTCTCCGCTCAGGGGGCGGGCCTCTCCGGTCCATCCCCGCGTCTGCGGGGCTCACAGGACCATGGTGGCTAGAGCCAGAAACGGCGACGGTCCATCCCCGCGTCTGCGGGGCTCACTACTCGTTCATGTCGATGCGCTTCTTCGAGCGCGGTCCATCCCCGCGTCTGCGGGGCTCACCGCAGCCCCTTCCGCGATGGCTTCCCCGACCTCGGTCCATCCCCGCGTCTGCGGGGCTCACGGCCTCTTCTGCGCAGGGACGACGTGCGGCCTCGGTCCATCCCCGCGTCTGCGGGGCTCACGTGGACGCGGACCGCGCGAAGAAGGCGCTGGCCGGTCTATCCCCGCGTCTGCGGGGCTCACGTGGACGCGGACCGCGCGAAGAAGGCGCTGGCCGGTCCATCCCCGCGTCTGCGGGGCTCACGTGGCTGCCCGGCCTGGGCGACGGCCCCAAGTCGGTCCATCCCCGCGTCTGCGGGGCTCACGAGGTCTACGATCCCGGTATGGACATCTACGCCGGTCCGTCCCCGCGTCTGCGGGGCTCACAACTCGCGGGTGGAAGGCAGGCGATCTCCTGCCGGTCCATCCCCGCGTCTGCGGGGCTCACCTGGAAGCGGCCGTCGCGGAGCCGTGCACGCACGGTCCATCCCCGCGTCTGCGGGGCTCACTTGGGGTTCTTCGCCAGGGTTCGGACGGCGGCCGGTCCATCCCCGCGTCTGCGGGGCTCACGCCTGCGGGGTCTCGGACCCCCACCGGGCCGGCGGTCCATCTCCGCGTCTGCGGGGCTCACTCCCGCAGGAGCTTCACTGTCTCCGCAGTCGCCGGTCCATCCCCGCGTCTGCGGGGCTCACTGGAGCCGGGCGACGTCGGTGGTGAGTGTGGCCGGTCCATCCCCGCGTCTGCGGGGCTCACCGCGAGCCGCTTCGCGTAGTGCTCATCGAACTCGGTCCATCCCCGCGTCTGCGGGGCTCACGACGCCGAGATCGTCCAGGCGCACTCCCTCCGCGGTCCATCCCCGCGTCTGCGGGGCTCACACCTGGAGCACACGCGGCAACGCGACGCCCCCGGTCCATCCCCGCGTCTGCGGGGCTCACAGGTTCGTCGCGGTCCGGGCCCGGTTCTTCGCCGGTCCATCCCCGCGTCTGCGGGGCTCACGGCGTCGATGAGGAAGTCCAGCATCAGCGCGGCGATCCATCCCCGCGTCTGCGGGGCTCACTCTGGATTCGACCCCGAGGACCTCGACCCGCACGGTCCATCCCCGCGTCTGCGGGGCTCACCTGACCCTGACGGGCAAGCACACCCTCCAGACCGGTCCATCCCCGCGTCTGCGGGGCTCACAACCGGCGGGCGACCGCCAACAAGGTCGCGTCCGGTCCATCCCCGCGTCTGCGGGGCTCACAACAACGGCGCCCGACGTCTACGCGAGGCAATCGGTCCATCCCCGCGTCTGCGGGGCTCACCACATTCCCTACTGTTACCGGGCTCGCGTGTGCGGTCCATCCCCGCGTCTGCGGGGCTCACTCGGCAGCCTCGTTGAGCAGGGCGACAACTTCCGGTCCATCCCCGCGTCTGCGGGGCTCACGGGAGCGCCTGATGACCGACGTCAACACCGACCGGTCCATCCCCGCGTCTGCGGGGCTCACACGAGGCCCGGGTCAGGGGGTGGGACCTCACCCGGTCCATCCCCGCGTCTGCGGGGCTCACGAACGCATGGACGAAATGGCGGAGATCGAGTTCGGTCCATCCCCGCGTCTGCGGGGCTCACCTCAGGAGCGCTTTCCACGCGTCCTTGAGCCCCGGTCCATCCCCGCGTCTGCGGGGCTCACTCGGGGTGGGCGCGGACGATGGCCTTCAGCTGCGGTCCATCCCCGCGTCTGCGGGGCTCACAACGCGGCCCGCGCCTCAGCGATCCTGCGGACCGGTCCATCCCCGCGTCTACGGGGCTCACCTCACGGTGAACTCCTTGGGGTGCTGGGGCTACGGTCCATCCCCGCGTCTGCGGGGCTCACGCGTGCTGCTGGCGCAGGTCCTGGACGAACGCCGGTCCATCCCCGCGTCTGCGGGGCTCACGCGTGCTGCTGGCGCAGGTCCTGGACGAACGCCGGTCCATCCCCGCGTCTGCGGGGCTCACAACGCGGCCCGCGCCTCAGCGATCCTGCGGACCGGTCCATCCCCGCGTCTGCGGGGCTCACGTGAGATCGAGTCCGTCCTCGCGGCGGACGTCCGGTCCATCCCCGCGTCTGCGGGGCTCACCCAGGCGCAGATTCACCAGGTCCACGCTCTGCGGTCCATCCCCGCGTCTGCGGGGCTCACGGCGTGCTCCTGCACGCCGCCGCCGGGTTTTTCGGTCCATCCCCGCGTCTGCGGGGCTCACGACGAAGCAGGAGAACGCATGAGGACCCAGAGCGGTCCATCCCCGCGTCTGCGGGGCTCACGCGCCCCCCTCCCGGGCACCGAGCAGCTGCGGCGGTCCATCCCCGCGTCTGCGGGGCTCACGCGGAGGTAGTCGGCGACGTCATCCGCGAGCGCGGTCCATCCCCGCGTCTGCGGGGCTCACTTGGGGTGCTCGTACAGGTAGTTCGCGACCCGCGGTCCATCCCCGCGTCTGCGGGGCTCACCACGCAGCCCTGGCCGAGCACACCGGCCGGACCGGTCCATCCCCGCGTCTGCGGGGCTCACGCCGCCAGCTCCTCCGAGCGCGTGGCCAAGGTCGGTCCATCCCCGCGTCTGCGGGGCTCACGGCGGTCGGCGTGGTCGTGGTCATGGTGTCCCCGGTCCATCCCCGCGTCTGCGGGGCTCACCGCTTGGGCTCGGCCGACGGCCGCCGTGGCGGCGGTCCATCCCCGCGTCTGCGGGGCTCACGTCGTCATCCCAGTCCGGGTGCACGATCCGCACGGTCCATCCCCGCGTCTGCGGGGCTCACTTGGGGTGCTCGTACAGGTAGTTCGCGACCCGCGGTCCATCCCCGCGTCTGCGGGGCTCACCCCGCCACCCTGGAGACCGGGAAGGCCCAAACCGGTCCATCCCCGCGTCTGCGGGGCTCACGGCGCGGGCTCGGCGGCCTGCTGGGCGGGCGTCGGTCCATCCCCGCGTCTGCGGGGCTCACCCGACCAGCGGCGGCCGGGGGCGGCTCTTCCTCGGTCCATCCCCGCGTCTGCGGGGCTCACGGAGGAAGCCGAGGTTGTGGAGGATGCCCCGACGGTCCATCCCCGCGTCTGCGGGGCTCACGTGAACCCGGGCTGGTCCTACAAGGACACGTTCGGTCCATCCCCGCGTCTGCGGGGCTCACCTCCTCGATGGCCTCCTCGGACCCCTCGGCCGCGGTCCATCCCCGCGTCTGCGGGGCTCACCTTCGGTGGCGCGACGAGGAGAACGCTCGGATCGGTCCATCCCCGCGTCTGCGGGGCTCACGTACGTGGAGTCGGTGGTGTCCTTGTCGGGGGCGGTCCATCCCCGCGTCTGCGGGGCTCACGTCATCGAGGGCAAGCCGTCCCCGTCCTCGGGCGGTCCATCCCCGCGTCTGCGGGGCTCACCTGTCCGCGTCCAGCTCCGCCTTCGGCAGGGACGGTCCATCCCCGCGTCTGCGGGGCTCACGTGATGCTGGGCAGAGCCATGAGTTAGTTCTCCGGTCCATCCCCGCGTCTGCGGGGCTCACCACACTCGATCACCTGTGTCGAGACCTGCGAACGGTCCATCCCCGCGTCTGCGGGGCTCACCGGGTAGTTGTTGCTGTAGCGGACGTTGTGGCCGGTCCATCCCCGCGTCTGCGGGGCTCACAGCAGGTTCTCGCGGACGATCTTGAACTCGGCCGGTCCATCCCCGCGTCTGCGGGGCTCACCGGTCGAAGATCCTGGGGCTGGAGCCGCCGTTCGGTCCATCCCCGCGTCTGCGGGGCTCACACCAGGTGCACGCGGATCGAGTTCGGGCCGGGCGGTCCATCCCCGCGTCTGCGGGGCTCACCTGCTGCGCCGGTGCGGGGAGACCGTCACCGACGGTCCATCCCCGCGTCTGCGGGGCTCACGTCAGCTCGTAGCGGCTGAACGTGGACTTCGCCGGTCCATCCCCGCGTCTGCGGGGCTCACCCCCGTGCCGGTCCGGTGGGTGCCTGGGGGGTCGGTCCATCCCCGCGTCTGCGGGGCTCACTCGATGGGCCATGATCCGGTTTCCCGCCACACCGGTCCATCCCCGCGTCTGCGGGGCTCACTGCAAATGACCTGCAACAACGCCAAGCGTTATCTTCCCGCAACATCAGTTTGCGGTGACAGGACCGCACACCACTCGGGTTCGCCGTCGCACAGCGCGAACTCGAACATGTGCGAGTAGAACGCCACCGCTCCGCCCCCACGAATCGAAGGACTCCAGCCCCATCACCCTTTCATGACGCCCAAGGGATCTCCACGGAGAGAAAGGCACCATGTCAGACGGGCCGGGGGATCTCCGGGTGCACCGCCCCCAGCGTTCCTTGTGGCCGAAGGGCACCGCGATCAGCTCTTCCGTCGGCAACGACCATCCGACCTTGGGTTCTCCAGAGCCCACCTCCACCTGGACGCCGGAGAAAGTAACTGTCTGTCGCTCATCCACAGCATCCGAGGTCTCACTCCCGGTATGAGCGTCCAGCTCGGGAACGACATGGAGGCGCCCCGGCAACCCGCCTTCGTCCTCCGGGTCCGAGCCCACGTGCTCCTCGACCCCCGTGTCGAGGAGGAGCTGCTCATCGACTGCGGGCATACTTCGTACGCTCCGGGCCACCGCGCGGAACACTCGTATCAGCAGCTCATACGCCCCGATCAGCTCGACCAGCGGGCGGCCATCACTCCTCACCGCCCCCTCTCCGCGGCACGCACTCCGCGCCCACGCTCGGGCGGCTCCGCGGTCTCCTCCATGACCAGCCGCGCGTTCCCATCTGCCACGTGTCCCGCAGGGGACACAGCGAGGAAGACCGGCGGAGACACTGTCCCGCCGGTCTTTTCGTGTGCGCGGGGTCGGGACGGCGGGCTCAGGCGGGGATCAGCGGCCAGGAGCCGTCCACCACCGCTTCGGGGTTCCGGCGGCGCAGGTACTCCTGGAAGCTGGCGGACTGCTCCGACTTCCACGTGATCTGGGCGGCGTGCAGCTCCTCGGCGGTCAGCGCCGCGATCTCGGGGTGCTGGGCCGCGATCTTCCAGGCGAGGCGGGCGGCGGCCAGGGCGTCGGCGGCCGCCCCGTGCGCCTCCTCCTGGGCGAGCGGCACCTCGTAGTGGGCACAGACGTCGACCAGCTTGCGCGAGCCACGGCGGAAGGTGTCCACCTCCTTGTCCAGGACCAGGGGGTCCACCACCAGGGGTTGGGCGGCCAGGGGACGGCCCGGGCGGTGGAGCGCGAGCTCGCGGTCGAGGAGGGTGAAGTCGTAGGGCGCGTTGTAGACCACCACGGGCAAACCCTCCGCGATGACCGCCTCCAGGGCTGCGGCGATCTCGGTGACCACCTCGGCGGCGGGTCGCCCCTCCGCACGGGCCTGTTCGGTGGTGATGCCGTGGATCTCGGTGGCCTCCTGCGGGATCTCGATCCCGGGGTCGGCCAGCCAGGTGGTGACGTCCTTGGTCCGGTTGCCGGGGTCGATGCGCCACAGGGCGGCGGTGACGATCCTGTCGCCCTCGACGTCCAGGCCCGTGGTCTCGACGTCGAAGGCGGCCATGGGCCGGGTGTGCCAGGAAGTGTTCACGTGACTCCTCGAGTGTTCGGTTCGGTGCTGGGTGGGGCCGTGTGTTCGGTGAGCGCGGTGACGCAGGCGCGGATCGCCGGGGTCTCGGCGTCGGCCCGCCACACCGCGTTGATCGTCCTGCGCAGGGGCGGGTCGGTGGGCAGGAACAGCACACCCTCGGGTGCGGTGCGTCGGCCGAGGTCGGGGACGAGTGCCATGGCCAGACCGGAGGCCACCAGTTCCAGCTGGGAGGGGATCTCGGCGAGCGTGTACCTGATGTCGGGTTCGACGCCCCGGGAGCGCAGTGCCTGGAGGATCGCCTCGTAGGGCTCGGTGCCCGCCGGGCAGCTGGCCCAGGGCAGGCCGCCCGGGGCGGCCAGTGACGCGAGGTCGACGGGGGGCGGGTCCGCGAGGGGGTGCCCCCTCGGCAGGGCCAGGCAGACGCGTTCCTCCAGGAGTTCCACCGTACGGACCCCGGCGGGCAGCGCGACCGGGCGGCTGGACCAGCTCTCGGCCAGGACCAGGTCCAGTTCCCCGCGCAGGAGCGGGGGGACCAGGGAGACCACCTCGCCGTCGCGGACCGTGGGGACCAGCCGGGGGTGTTCGGTGAGCAGGGCGGACAGCGCTCCGGGGAGCAGGTTGCGCACGGCGCTGCCCACGCCGCCCAGGCGCAGCGGTCCGAGGATCTGCCGGTCGAGGGCGGCGAGGTCGGTCTGGGCCTCGCTGAGCTGGGCCAGCACCCGGTCGGCGTGCGCGGCCAGGACACGGCCCGCGTGGGTGAGCCGTACCGTGCGCCCCTCGGGTTCGAGCAGGCGCTGCCCGGCCTCCCGCTCCAGTTTGGCGAGCTGCTGGGACATGCCCGACGGCGTCACGTGGAGGACCCGTGCGGCGCGCGCGATGGAGCCGTGGGTGCGCACGGCGGCCAGCGCCCTGAGTCGTTCCATGCTGAACACGGAAGCAACACTACCGACTACCAGCGACAAATCATCGCTTTTGTTTCAGGGTCGGAGACGCCACCCTGGATCTGTTGACTCGCGCGTGACGGGTCGGCGGCGACGGAGGGGGCGCGGGGCCAGTGGCGGGAACGGACACGAGGCGGACGGGGCAGGGGTCGGTGCTGGACCGGGCCAACCCCGTGGTCCTGGCCGTCGTGGGGTCGGCCACCACCTCCGCCACGGGGGTGTTCGTGAAGCTGTCCGGCGCCAACACCGGGACGGCGGCCTTCCTGCGGTGCGCGCTGGCGCTGTTCGTGCTGGTCCCGATGGCCCTGATGGAGATCCGCCGGGTGGGGCCCCGAGCGCTCCGGCTCGTGGGGATGGACCTGGTGGCGGGGCTGCTGCTGGGCGTGGACTACGTGTTCTGGGTGGCAAGCATCCAGCACGTGGGCGCGGGGATGGCGACCGTGCTCCTCAACATCCAGGTGGTGGTCTTCCCGCTGTTGGCGTGGGTGTTCCTGGGCGACCGCGCCCCGCTGCGGTTCCTGCTCGCGGTCCCGGTGATGCTGACCGGAGTGGCCCTCACAGCGGGGGTGGTCGGTCCGGGCACGGACGGCGCCGCCTCCGGCGGTGACCCGTGGCTCGGCCTGCTCTACGGCTGCGCCGCCGGGGTGACCTACGCGGGCTATCTCTTCCTGTCCCGGCTCGGCGGCGGGCAGGGGCACACGGTGACCCCGGTGTGCGTCTCCACCGCCTCCGCCGCGCTCGCCGCCGGTGTGCTGGGCGCGCTGTGGAGCGGGATCGACCTGGCCTCGTTGGACGCCATGGCCTGGCTGTGGCTGTCGCTGCTGGCGCTGACCGGTCAGGTGCTGACCTGGCTGCTCGTGGGCTCGGCCCTGCCTCGGCTGACCGCGAGCACCGGGGCGGCGATCCTGGTGCTCCCGCCGGTGCTCGCGGTGGCCATGAGCGCGGTCTTCCTGGGCGAGCGGGTCACGCCCGTCCAGTTGGGCGGTTGCGTGCTGGTGGTCCTGGCGATCTGGTTGTCCCAGCGCCAGGGGACACGGCGCTGACACCGCGGGCACGCCCTCCCAGGGCCACCGAGCGCGCCTCCCCTTGCTCCGGGCGCCGGGCGACGCCGCCCGCACCCCCGGACTCGCCCCGCTCGTGGAGGCCCTGCGGGAGCTCGCACCGGGCCCGGCCGCCCGCACGCCCCGACCGGGTACCGGCCCTCCGACGCGGATGCCCTACCGTCGGGGCATGAAGTTTCTGGTACGTGAACGCGTGTTCGACATCGGCGACGACTTCTGGGTGACCGACGAACAGGGCACCAAGGTGTTCTGGGTGGACGGCAAGGCCCTGAGACTGCGCACCACCTTCGAGCTCAAGGACCCCAAGGGCGAGGTCCTCATGGTGATCCGCAAGAAGCTCTTCAAGGTCCGTGACCAGATGCGCGTGGAGCACGACGGCTCGACCGTCGCCACCGTGCGCAAGCGGCTCTTCAACCCCGTCCGGGACAAGCTCAACGTCGAGGTCAAGGGCGGCGACGACTGGGAGGTGGTCGGGAGCTTCTTCGACAAGGAGTACTCGATCAGCGACAAGGAGGGCACCGTCGCGGTCGTGTCCCGCAAGTGGTTCCGGATGCGCGACACCTACGCGGTGGACGTCAACACCCACCGGCGCGACCTCGCCGGGGACCCCGCCCTGGTGATCGCGGTCGCCGTGGCCGTGGACGCCCTCACCGGCGACGACGGAGACGACGACTGACCACTCCCCCTTCCGGTAGCCAGCTGTAGTGCCCCCGGTCTCCCGTTGGCCCAGACTGGTCCGTGACGGCGATCGGCGCCGTCACGGACACTCGGCTGAGGAGAACGGAATGCGGAAGGTGTGGGATCGGCCGTTACGGGCGTGCGGCCGCCTGCTGGCGGCGCTGGTCTTTGGGATGCTCACCCTCGTGATGGCGCCCCTGACCCTGGTCGTGGCGCTGGCGCTTCCGTTCAGCGGGGTCGGTACCTACCTGGCGTCCCGGTGGGTGCGGATGGTGACGCGTTGGGCGGACTGGAACCGGCGGCGCGCCGCGCGGTGGCTCGGGGTGGACGTCCCCGACCTCCCGTACCCGCCCGACCGTGGCTTCCGCGCACTGGTGGGCGCACCCGCCACCTACCGGGTGCTCCTGTGGATGCCGCTGTTCTCGGTGGTGAGCATCCTCCTCGGCTGTCTGGCCCTGATCGGCCCCGGCATGCTGGTCAACACCGTCGACTCACTGCTGTGGTGGGCGTACCCGGCGGAGTTCCGGCCGGAACAGCTCGGGTTTCCGGTGGACGGCTGGGGTGCCGCCGTGGTCTCCGCCGTGGTCCAGTGCGCGGTCGGCCTCGCGATCCTGCGATGGGCGATGGTCCCGATGTGCGACGCGCACGCCCGGATGTGCGTCCGGTCCCTGGCCCCCTCCGAGCAGGAGGTGCTCGCGCACCGCGTGGACGAGCTCCAGCGCACGCGCGCCGGGGTGGTGGACGCGCACGGGGCCGAACTGAGACGGATCGAGCGCGACCTGCACGACGGCACCCAGGCCCGCCTGGTGGCGATCGCCATGCAGCTGGGCGTGGCCAAGGAGTCCGCCTCCGACCCGACGGTCGCCGCCCTCCTCGAACAGGCGCACACCGGGACCGAGGAGGCGATGACGGAGCTGCGCGACGTCATCCGGGGCATCTACCCCCCGATCCTCGCGGACCGGGGCCTGCCCGGCGCGCTCACCGCGCTCGCCGGGCGGACCACCCTGCCGGTACGGCTGGACGTGGCCGACCCTGGCACGCTGCCGGTGGCGGTGGAGACCGCCGCCTACTACGCGGTCACCGAGTCCGTCACCAACGCGGTCCGGCACAGCGGCGCGGAGGCGATCTCCGTCCGGCTGACCCGCGAGGCCGACCTCCTGACGGTCGAGGTGTCCGACGACGGGCACGGCGGCGTGGACGAGTCCGCCGGGAGCGGGGTCCGGGGGCTGCGCCGCAGGGCCGCCGCGCTGGACGGGAACGTGACCGTGCACAGTCCCTCGGGGGGACCGACGACGATCAGGGTGGAGCTGCCGTGCGGATCGTGATCGCGGAGGACAACGTGCTGTTGTCCGAGGGCCTCAAGCTGCTGCTGTCCACCCGGGGGCACGAGGTGGCGGCCGTGGCCGTGGACGTGCCCGCCTTCGCGGCGGCCGTCGACAAGCACCGGCCCGACCTCGCCCTGGTGGACGTGCGGCTGCCGCCGAGCTTCCGCGACGAGGGCATCCACGCGGCCATCGCCGCGCGGAGCGCCCACCCCGGGCTGCCGGTCCTGGTGCTGTCCCAGTACGTCGAGCGCGACTACGCGGGCGAGCTGCTCTCCGACGGCCAGGGCGGGGTGGGCTACCTGCTCAAGGACCGGGTGGGCCGGGTGAGCGAGTTCGTGGAGGCGCTGGACCGGGTCGCCGGGGGCGGCACCGTGATGGACCCGTCGGTGGTGCAGCAGCTGCTGACCTCGCGTCGGCGGGACCCGTTGGAGACCCTGACCGCGCGGGAGCGCGAGGTGCTCGCGCTCATGGCCGAGGGGCACGACAACGGTGAGATCGCCGCGCGGCTGGTCGTCACCACCAACGCGGTCCACAAGCACATCGGCAACATCTTCCAGAAGCTGGACCTGGCCCCCACGGACAGCGGCCACCGCAGGGTGCGCGCGGTCCTGGCCTACCTGAGCCACCGCGCCTGAGGCCGGGGCCGGACCCCGGTCCGCGCGTCCGCGCCCGGGTCAGGCGGCCCGGGCCGCCCGGTCCTCCCGGGCGCCGCGCCGGTTCAGCAGGGCGCCCGCCGCCGCCGCGGTGAAGAACATCAGCACACCGTAGACCGCCGAGGGGATGGCGATCTCGGTGCTGTTGAGGACGGTGACGGCGATGGTGAGCGACAGCGTGGTGTTGTGCAGGCCGATCTCCATGCAGGAGGCGACGGCCTCGGGTCGCTCGGTACCGACCAGGCGCGGCGCCCAGTAGCCGATGACGAGACTCACCACGTTGAAGACCAGGACCATCAGGCCGACCGAGACGATGTACTCCGGCAGGTTGGCCCACTCGGCGGCGATGGCACCCACGATGACGGCGACCAGCACGAGGACGGAGCCGAGCTTGACGGGCTTCTCCATGCGCTCCGCGAAGGAGGTCAGCTTCGCTCGGACGAGCATGCCGAGGGCGACGGGGACGAGGATGACCGCGAAGACCTGGACCATCTTGTCGGTCTGGAGGCCGATGGTCCCGCCCTCGGTGAAGTAGCCGAGGGAGAAGCCGGTGACCAGCGGCAGGGTGACCATGGCGGTGAGCGAGTTGATCGCGGTCAGCGAGATGTTGAGCGCGACGTTGCCCTTGAACAGGTAGCTGTACAGGCTCGCGGTGGTGCCGCCGGGGGACGCGGCCATCATCATCATGCCCACCGCCAGCAGCGGCGAGAGGTCGAAGCGGGTGACGAACAGCAGGACGAGGCCGAAGCAGAAGAGCGGCAGCAGGACGATCTGGCAGCCCAGGACCAGGACGATGGTCCAGGGCATGGCGAGCAGCCGGGTGAAGTCGCGGACGGTCAGTGACAGTCCCAGTCCGAGCATGATGACGCCGAGGGCGACCGGCAGGCCGACCGTCGTGAGGGCGGAGTCCATGGGGGCACCTTGGGGGAGGGCCGCGGGGGCGGCACGGGTGGTGGGGGCGGCCGCGTGACCTGCGCCACAAAGCTGCCTACAAGGAGGAGATAGTGGCACGGGTCACCCGGACTGACAAGACCAGGGCCCCCTCCGCTCCAGGTCAGGCGGCGGGCCAGGAGCTCCCGGTCATGTCGTAGGCCAGGTGGAACCACACCTTGCGGATGCTGGGATGCCCGTTGTCCCCCCACGTGGTGGCGAAGCTGTCGATCAGCGCCAGTCCCCGCCCGTCCTCGGCGGTGAGTCGGTCCTCGGGGGGCGAGGCGAACAGCTGACCCCCCTCGTCTCTCAGCGCGTTGAGGGGGGTCCCGTTGTCCCGGCAGGTGACCGTCAGCCCGTTCGGCCCCCGGTCCACGCGGATCACGAAGCTCTGGCCCGGCTCCCCCGACCTGCTGTGCCGGATCGCGTTGGTGGCGAGCTCGGCGCCGAGCAGGGTGAGGACGTACCGGTAGTCGGAGTCCCGTCCGGCCGCGCAGGTGTCCAGGAAGGCGCGCACCATCGGCACGCTCACGGGCTCACCCGGGAACTCCCAGCGGCGCTTGGTGAACGGGACCGGGACACGGCCGTTGAAGTAGTGCCGGTACTCGTCCGGGACCCTCGCGAGAACACCGTCCTCGTTCTTGGTGAGGGTGGGCACGGCAACGAGCGTGGGCATGACTGACTCCTTCGGCGGGGCGGCTCAGTGGACGGGCGCGCCGGAACGGGGGCGGCTGCGGGAGTGTCCGAGGGGGGAGGGAGGGCTCGAACCGGTATGACCTTACGCGATCACATCGTCGCGGAACAGGGGAGTCCGGTGTGGTGAGTTCCCGAATTCACCGCATCCGTCCCCCTCCCGTCACTCGTCCCGGGCCAGGGCCTCCTTGGCCGCGTCCTCGGCGCGCTCCCGCTCGGCGTCGACCAGAGCCAGCCTGCTCCGGCGTTCCAGCAGGTCCGCGACGTCCAGCGCCCCCTCGTGCCGGACACCGAAACGGAGCTCGGCGGGGGTGATGCCCCGCACGACCGGTGTCAGGGCGGCCGGGTCTCCCCCGGCCTCCGCGACCACGTCGAGCGCCTCGGTCCCGTACCGGGCCACCAGGTGGCGCGGTGCGTCCAGTCCGTCGAGCTCCTCGTGGGAGGCGGCGCCCACGAGCGGGATCGAGCGGGTGCGGCAGGGCCCGGCGGGGAGGCGGTGCGCGGCCACGAGCGTGTCCACGGTCTCCTCCGCCATCGCGCGGTAGGTGGTGAGTTTGCCGCCCACCACGGTCACCGTCCCGTTGGGCGCGACCGAGACGGAGTGCTCGCGGGAGAGGTTCGCGCTGGAGCCGTCCCCCTGGAGCAGCGGGCGCAGCCCCGCGAAGGAACCGAGGACGTCCGCCCGGGTCAGCCGGGTCTCCAGGGCCCGGTTGAACTGGGTGAGCAGGAAGTCCACGTCCTCCTCGGGCACCTCGGGGACGCGGGCCGCGGGGCCGTCCACGGGTTCGTCGGTGAGCCCGGCGAAAACCCGGCCGTCGGGCTGGGGAAGCGCGAACACAAAGCGGCTCACGCTGCCCTCCAGAGGGACGGTGAGCGCGGCCGTGGGGTGGCCCAGGCTCGCCCCGTCCAGTACCAGGTGGGTGCCCCGGCTGGGGCTCAGCCGGACGCTGGGGTCGAGGGCGTCGGCGTGCACGCCGGTCGCGTTGACCACCGCGCGCGCCCGGACCGGGATGATCCCGCCGGTGGTCTCGTCGCGCACGACCACCCCGTCCGCGCTGACACTCTCGGCGGAGCAGCGCGTGATGATCCGGGCGCCCTCGCGGGCGGCGGTACGGGCGATGCCCACCACCAGGCGGGCGTCGTCGACGAGCTGACCGTCGAAGGACAGGATGCCGCCGAGCAGCCCCTCGGCCCGTACCCCGGGCAACAGGCGGGTGGTCTGCCGGGCGGTGAGGAGGCGCGGGGCGCGCAGCACCGTGGAGGGTGTGCCGGACAGCACGCGCAGGAGGTCGCCCATGCCCATCCCGGCACGGACGAACAGGGAGCGGGCCAGGCCGGACTCCCGGAAGACCGGCACCACCATGGGCATCGGCCGGACCAGGTGGGGGGCGGTGACGCGCATGAGGACGTCCCGTTCGCGGGCGCTCTCGTAGGCGATGCCGACCTGCCCCTTGGCGAGGTAGCGCAGCCCGCCGTGGACCAGTTTGGAGCTCCAGCGGCTGGTGCCGAACGCCAGGTCCTCGCGTTCGACGAGCACCGTGGACAGACCGCGCGCGGCGGCGTCCAGGGCCACTCCGGCGCCGGTGACTCCCCCGCCGACCACCAGGACGTCCACCTCGGGACGTGCCTCCAGTTCCGCGAGGTCGGCGGCGCGCCGAGCGGCGTTCAGGGATGCGGACCGGTCGTGCTGACGCATCATGGCGTCCTTTCCGAAGAGTGGGTGGCCGGGGAGCAGGGGCCGGGGGCGGTACTTCAGGGCCGGAGGTAGCCGTCCAGCAGGGTGGAGAGCTCCTCAACCAGGCTGTCGTGGTCGAGGACGTCGGCGAGGAGGCGGTGCGAGGTGACGGTGTTCTGCACGGTGACCATGATCAGGTGTGCGAGCACCGCGGGGTCTCCGCCACGCACGGAGCCGTCGGCCTGTCCCTCCGCGACGGCGGGTTCGAGGAGTTCGAGCGCCGCCCGGTGGCTGCTGCCGAGGCGGTGGAAGGTGTAGGTGGCCAGGAGCTCGGGTTCGGTGTCCACGATGCGGGTGACCAGCGGGTGGGCGAGCATCGCCCGGGCGACCCTGGCGGCGTGCCGGACCAGCTGCGCGCGGATGCTCGCCGCCCCGCCGGAGCCGACCTCCTCCGCGACGAGGATCCGTCGGAGCTCACGGGTGAGCAGGTCGGCGACCAGGGCGGTCACGTCGGGCCAGCGCCGGTAGACGGTGGGGCGGCTGACCCCCGCGCGCCGTGCCACGTCGGTCAGGGTGGTGCGGCGGACTCCGAAGGCCTCGACGCATGCGCGCGCCGCGTCGAGGATGTCGTCCTCTACGTTACGTTTTGACGCCATGTGTAAAACTGTAGAGCATGACCCACGATGCTCGCACTGAACCCGACGTTGTCAGCCTCACTGACACCGCCCGCACCGCTCCGGACATGAGCTGGTACGCCTGGGGCGACCCCGCCAAGGCCAAGGAGCTCGACCCCGGACTGCGGGAACTGGTCTCCCAGGTGCTGCGTACCAGGACCACGGACATGCCCCCGGTCGCCGAGTCGGACGTGGAGCTGTCCCCCTCGCGCCTGGACGGCCGGTTGCTGGCGGCCCTCACCGACGTCCTCGGCGCCGGGCACGTGCTCACGGACGACGCCACCCGTCTCGTCCACGCGGGAGGCAAGAGCACCCCCGACCTCCTCGCCCGCCGGGCCGGTCGCGCCACCGCCACCGACGCCGTGCTGTACCCGGCCGACCACGAGGAGGTGGAGCGGGTCCTGGCGCTCTGCTCGGCCGAACGCGTGGCCGTGGTGCCCTTCGGCGGGGGCACCAGCGTGGTGGGCGGGGTCTCCCCCCTCGACGGCGGCTTCCGCGCGGTCGTCACCCTCGACCTGCGCCGCCTGAACCGGTTGGTCTCCCTGGACACCACGTCCCTGACCGCCGTCCTCGGCGCGGGCGTGCGCACCCCGCACGCCGAGGCGATGCTGGCCGAGCACGGACTCACCCTCGGGCACATGCCGCAGAGCTACGAGTACGCGACCATCGGCGGGTACGCCGCCACACGCTCCAGCGGGCAGGCCTCCGCCGGGTACGGACGGTTCGAGGACATGGTGGTGGGCCTGCGGGTCGCCACCCCGCGCGGCACCCTGGACGCGGGCGGCCCCCCGGCCTCCGCCGCCGGACCCGACCTGCGCCGCCTGCTGGTGGGCTCGGAGGGCACACTGGGCGTCATCACCGAGGTGGCCGTCCGGGTCCGCCCGAGGCCGGAGCGGGTCCTGGACGAGGCCTGGTCCTTCCCCGACTACGCCACCGGGGTGGACGCGCTGCGCGCCCTCGCGCAGTCGGACACCCGGCCGACCATGGCGCGGCTGTCCGACGAGACCGAGACCTTCGTGAACGCGGCCCTGGGCGGGCGCGAGGCCGTCCCGGGCTGCCAGGCCGTGCTCGGCTTCGAGGGCACCGAGGCCGAGGTCGAGGCACGCGCGGCCGTGGTCCGGGAGGTCATGGCGGCCGCGGGCGGCACACCGCTCGGGCCGGACCCGGTGGCGCACTGGCGCGAGACCCGCTTCCACGCGCCGTACCTGCGCGACACCCTGCTGTCGGCGGGGATCCTGGCCGAGACCCTCGAGACCGCCGCGTCCTGGAGCGACCTGCTGCCCCTGTACACGGCCGTGGTGGGTGCCCTGACCGGCGCGCTGGACGACGACGAGAGCGGGTCCGTGGTGCAGTGCCACGTCTCGCACACCTACGCCACCGGCGCCTCGCTGTACTTCACCGTGGCCACGGGGGCGGGCGAGGACCCGGCCACGCGGTGGGACCGCGCCAAGCGGGCGGCCTCGGACGCGATCGTGGCCAACGGCGGCACCATCACCCACCACCACGCCGTGGGCACCGACCACCGACCGTGGATGGCGGCCGAGCTGGGTCCGCTGGGCACCGACGTGCTGCGCGCGGTGAAGTCGGCACTGGACCCGGAGGGTGTGCTCAACCCGGGCAAGCTCATTCCCGAGGCGTAGACCGACCGGGGCGCGGGCTTCGAGCGGGCCCGCGCCCGGTGCGGGGGTCGGGGCGGGCGCCTACTTCTCGGCCGACCGTGTGAGCTGGCGGGAGACGTCACCGCTGACGGACTCCACGGTGTTGAACAGGTCCTGCACCTCACGATCGCCACCGGCGCCGGCCACGGCCACGGTGCCGGCGATGTTGTCCGTGAGGAAGGCTCCGACACCCATGGAGCCCGAGGCGCTGAGCATGTCGCCGCCGCCCTCGACCACCGAGGCCATCACGAGGCTCTCGGTGCCGATGGAGGCGAAGTCCCACAGCACCTGGGAGGTCACGCCGTAGTCCTCCCTCTCCGTGATCTCGCCGGGCGGGAACGACTCGCCCAGCTCCTCGTTGACCATGTCCCCGCTGAACAGCTCGTCCAGGTCCCGCTGGGTCTCCGGGTCGTCGGGGTCGATGAGCTCGGCGGCGACCTCGACGTAGACGCCGTCGGACTCGATCGAGCACGAGAGGGTGCCGAACGACTCTCCGATGGACCGGTCCTCAGGGTCGAAGCCGCCGGACGCCGAGGGGACGTCCCCGTCGAAGAAGGGGCTCAGCACGCCGTTGTCGAAGGCCTCGGCGCAGTCGTTCGGCATGGCGGTGTACACCGAGCTGGAGTTGAGCGCGATCACCACGCCGCCGATGGCCGCGACCAGTACCACGGCGCCGATCGCGCCGCCGACGATCAGACCGGTCCTCTTCCTGGGGGCGCCCGGCGGACCGTAGCCGGGCGGCGGGCCCTGGGGAGGCATCCCCGGCGGCGGGAACTGGCCAGGAGGACCCTGGGGAGGTTGCTGACCGAAACCCGGGGGCGGTCCCTGGGGCGACTGCTGTCCGTACCCGTGGCCGTACCCGGGTGGCGGACCCTGAGGGGGCATCCCCTGCGGGGGGAACTGGCCGGGAGGACCCTGGGGCGGCTGCTGCCCGTACCCGTGGGGCGGCCCCTGGGGCTGCTGGCCGGGGTAGGGGCCCTGCGGGCCGTTCGGGGGCGGGGGCTGTCCCATGGGGGTACCTCGTGGTCTGATCCGTGGAAATCGGGCCCTTCAAGTTCTACCGGACACAGGACGTGAGGAATCTGCCCGCGTCCTCTTTCGGTCACCCAGGGTCGCCGGGATCACATCCGAACGACGGCGTTCGCGGCTCCGGGCACCCACAATGGGACACGTGAAAGGAACACTCCGTATCCACCTGGGTTCGGCCCCCGGGGTGGGGAGCACGCACCACGCGCTGGCCGAGGCACGCCGCCGGGCCGAACGCGGGACCGACGTGGTGGTCGGCGCGGTCCACACCCACCGCCGCGCCCAGACCTCCGCGCTGTTGGAGGGTCTGGAGACCGTCCCGCCCCTGTCCACGGGGGCGGTGGACACCGCCGCCGTGATCACCCGCGCGCCCCGGCTGGTCCTGGTGGACGACCTCGCCCGGCCCAACGAGCCCGGCTCCCCCAACCCCACCCGCTGGCAGGACGTGGAGGAACTCCTGTCGGCGGGGATCGACGTCCTGGCCACCGTGGGCATCCACCACCTGGACTCCCTCTACGACGTGGTCCACCAGATCACCGGGGTCCGGCCCGAGTACACGGTCCCCGACCGGGTGGTGCGCGCCGCCGCCGAGATCGAGCTGGTCGACGCCACACCCCAGGAGTTGCGCCGCCGGATGGCCCACGGCGACCTGCACCCCGCCGAGCGGGTGGACGCCGCGCTGGCCGACTACTACCGCGAGGGGAACCTGGCGGCCCTGCGCGAACTCGCCCTGCTCTGGACCGCCGACCGGGTCGAGGAGGGGCTCAGCCACTACCTGGGCGAGCACGAGATCCGCGACACCTGGGAGGCCCGGGAGCGGGTCGTGGTGGCGCTCACCGGGGGCCCGGAGGGTGAGACCCTGATCCGCCGCGCCGCCCGGGTCGCGGCCCGCTCACGCGGCGGCCGCCCCCAGCCGAGCCACCTGCTGGCGGTGCACGTGGTGCCGCCGAGCGGGATCGGAGAGCGCCCCACCGGAGAACTGCTGCGGCAGCGGCACCTGCTGGCGGAGCTCGGCGGTACCTACCACCAGGTGGTCGGGGCGGACGTGCCCTCGGCGCTGCTGGAGTTCGCGCGCGGAGCCCACGCCACCCAGATCGTCCTCGGCTCCTCCCGCCGGCGGCCCTGGCAGTACGTGTTCGGCCCGGGTGTGGGCACGATCGTGGCCCGGGAGTCCGGTGACATCGACGTGCACATCGTCACGCACGAGGAGGTGGGCCGGGGGAGCTGGCCGCTGCCCGCACCGGGCCGGGGCCTGAACGAGCACCGGAGGCTGTGGGGGTGGTCGCTGTCCCTGATGGCCCCTCCCCTGGTCACCCTGGTGCTCGCCCTGCCGGTCTTCTCCGAGGTGGGACCGGCCGCGGACCCACTGTTCCTGTTGCTGATCACCGTGGCCACGGCGGCCGTCGGCGGGCTGCGGCCCGCGCTGGCCTCGGCGCTGTGGAGCGCGGTCCTGCTCACGGTGCTGCTGTCGCCGCTGCACGGGCGGCCCTCGGTGTCGCTCGACAACTTCCTGTCGATGACGGCGTTCATCCTGGTGGGCGGCCTGGTGGCGGTCATGGTCGAGATGGCCGCCCGGCGGTCGTCCCAGGCCCTGCGCGCCCGGGCCGAGGCGGACGCCGTCGCCCTCCTGGCGGCGAGCGTGCTCTCCGGGAACGAACCGCTGCAGGCGCTGCTGCGACGGATCCGGGAGACCTTCGGGCAGCGCTCGGCGACGCTGCTGGAGCGCCTGGACGACGGGCGCTGGTACCCGGTGCACAGCGTGGGCGCGCCGGCCTGCGAGGCGCCCGAGGAGGCGGACGCCCTGGTGGCGGTCTCCGACACCGTGGCCCTGGCGCTGCGCGGCCGGGTGCTGCCCGCGGCCGACAGGGGCGTGATGGAGGCCTTCGCCACGCACGTGGGGATCGCCATGGAGCACCAGCGGCTGGCCTGGGACGCCGCCGAGGCGCGCGGTCAGGTGGCGGGCAACCGCATACGCACCGCGCTGCTGGCGGCGGTCTCGCACGACCTGCGCACACCCCTGACGTCCATCAAGGCGAGCGTGTCCAGCCTGCGGGCCACGGACATCCAGCTCTCCGAGGAGGACCGGGCGGAGCTGCTGGAGACCGTCGAGGAGTCGGCGGACCGGCTGAACCGGCTCATCGGCAACCTCCTGGACATGAGCCGGGTGCAGACCGACAGCGTGCGGCCGCAGCTCCGGCCGGTGGCGCTGGAGGAGGTGATCCCCGCGACGCTCCTGGGGGTGCCGGGCGACGCGGTCGTGGTGGACGTCCCGGACGGCCTGCCCCGGGTACGCGTGGACGCGGGCCTGCTCGACCGGGCCGTGGCCAACGTGGTCACGAACGCCGTGCGGTACAACCCCGATCCCCGGATCCCGGTCCTGGTGGCGGCCAGCGCGCACGGCGACAGCGTCCAACTGCGTGTGGTGGACCGGGGGCCGGGCGTCTCGGACGAGGCCAAACAGCGGATGTTCGAAGCCTTCCAACGCCTCGGGGACGCCCCCCAGGGCACCGGGGTGGGGCTCGGGCTGGCGGTGGCGCGTGGTTTCGTTGAGGCGATGCACGGCACCCTGGCCCCCGAGGACACCCCGGGCGGCGGACTGACCATGGTGTTCACCCTGCGTGCGGTGGACGAGGCGGACGAGTGAGGAGCGGCATGCGGGTCCTGGTCGTCGACGACGACGTGCAGATCATCCGGGCGATGCGAATCAATCTGAGGGCGCGCGGCTACGACGTGGACACCGCTCCGGACGGTGAGAGCGCGCTGCGCCTGGCCTCGGAGCGGCACCCCCACGTGGTGCTCCTGGACCTCGGGCTGCCGGACATGGAGGGCGTCGAGGTCATCCAACGCCTGCGCGGCTGGTCGCAGGTGCCGATCATCGTGCTCTCCGCCCGGCACTCCGCCGGGGAGAAGGTGCGTTGCCTCGACCTGGGGGCGGACGACTACGTGACCAAGCCGTTCGGGATGGACGAACTGCTGGCCCGGATGCGGGCCGCCGAGCGCCGCGCGGTCCCCACCGAGGAGGCCCCGGTGGTACACACCGACTCCTTCGACGTGGACCTGGGCGCCAAGCGCGTGACCCGGGACGGCGAGGAGGTGCGGCTCACCCCCACGGAGTGGCACATCCTGGAGCTCCTGGCCCGCAACGCCGGACAGCTGGTGAGCCAGCGCCAGATCCTGCACGACGTGTGGGGACCCAACTACCAGAACGAGACCAACTACCTGCGGGTCTACCTGGCCCAGCTGCGCCGCAAGCTCGAACCCGACCCCTCCCACCCGCGCCACCTCATCACCGAGGCCGGTCGCGGCTACCGCTTCGAGAGAGAGGGCTGAGCCCCCCGTGCCGCGCGGCGGCGCCCCGTGGTCGACGCGGGGCGTACGGGGCCCCTGAGGAGGGGCGGCCGTTCGAGCACGTCGGGGTGGCCCGGGAGGGGCCGGTGGTGCTGACCGTGCTCTGACCACCGGTCCCGGGGCGATGAGCGCCGGACCGCCCCACCCGCGACCGCGCGGGCGGGGCCTCCGGGAGGAGGTCAGGGTGCGGCGGCTCCGCACAGGTCCATCATCAGGTCGAACTCCACCGAGTCGGTCTGCCCCCGGTTGGCCTTGGCCACCGCGAAGCAGGGGGCGAAGGCGCGCACCCACTCCATCAACCGGTTCGCGTCCACCGACATCGCCCGCGCGAGCGCGTCCACGCGCCGTTCCACCTCGGCCACGTCGGCGGCCCTCCACACCGCCCAGTCGACCGCGTCCGCCGCGCCGTCACCCAGGCAGGCGCGCGGATCGAGGACGACCAGCCCGCGCTCCCCGCCGTCGATCACGTTGCCGGGGTGCAGGTCACCGTGGAGCGGGACGACGTCGACCTCGCCGTGGGCCAGGTCGCGCGCGTTGGCCGCGCCCCGGTGCATCACGGGGGCCGGGACGATGTCCGCCGCTGCGCCCTCCTCGCGCTCTCGTCCCCACATCTCGAACACGAACTGCACCCGGGCGCTGAGCGGGCGCAGTTCCCTGCGTTCGGCCGGGCCGACCTCCACGGCATGGAGCTCCGCGATGAGGCCGCCGATGGTCTCCATGGACGGGACCACACCGGTGGACGCCACCGTGTGCCCCTCGACCCGCTCCATCAGGAAGGCACCCCGGTCGGCGTCCACCCCCCACACGTCGGGCACGCGCCGCGAGGGCGCCCACATGCGCAGGAGGTCGGCCTCGGAGACCGAGAGGCCGCTGTCCGGGGAGATCTTGAGGACCCCCTCGCCGCCGTCGGAGCGGCGCACGTAGAGGACGACGGAGGTGCGCCCGTGCGGGGCGGGGCCCTCGACGGTCAGTCCCCACTCGGAGGTCAGCTTCTCGACGATCGCGGGCAGCTCCGCGAGCCACTCGGTGACGTGGCCCCCGAAACGCCGTTCCAGGCGGCGACGCTGCCGGTCGTCGACGAACTGCGCTGTTCCGTCGTTCATACATCCACCTTCGGTTCGCTCACGCCGGTGCCCGCCGTGGAGGGGGTCGCGCACCGGGTTGACGTTCGGTACCTCGTGCGGGGGCCGTGGCCGCACCGCCGCCGCGTCGCGGGTGCGGGGAGTTCCCGCCCGTGGGGCACATACCCATCCTCACGGCGACGGTAACGGCGTCGTGGCTGTTCGCGGCGGTGAGATCACGCCGGGCCACGACGCCCGCACGTCAGGTGAGGCGTCCCTTGGCCGCACGGTGCTGGGCGAGGAGCGTGTCCACGACCAGTTCGGAGGGCCAGAGCGGAGCGGTGATCGCCGTGGCGTCGAGTCGGCGGAGCAGGTCGAAGTCGGGTCCGTCGACCAGTCTCCAGGCGGCCACCGCGACCTGGTCGTGCCCGTCACGGCGCAACCGCGCGACGGCGTCGAGCACGGTGGGGGCCCAGGTGCGCAGGTAGCCCACCTGGACCGGGGTGGAGAGTCGGCGGCTCAGCATCCGGGCCACGTCCATGACCACCTGACGCTCCTCGGTGCCGGTGGTGCCGTCGGCCGCCAGGACCACGCCGTCGTCGGGCCTGCGCCCGGATTCGGCGAGCCGACCGGCGAGGTCCGCGACGATGGACGGGACCGCTCCCAGGGGCGACGTCTGGCAGGAGTCCTCCATGCGGCCGAGGTCCAGTTGGGTGAGCAGGTGGGCGCTGGCGACGTCGCCCCCCGCGACGAAGGCCGGCACCAGCACCTTGGGGCCGCGGACGGCGCGGATCGCCGCCCTGACCTCGTCCGGACTGCCGAAGGCCGCCGAGACCGGCGCCTCGCCGCGCTCGGCCACCGCCTCGGCCAGCCCGCGCAGGGCCTCGCGCCGGTGGGCGTCTCGCGAGTCGTCGGCAACGAGAACCATCGTGGGGACCATGATCGGCTCCTTGGGATCGCAGAGGCGTCAGCCTTGACCACCGAGCGTAGGGAGGCGGGGTTTCGGGGATGCGCCCCGGTGTTACGCGGAGGAAAACAGTGGACAATGGCTGTGATGGTTATCACCAGGGGAAGTCTTGGTGAATCATAACAATCCACCACAGGAGGACGCGTGTCCACTTCAACAGAGAGTGGCGTGCGTCTCCAGAACTCGGGAGTGGAACTCACGACCTTTCCCTTCATCCCCACTGACCTCGTGTGACACGTGAATACGCGCACCGGGAAAACCCACAGGGAACCGGGTCCCGTTTTCTCGCCCACCACGCGGGTTCCACTCGGAACTTTCCCCCGACCTCTCCAGAGAAATCCAGCGTGAATGGACGGCCGAGGCGAATGCACGAGCCGGATGCACGTGCCACGGAATGCGCGCGTTCACCCCGCGCGTCGCCCTTGGCGTGGCCGTCCTTTGCCACAGGGGGAGCCCTGTTGTCAAGGGTGCGCACTCCCCCTCTCCCGCAGAACCGCACACCACTTGACGTGGGGAGACAGGGTGCGAGTCCGGCGTGATCACTTGCGATACCCCCCGCACCCGAAGCACACTGGGAGGCAAATGGCAGGGACCTCCCGTCCCACCAGCGTCCCGCTGTCCCACCGCTACACCGGTGGACCTCCCCACAGCGCGACGGGGCCGCCCGCCCCACCGTACGGACCACCACCGCAGACCACCGAGCCGTCCCAGACTGGAGTTGAGCATGGCCGTCCACCCTCGGGTGCAGACGCTGACCCAGGCTTTCCTCGCCAACGCCGACCAGGAGGCCCCCGGCCTGGTCCAGGGCCTCTACCTGACCGGTTCGGTCGCCCTCGGCGACTTCCGCCCGCACACCAGCGACGTCGACTTCGTCATCGTGACCGGCCGCCGCGCCGAGCGGGAGGACCTGGACGCCCTGCGCCGCGTACACGCGCGCACCCGGAGCGAGGTCCCCCGCCCCCAGTTCAACGGCGTCCACGTCACCTGGGACGAGCTCAACCGCGACCCCTCGGACTGCGGCCCCGTCCCCTCCGTCATCAACGGCCGGTTCCGCGACCGCGCCTCCGTCGACGTCAACCCGGTGACCTGGCACGTCCTGGCCGACCGGGGTGTCACCGTACGCGGCCCGCACCCGACCGAACTGGACGTGTGGGACGAGCCGGAGAGCCTGCGCACCTGGTCCCTCGGCTCCCTCGACGAGCACTGGCGCCGTTGGCGGGAGAAGGCCGGACGCCTGGTCACCCCGCGCGGCCTGGCCGTCCTCGGCTCGCTGGCCCCCTCCTGGAGCGTGCTCAGCGTCAGCCGCCTGCACTTCACCCTGAAGACCGGGGAGATCACCTCCAAGTCCGGGGCGGGCCTGTACGCCCTGCACGCCTTCCCCGACCGCTGGCAGCGCATCGTCAACGAGTGCCTGCGCGTCCGGCGCGGGGTCCAGGCCCCCTCCCTGTACGAGAGCGCCCTGGCCCGCCGCCGCGCCGCCCTCGACTACATCGAGATGGTCCTGGACGAGTCCCTCCGGCCGGGTCTGGCCACCTGAGCCCAGCGGTCCGCCCACCGGGCCGGGCAACTAATCTGGGGGCATGACCATGCGCCCCATCGTCCGCTTCGGCGACCCCGTCCTCGTGACCCGGACCGCACCCGTGACCACCTTCGACCAGCGCACGGAGAAGCTGGTCCGCGACCTCCTCGACACCGTGGACGCCCCCGGGCGCGCCGGGGTGGCCGCCACCCAGATCGGGGTCGGATCACGGGTGTTCAGCTACGACGTCGAGGGCCGTACCGGGTACGTGATCAACCCCGAGATCGTCGAACTCTCCGAGGAGCTCCAGGACTGCGACGAGGGCTGCCTGTCCATCCCCCGGCTCTGGTACCGGAGCCGCCGCGCCCAGCGCGCCGTGGTCCGGGGCGTGGACCTGCGCAACGAGCCGATCACCGTCGAGGGCACCGGACTGATGGCGCAGTGCCTCCAGCACGAGACCGACCACCTGGACGGCATGCTCTACATCGACCGGCTGGACGCCGAGACCCGCAAGCGGGCCCTGCGTGACATCCGTCGCTCCGACTGGTTCCTGCCCTCGGAGACGCCCGCCCCCTCGACCTCCGTCAGCCTGCCCAGCGCGTTCGGCGGCAGAGCCTGACCCGGGCGTTCGGTGCGGTCACCCGGTCCGGGTATCTTCTGGACAGACCCCCGCTCAACCCCCACAGCAACGCGAGTCAACTCACTGTGCACGTATCACCGAGACCTCGTATGGTCCGCTGAGCACCTCCCCTCCCGTGACGGCCCGGCCGTCCCCCCGGCGCAGCGGATGCTCTCGGATCATCCACGGAGCAGACATGACATCCACTCCTCGTAACGCCACTCGTCGCGGCCGGTTCACGGCGTCCGTCGCCGCCGTGACCGCGCTCGCCCTCATGGGCCTGCCCGGTGCGGCCCACGCCGACCCCGACGACGACGTCGACATCGACGAGCTGAACCAGCGGGCCGAGGAGCTGGAGGAGACCTACGACGGCGAGCTGCTCCAGTACACCGAGATCAAGGACCGGGTGGAGACCGCCGAGGCCGAGCTGGAGGAGCTCGACGAGCGCTTGGAGAAGTCCCGCGGCGGGGTGTCGGCCATCGCCGCCGCCCAGTACAAGGGCGACGGCTTCGACCCGACCCTCCAGATCGTGTTCTCCAGCCAGCCCGAGGAGATGTTCGCGGACGCCGCGACCGTCGACTACCTGGGGCAGAGCCAGGCCGAGCAGATCGCGGAGCTCATCACGCTCCGCGACGAACAGGCCATCCTCACCAGCGAGCTCCAGGACGAGATGGCCGAGGCCTCCGAGCTGATCGACGAGCTGGAGGAGCAGCGCGAGGAGGTCACCAAGCGCATCGAGGAGTACGAGGAGGAGCAGGTCCCGGAGGCTCCGGAGAACCCCGGCAACGGCTCGATCCCCGACAGCGCGCGCGGCGGCGGCTGGGAGCAGACCACGCCCCGGATGGCGGCCATCCGCGACGAGATCATCATGCAGTTCGGCGCGCCCTACCCGGTGGGCTGCTGGCGTCCCAGCAACGACGACCACGGCACCGGGACCGCCTGCGACTTCATGATGAGCGCCAACGGCGCCGCGCCCTCAGCCGCGAACCAGGCCCTCGGCCAGCAGATCTCCGACTACGGCATCGCCAACGCCGACCGTCTGGGCATCAAGTACATCATCTGGGAACAGCAGATCTGGCAGTCGACGTCGCGTCAGTGGACCTGGATGAACGACCGTGGCGACCTGACCCAGAACCACTACGACCACGTGCACATCAGCTCGTACTGATCCGGGGCCGCGGCGCCCGGGCCCGCGCGAGCGGCAGGACCGCGACCAGGGCCACGGCCACCACCGCGAAGGCGGGGCCGTACCCCGTGAGCTGGATGAGCAGGCCGAGGCCGACCGCCCCGACGCCGGTACCCGCGTCGAAACCGATGTTCCAGGCCGCGCTGGCCCTGCCGTACCCGGCCGGACCCGCGCGGCCCAGCATCACCGTGACGGTCTCGTTCTGCACCGCGCCGAAGCCCAGGCCGAACAACGCCGACCCGCCGAGCACCAACAGGGCCACACCCGCGCCCGGCGCCGCGTCGCCGTTGGCCCACAGTCCGGCGGTGATCAGTCCCGCTCCCGCCGCCGCCGTCAGGGTTCCGGGCAGCAGCAGGAGGGTGCGCCGGTGGCGGTCGTACAGGATCCCGGCGGTCCACCTCCCGGCCACGACGCCGAGCGCGTAGGCGGCCAACAGCGCACCGACCAGCCAGGCTGCCCGCTCCAACGGGATCGCCAGGAAGGTGACCACCCCGCTGGCACCCGAGGACACCACCAGCATGATCACCAGCGGCGCGGCGAGGGCGACCACCAGCGGCAGTCCGCGCGGAGCCCCCGAGGCGTCGGCTGTGCCGCCTCCGTCGTGTCCGGCCCCGCGCAGCGCCGGCCGGTTGCGGCCGCCGTCCGCGAACCAGATGCCGGAGGCGAGCACCGCCGCCACCACGCCACAGACCCCCGTGAGCCAGAACGCGGTGTCGAAACCGAGGCTGAGCGCCAGCGCCACCCCTCCAGGCAGGATCACGATCTGCGGCAGGCCGATCGCCAGCCCGTAGTAGCCGGTGGCGCGTCCGACCTGGTCCCCGGACACCAGGCGGGCGGCGAGCGCCGTCCCGGCCACGGTCACCATCCCGAAGCCGATCCCGCGCACCGCCGAGATGGCCACCAGAGGTCCGAGGTCGGTGGTGAGGGCGAACAGCGGCATGGGCAGGCCCATGATGAGGGAACCCACCGGGAAGGTCCACCGGTAGCCGCCCGCGTGGTCCAGGAGCCATGGCATGGCCAGCTGCGTGAGGACCGTGGTGAGCATGAAGACGGCGGTGGTGCCGCCCGCGCCGAACTCGCCCGCGCCGCCCCGGCTGGCCCACAGGGGTACGAGCGGCAGGACGGCGGCGAACCCGCAGAGACTGATCCCGGTGGCCATGATCAGGAGGGCGAAGCCGCGCCCCCGGAGTCCGGGAAGGTCGTCGTGGGGCACCGGGGCACCGCTCCCGGCAGCGGGGGAGCCAGATCGGATCATCCCCCCTTTCTAACCGAGCCGTGGCGGCCTGTCGACACGGCTCGATGCCCTATTCCGCCTGCTCCGGCCCGGGCAGCCGCTCCCCCAGCCAGTCGCGCAGGCGGACCACGAGTTCGGGGTCGACCGCCCGCTCCGCGTGCCCCATCCCTCGGACGATCCACAGGTCCTTGGGCTGGCGCGCCGCGTCGTGGATGGCGGTGGCGTGGGAGACGGGGAAGTAGCTGTCGGAGTCGCCGTGCACGACCAGCAGCGGCGCCGGGGAGACCTCTCCGGCGACCTCGCGCGGCTCGGCCGGGGTGGGGTTCCAGCGCTGGTCGGTGACGCGGACCTTGCGGAAGCGCCGCAGGAAGGCGCGGCCGAAGCTGCGGCCTACTCCGAAGGTGAGCAGGCGCATGGAGCGACTGCCCCGGTAGTACCAGCGGCTGGGGCCGCTCACGGACACCACGGCACTGATCCCGCCGAAGATGGCGGCGTGCCGGATGGCGACCGCGGCGCCCATGGAGAAGCCCAGGGTGGCGATGTGGGTGTACCCGAGCTCACGGAGGCGTTCGACGACCGCTTCGAGGTCGTGGATCTCGGCGTTGCCCACAGTGCTGCGCCCACCCGATCCGTGGTGGCCCCGGAAGTCGAAGGTCATCACGTCACCGACGGGCAGCAGCCCCTGGGCGATGGCGCGCGTGTGCGGGCTCCGGTAGGTACCGGTGAAGCCGTTGGCGAGGACCACCACGGTGGTGCGGGGCAGGGAGCCGCGCAGCAGCACGGCGTCGATCCCCACTCCGTCCGAGGTGGTCAGCCAGAAACGGTTCTCCCCGGGCTGGGCGATGGAGTGGTCAATGGCGTCGGACACCACTCCATCGTGCACGATCAGTCTCGGCGCGGGGAGTGCGGCCCCGGTGTGTCGCCCCCGTACCCCTGGCCCGGATGGGGCCCGGGGTAGGGGCCACCGGGGTAGCCCCGGGGTGGTGCGGGCCGGTGCGGCTGCGGTGCCGGATATCCCGGCGGCGGACCCTGGGGGTGCTGCCCAGGCTGCGGATTCTGCGGGTGTTGCCCGGGAGGCGGACCCTGCGGGTACTGCCCAGGCTGCGGACCCTGAGGGTGCTGCGGACCCTGAGGGTACTGCCCCGGCGGCGGACCCTGGGGGTACCGCGCGGGCGGCGGACCCTGCTGGCTCTGCCCGGGAGGAGGACCCTGGGGGTACGGGTCGACCGGCGCGGAACCGTGGGGAGGCGTGCCCCCCTGGGCTCCGTCGACGGCCCCGTGCCCCACGGTTGCCGGCTCCTCCCCGACCGCCTCGAACTCGCCCGTGCGTCCGTACTCGTCGTCGTCCGCGTACCCGTCATCCGCGTACTCGTCGTCGTAGTAGTCGTCGAGGCGCAGGGCCTCCTCCGCCGCCTCCCGCTCCGAGGCCGGGGGAAAGACCACCGAGCGCAGGTTCAACGCCACGTGCACCAGTACCGGGACGACCAGGCTGCCCGTGCCCAGGTACAGCACGGTGAACAGGGTGCCGGAGAAGCCCGCGCTGAGCAGGCCCCACCAGCCCTGGTAGGCGTGAGCCAACGAGAAGAGCAGGACGGACAGCACCGCGGCGATCCACAGCGGGGCGCCCATGCTGGCGACGAGCGTGATGAACAGACCCCGGTAGAGCAGTTCCCCGAACACACCTCCGGTGACCGCCATCCCCGCCGCCAGCGCCCGCTCGCGACCGGTGCGCGGCAGCAGCAGGTACTGCCGACGGCCGGGTTCGGGCAGGGTCATGGGCTTGGGCGCGCTCCGGCGTCCCCGGTGGCCCTTGCGCCCCCGGGTGGGCAGGCCGTTGACCAGCACCCAGAAGGCGGCCAGCGCGACGGCGCCACCGATCGCGGCGCCCACGATCGGACCGAAGGCGTCCGGGACGCGCAACCCCAGATCGACCAGGTTCAGTTCGGGTGACAACAGGAGCACCGCGAGGATCAGCAGGCCCCACAGCACGTGGATCGCCATCGTGACGGCGTACAGCAGCCCGAGGGCGCGCTCGTCACCGTTCTCACGGCGTGACAGCCACGCGAACGCGCGCCGTCCGAGCAGGGGTTCGCCGAACGCGGCGAAGAACAGCAGCAGGACCGTCAGCAGGGTCCCGGCGAGACTGAATTGAGGAAGACTCTCCGACCATGGCACGGGCACAGCCTAGAAGAACGACCCGGGTCATAGGGACACGGAAGCGCCCATCCCGGATGGGACCGGCATACCCCTTGTGGTCGGAGCCGTGAAGAGCGACCGTGGGTAGTGTCGCAGGTCACATGGCGGTGGCCCGGTCCGGCCGCCGCCCGACCCCGAGGTGGGGGTGGACGAGGATGGTGGATCGAGCCGTGCCCCGGGCCGACGGGCCCCGGGACATCCGCAACGTCGCGCTGGTGGGGCCCACCGGCGCCGGCAAGACGAGCCTGGTCGAGGCGCTGCTCCTCGCCGCCGGGGAGATCAGGCGCCCCGGCAGCGTGGAGGAGGGGACGACCGTCAGCGACCACGACGAGGCCGAGGTCCGCCAGAGGAGGTCGGTGCACCTGACCGTCAACCCGATCATGGTGGGCGACGTCAAGGTCAACCTGTTGGACACCCCCGGCTACGCCGACTTCGTCGGGGCGATGCGCGCCGGACTGCGCGGCGCCGACGCCGCCCTCTTCGTGATCTCGGCCCTGGACGGCGTGGACGGACGCACCCGCATGCTGTGGGAGGAGTGCGCGGCCGTGGGGATGCCGCGAGCCGTGGCCGTCACCAGGATCGACCATCCGCGCGCCGACTTCGACGCCGTCGTCGCGCGCTGCCAGGAGGCCTTCGGCCCAGGAGTGCACCCCGCGTACGTGCCCGCCACGCGGGGTTCGGGGGACCATCGCACCCTGGTGGGGCTCTGGGGGCTGGTCTCGGAGCGCTACCACGACTACTCGGGCGGGGAGGGTCCGGTCTCCGCCCCCGACTGGCTGCGCGAACAGGCGGGCCCGCTGCGGGAGACGCTCATCGAGGAGGTCATCACCGAGAGCGAGGACGAGTCCCTGATGGAGCGCTACATGGAGGGCGGCGAGCTCGATCCGGACCTGCTCATCAACGACCTCAAGGAAGCCGTGGCGGCGGGCGGCTTCCATCCCGTGCTGGCGCTCAGCACCACCCACGGCGTGGGGGTCTCCGAGCTCCTGCGCGAGCTCCCGCTCTCCTGCCCGGACCCGACCCGGCGGCCGTTCCCGCCGGTGACCCGCCCCGACGGCCGACCGGTGGAGGGGTTGACCTGTGACCCGGACGGACCGCTGGTCGCGCAGGTGCTGAGCACGTCCACCGACCCGTACGTGGGCCGGGTCAGCCTGGTCCGGGTGTTCTCCGGGACGCTGCGGCCCGACACCGACGTGCACCTGCACGGGAACGACGAACGCACGGGGGCCCTCTCCGTCCCGCTGGGCTCCGGGGTCCGTCCGGTGGGCGAGGTGATCGCCGGAGACCTGTGTCTGGTGGCGAAGCTTCCCGAGGCCCGGACCGGCGACACGCTCTCCGCGCCCGAGCGGCCGCTCCGGGTGCCGCCGTGGCGCTTCCCGGACCCCACGCTGCCGGTGGCGATCCGCGCCGCCTCCGCAGGTGACGAGGACAAGCTGTCCCAGGCGGTGGCCCGGCTCCTGGCCGAGGACCCGTCCCTTCGGGTGCGGGTGAACGAGGAGACGCACCAGATGGTCCTGTGGAGCCTGGGCGAGGCCCACCTGGACGCCTCCCTGGACCGGCTCGAACACCGCTACGGGGTGCGTGTGGAGACCGAGGACGTGCTGGTCCCGCTGCGGGAGACCTTCACCGTCCCCTGCCAGGGCGAGGGCCGCAACGTCAAGCAGAGCGGCGGGCACGGCGAGTACGGGGTGTGCCGGATCCGGGTCGAGCCGCTGGAGTCCGGAGCCGGTCTGGAGTTCGTGGACCGGATCACGGGCGGCGTGGTCCCCCGCCAGTACGTGTCCTCGGTGGAGAAGGGCGTCCGCGCCCAGATGGCCGAGGGCGTGGCCGACGGGCACCCTCTGGTGGACCTGCGCGTCACCCTGTACGACGGCAGGGCGCACTCGGTGGACTCCTCCGACATGGCCTTCCAGAAGGCCGGGAGGCTCGCCCTGAGGGACGCGGCCGCCTCCTCGGAGCTGTCGGTCCTGGAGCCGGTGGACACGGTGACGGTCGAGGTCGACGACGCCCACCTGGGCGCGGTCCTGAGCGACCTCGCCGCCCGGCGCGGACGCGTGGTGGGCACCGAGACCGCCCCCGGCGGCCGGGTGGTGGTCCGGGCGGAGGTCCCCGAGCTGGAGATCCTGCGCTACGCCGTGGAGCTGCGTTCGGTCGCGCACGGCACCGGGGTGTTCACCCTGGACTACCTGCGCCACGAGCCCCTGCCCGCCCAGGTCAGCCACCGCCTGGCCGCGTCCGGCCACCAGTAGGCCACGCCACCGCCAACCAACCCGAAGCCCGACGTGCTTCCGCCGCAGGGGTGCCCCCGTTCGAGGCGCCGCAGACCAGGGGCAGCCGTGCCGCACACCCTCGCCACAGCCATGAGCCCCACCCTCACACCTCCACCACAGGCACGAGTCCCGCCCACACACCTCCACCACAGGGGGGTGCCCGTTCGGGCGCCGCCAGGGTTCTGCAAGACGAGTCAAGCCGCCAGCGAGGAACGAGCCAGGCGTAGACGAGGATGAAGAATCCCTGGCTTTCAGGGCGCCCGAACACGGGCCGAAGCGAAGCGGAGGCCCCAAGCAAACACGTCTGAACCCCAACCACGGGCACGAGTCCTGACCTCGCACCCTGCCCCCTGCTACGCCTCCCCTGCACCCCTCCCCCTGCCCCTGTCCCCCCTCCCCCTACAACACCCTCCCCGGCGTGGAGCGGTCGGCCAGGGCGGCGAAACGGAACGTGTTCACCGGGTGGCTGGACAGGAGGTTGACCAGCATCACGAAGAAGCCCGTGTCGGTGTGGGCGCGCGCGGCGATGTCGTCGAAGTCCACGGCCGGGTACAGGTACTTGCCCGCCGCCAGCACGCGGATGCCCTGCACGCCCTCGGGACAGAACTCGTAGGCGTGGTTGTCGGCCGTGTACTCCTGGGCACGGCCCAGGGTGCTGCCCACGCCGGGGATGACCTGGGCGATCGAGACCGCGAACTGGCGCCAGAACGAGGTGTGTCCGGCGGCGATGTGGCCCACCTCGTGGCCGATGACGAACCGCAGCGCGTCGGGGTCGCCCAGTCGGCCGCCCACCTCGAACAGGTCGCTGTGGACGGCCACGTACCGGCGGAAACCGTGCCCGGAGGCGAACGCGTTGATGGTGCCGTTGCCCAGCACGATGTACGCCTCGGGTACCTGGCTCATGCCGAAGGACCGGGCGGCGTCCGCGACCATCCGGTACGCGTCCGGGAACTGCGCCTCGGTGATGCGCACGCCGTTGACCCGCTGCCGCGCGTAGAGCTGCCCCCGGACGAAGAAGACCAGCAGGGGGATGCTCAGGAGCAGCAGTGGTTCGTTGGGGTCACCGGAGAGCGCGCGGCTGACGGCTCCCCCGACGGCGAGCAGGGTGACGGCGACGCAGCCCACCAGGAGGGGGGTCTCCCGGTGGTGGCGCAGGGAGCGGCGGACGCGGGGGTCACCCCATCGCCAGCGGATGGCCCCCACGTGCGGTCAGAGCCGGTACTGGGCGTCGGGGAGGTCGTCGTCCGAGCCGGGGGGCGGAGGCGCGGAGTGGGCGCTGCCCATCGGCGGCGGTCCCCCGAAGGCGGGACCGGCGGGCGGTCCCGACGGCGGCGGCGCGGGGGCCCCGTCCTCGTCCATGATCGCGGCCATGTCGGCGGACAGGGTCGACTCCTCGGCCTTCTCGCTGTGCCACTCGTCGCGGAGTTCCTGGTCCTGGCGGCCCATCATCGACTGCATGTCGGTGTCGTGGGTGGCCTTGCCGGGTTCCTCCGGCCAGGCGGAGGAGGCGGCCAGGAAGGCGCTGTCGTAGGCGTCGTTGGCCTCGTCCGAGAAGCTGGGCTCCGCCGGGCGTGGTCCGGTCAGCGGGTCGGAGGGGTCGTGGACCGGAGCGGGCGCCTCGGTACGGGACTGGGCCTCCCCCGGGTGACCGCCGGGGTCGGTGTTGCCTCGGGCGTCCGCCGCCTCGGCGGGCGCCGGACCCGGGAAGGCCGAGCCCATGGGGGCGGCCCCGGGCGGCGGTGCCATGGCGGCCGGGTTGGGGTTGTCGCTGCCCACGTAGGACAGGGCGGCGATGGTGAGCGCGGCGAGCCCGGCCCGCAGGGTGGGTTCGCGGTCGGGTGAGAAGTACGGCGAGTGGTTGCTCGGGACGTTGCCCATCTTCTCGTAGGGCGTGTCGCCGGGGGCGTTGTCCCACACGTCGTGCGGTGTGGCCCCGACGAACCAGAACACGTACGGGATGGGCTGCGGGTCCTCGGGCAGACCGAAGCGGCAGAAGTCCTCGGTCGCCGGGGAGGGGTCGGGCAGGTGGATCACGTAGTCGCCGCCGAAGTAGGCGTGGTGGGCGGCGGCGACGTCGGCGGTGCTGGCCGGGTCGTTGTGGGTGACCCCGCTGCTCTGGAAGCGCTCGACCTCGGGCTCGCGGCTGGCCCCCGAGGCGGCCGCCTCGGCGCGCACGACGCGTTCGATGGCCCGTTCCAGCTGGTCCGAGACGTTCTCGTTGAGCGCCCGGGTGCTGATCTCCAGGTAGGCCTCGTCGGGGATGATGTTGGCCTTGGTGCCCGCCTGGATCCTGCCGACGGTGAGCACCGCCATCTCGCTGGGGCTGATCTCGCGGGAGACCACGCCCTGGAGACGGGTGACGATGTTGGCGGCGATGAGGACCGGGTCCACGGTGGTGTGCGGCTGGGAGGCGTGGCCGCCCTCACCGAAGACCCGCACCCGGTAGGCGCTGGCCGCGCCGAGGATGATCCCGGCCCGGTGGGAGATGAGCCCGGCGGGCTGCGGCCCCAGGTGCTGGCCGAGGATGACGTCCGGGCGGCCGAAGCGGTCGAAGAGTCCGTCGTCGATCATCCCCTGGGCGCCGTCGAGGGTCTCCTCGCCCGGCTGCGCCACGATCATGATGGTCCCGGCCCACTCCTCGCGGGTCTCGGAGAGCAGGTCGGCGACGCCGATCAGGCAGGCGGTGTGCGCGTCGTGGCCACAGGCGTGCATGACGGGGACCTCGACGCCGTCGGGGCCGTGGGCCTTGGCCGTGCTCGCGTAGGGCAGACCGGTCTTCTCCTCCAGGGGGAGGGCGTCCATGTCCGCGCGGAGCATCACCGTGGGGCCGGGCCCGTTGCGGAGGATGCCGACCACACCGGTGCCGCCGACGCCCCGGTGGACCTCGTAGCCGGTGCGGTTCAGCCATTCCGCGACGACGCTGGCGGTGCGCTGTTCGGAGTGGGAGAGCTCCGGGTTCTTGTGCAGGTCGACGTAGACGCCCTCCACGAGCGGGAAGAGCTCGTCGAGGAGTCGCATGACCACGCTTCCGTGCTGGGCTGCACGGTTGGGGTCCACCGCGTGCGGCACGGTTTCCACCGCCTTCTTCGTTCTCGTCTGGCGGGCTATGACAGGTTGACAGGGGGTTCCGCCGCCTGGGGGCAGCCTATCGGCGTGTCCGTCGCCCGTTCACACCGACACGTTGGTGCCGCCGTGCGCCTTGGCGCCCCGTGGTGGTGCCCATGGGTTAGGGTCTGCACACGGTAAGCCATCCCACACCCGTGTCCACGGGCGGGCGTGCCCTCGTGGATCCCCGTTCCTCGGATCCCGGTACGCCCCTGGGGACTTTGCCTGATTTGTGCGAACTACTGGCATACCGCAGTATGTCTCAGTAGGGTAACGGAACTACGTTCGCGCAAACGGATTCGCCGGTGCCCCCCTCGCGCGCCACGCGGCACCACACCATCGGCCCCTGGCCCCCGACCGACGGTCGACCACATCCCGCGCTGAGGGTCGCGGGACCGACGTACAAGCCCCAGAAATCAGTGATCTCGGAGTCCCTAGTGGCCTCATCCACGACCAGTCCGGCACCCCAGTCCACGGAGAACGGGCACGGCGCGACCGGCCCGTCCTCCGAAGCAAGGGCCTCGGCGGCAGCGCGACCGCCGGGCCGTGACGCCCGACTCGACAACGCCAAGTTCATCCTCATCGCGCTGGTCGTCGTCGGCCACGCGATCGAGCCGATCTCCGACTACGGGCCCGCCAGTGCCCTCTACTACTGGATCTACTTCTTCCACATGCCCGCGTTCATCATGATCAGCGGCTATCTCTCCCGTTCCTTCGACTCCTCGTCGATGCGGGTGGAGAAGCTGGTCCTGACGCTGGCCGTCCCCTACCTCATCTTCTGGACCATCCACCAGACCATCTACACGGTCGAACGCGGCGGCCTCCCGGACACCCTGTCCGTGCTGAAGCCGACCTGGACCCTGTGGTTCCTCGTGGCCCTGTTCCTGTGGCGCCTCACCGTGCCGGTCTGGCAGCGGCTGCGCTGGCCCGTCGCGATCGCGGTGGTGATCTCCCTGTTCGCCACCACGGCGGACCTGGGCAGCACCCTCTCGATCGGCCGGGTCCTCAGCTTCCTGCCCTTCTTCGTGCTGGGCCTGAGCCTGCGCCGCGAGCACTTCGCCCACCTGGACCGGCTCTGGGTGAGGATCGGCTCCGTGCTGGTGCTGGGCTTCACCGCCCTCCTGGCGGTGCCGGTCTCGGACCGCCTGAGCAGGGACTGGCTCTTCTGGAAGGAGAGCCTCACCGACCGCGCCATCGACCCGCTGATGCCGAGCATCGGCATCCGGTTGGCCTTCATGGGCATCGCCCTGGTCATGACCGTGGCGGTCCTGGCACTGACCCCGAAGCGGCGGACCTGGTACACGTCACTGGGCGCCTACACGCTCTACGTGTACCTGGGCCACTCGGTCTTCCTGATCCTGCTCAAGGCCAGCCCCTGGTACGACCTGATGTCCGGCCCGGTGGCCCTGGCCACCACCCTGTCCCTGGGCATGGGGGTCACCCTCCTGCTGTGCACCCCGTGGGTGCGCGGCTGCATGCGGTGGGCCGTCGAACCGCAGCCCACGTGGTTCCTGCGCCAGGACGACAAGGGACTGGCCCACAAGGAGGCCGAGGCCAGGAAGCGCACGGCCGAGGCGGAGCGGAGCTCCGTGTAGCCCGGCCAGGCGTCCCGCGACGTGAGGAGGGGGCGTTCCGCACCGCGCGGAACGCCCCCTCCCTCCTCGGGGCACCCGGCTCCGGCCGGGTCGGGCTCAGCTGCCGCCCACGCTCGCCGGGGTCGCGGCGGCCAGTTCCCGGCGACGCGCCTCGAAGCGGCGCGACTCCTTCCAGAGGCGGCCCACCAGGACCACCTCGAAGAAGGCCAGCGCCAGGACGGAGAAGACCGCCACCGGGATGATCAGGCTGTTCAGCGGGGTGAAGAAGGCGACCACGACGGTCGCGGGCGCCACCACGCACAGGAACATCTCGAACTCGATGCCGCTGAACAGGTGCGGGCGCACCCGGTGCCTCAGGAGGGCGTTGCGCACACGGGGGTAGAGGCCACGGGGAGCCGGGGCGTCCGCGTTGGCCGGGGCGTCCGGGGCCTCGTCGTCCTCGGGGTCGGACACGTCGGGGTGGGTGGCCTCGTCACGCAGCCGCTCGGTGTCCCCCGACGCCACGGCGAGCGCCTGCTTCATGGTCTTGCGGGTCTTGGCGACCTGCGAACCGTTGAGGTAGCGCAACAGGTCGAAGAAGACCACCACGGGGGCGACGATCAGGTAGGCGGCCTGGCCCGTGACCAGCCACTGGCCGATCAGCAGAGCCATCACACAGCCGAAGAAGCGGATACGGTCGAAGACGAAGTCGACCCAGCTCCCGAACACCGAACCGGTGCCCTTCAGCCGGGCGATCTTGCCGTCCATGCAGTCCAGAACGAAGCTCAGGTGGAACAGCAGGGCACCCGCCAGCAGCCAGGCCCAGCCCAGGTCACCGGCCCAGACGGGGGCCGCGAAACAGATCGCGGACAGCAGGCCCAGCACGCCCGCGCCCAGCGTGATCTGGTTCGGTGTGATGTTGGTCCGGTTCGCCGTCCACACCACCATCCGACCCGCGAGCGGATCAACCAGGAAGACGGTCCACCAGGCGTCCTTCACCTTGTAGGTCTCGTCCTTGACTTGCGCGAGCGTGAAACGCGACATGCGGGGTTCTCCTGGAGGGCCCTGTGACCCGCGAACGCCTACGGTGCGGGGGAATCGGCACCGTTTGTGGGCAGGGGCGAGGGCCGGGTTGAGGCGGGAATCGAGTCATCATGCCAGACGGGGGTACCCCCAACCTAATCGGTGACGGCATACTTGACAGGTAAGAGGGGGATCAACAGGGTGCCGCCCGCGCGCAGCCGGGCGGAGTGGTCCACCCCCTTCGGTCTTGACCGAGGTAGAGGCATTGCGTTTTCTCAACGACCAGGTTCCCAGCCAGGACCTGACCTACAGCGACGTCTTCATGGTTCCGGGCCGCTCCGCCGTGGGCTCCCGGCTCAGCGTCGACCTGTCGTCCCCGGACGGCACCGGCACCACCGTGCCTCTGGTCGTCGCGAACATGACCGCCGTGGCGGGCCGCAGGATGGCCGAGACGGTCGCCCGGCGGGGCGGCATCGCCGTCATCCCGCAGGACATTCCCTTCGAGGTGGTCTCCGACGTCATCGCCTGGACCAAGCAACGCGACCTGGTCTACGACACCGCCATCACCCTGAACCCGACCAGCACCGTCGGTGAGGCGCTCAACCTGCTGCCGAAGCGGGCGCACAACGCCGTCATCGTGGTCGACGACGCACGCCGTCCCGTCGGCGTGGTCACCGAGGCGGACTGCGCGGGCACCGACCGGTTCGCCCAGCTGCACGACGTGATGTCCGCCGAGCTGCTGACCATCCCCGAGGGCACCGACGCGCAGGCGGCGTTCGGGATACTGCACGAGAACCGGCACCGGCTGGCCCCGGTCGTCGACGGGAACGGTGCCCTGGTGGGGGTCCTCAGCCGCACCGGCGCGCTGCGCTCGACCCTGTACCGGCCCGCCGTGGACGACCGGAACCGGCTGCGTATCGCCGCCGCCGTCGGCATCAACGGCGACGTGGCCGGCAAGGCCGCGGAGCTGCTGGAGGCCGGGGTGGACACCCTGGTGATCGACACCGCGCACGGCCACCAGGAGAAGATGATCTCCGCGATCCGCAAGGTCCGCGCGCTGTCGCCGGACGTGCCGATCGTCGCGGGCAACATCGTGACCGCGCAGGGCACCCGGGACCTCATCGAGGCCGGGGCCGACATCGTCAAGGTCGGTGTGGGCCCGGGCGCGATGTGCACCACCCGGATGATGACCGCCGTGGGCCGTCCGCAGTTCTCCGCCGTGCTGGAGTGCGCGGCCGCCGCCCGCGAGCTGGGCAGGCACGTGTGGGCGGACGGCGGTGTCCGCCACCCGCGCGACGTCGCCCTGGCTCTGGCGGCCGGTGCCTCCAACGTGATGGTGGGGTCCTGGTTCGCCGGGACCTACGAGTCGCCCGGCGACGTCATGCGTGACGCCCAGGGCCGCCAGTACAAGGAGAGCTTCGGGATGGCCTCGGCGCGCGCGGTGCGCCTGCGCACGTCGGAGGACTCCCCGTTCGAGCGGGCCCGCAAGGCGCTGTTCGAGGAGGGCATCTCGACCGGCCGGATGTACCTGGACGCCGAGCGTCCCGGCGTCGAGGACCTGATCGACCAGATCATCGCCGGTGTGCGCAGCTCCATGACCTACGCGGGCGCCACTTCGCTGGCGGAGTTCCACGAGCGCGCCGTGGTCGGCGTGCAGAGCGCCGCCGGGTACAACGAGGGCCGCCCCGTGGAGAACGGCTGGTAGACGCCGACCGGTCGGAACACGGTGAAGGGGAGGGGTCCTCGGCCCCTCCCCTTCCGTGTGCCTGGCTAGGGCGTGTCTAGGCGGAGCCGTCGTCCCTGAGCCTGGCCTCGTGTTCCTTGCGGTACTGACCGCAGAGCCGGTCCGCGTGCCGGATGGGTTCGGGGACCCGGTACCTGGGAGACACCCGCAGGACGAGCTCGGCGGAGCCCGCGAGGTCCACGCGGTGGCCCACGGAGACGTAGACGGGCTTGGTACGGGCGCGGGTGCGCAGCACCCGGCCGATGACCTCCGCCCCCTCGGCCGCGAGGGTCTCGGTGTCCTCGACCACCTCGGAGCGCCCGGCGACCATGGGGGTCCACGAGCCGCGCTCCTCCCCGGGCGGGGAGTTGCGGCCGTAGAGCACGGACTTGGCGGAGCCGACCACCGGCGCGTCGATGAGGACGCCCAGGTGGCTGGCGATCCCGAAGCGCCGAGGGTGCGCCAGGCCGAAGCCGTCGCACACGAACACGTCCGGGGTGACGGACAGCCCCTCGATGGCGCGGAGGACCGGGGGCAGCTCCCGGAACGCGAACAGTCCGGAGATGTAGGGGAAGGACGGGGTGTCCGCGACCAGGGAGGTGTCCACGACCTCCAGGGTGCGGGCGTCCAGGACCACGGCGGCCGCCGCCAGCTCCTTGTCTCCGACGCCGTAACTGACGTCGAGACCGGCCACGTAGCGCACGGAGTCCGGGTCGAGGGGCTCGGTGCGGACCCGGTCGGCCAGCAGGCGCTGTCGGGCCACCGCCTCCTTGGGGTCTCTCGGCCAGTTCTCCGGGTCGTCCAGCGCCTGGGCGGCCCGCCGCGCGACGTCGCTCACGTGTGTTCCTCGGTTCCCTCGTCCGCTCCCCGTCCGGGCTCTCAGGCGCAGTCTAGGGCGGTGAAGGTCTGCCCGGCTGCGGGGACACCGACCCCCTCCCACCGGAAGGGAAGACCCATGGCCCGGCTGAAGTCGGGGTGGTCCATCAGCTGGAAGTGCAGGTGGGGTTCGCTGGAGTTGCCGGAGTTGCCGCACCGGCCGATCCGCTGCCCGGCGGTGACCCGGTCGCCCTCGCGGACCTCGGCCGATCCCTTGCGCAGGTGGGCGTACGCGGCGTACACGCCGTCGCCCAGGTCCAGGACGACGTGGTTGCCGACCACGCGGCGGGCGCCGCCGAGGCCGCGGACGACGCTCTCGGCGAGGAGGTAGAGCAGGCCCGGCCAGGTGTCGCGGCTGCGGTGGTCGCGCTGGCCGTCGCGCACACGCACGACGGTGGCGTCGGCGACGGCCAGGAGCGGCCGGTCGAAGGCGGGGTACCCGTCGTCGGGTCGGCGGGAGAGGGGCCACCAGTAGCTGCGGCCCGGAGGGCGGCCCTCGTCCACATAGACGTCGATCGCGTAGGTCTGCCCGTACTGGTGGGTGCCGTGGCTGGGCACCTTGTCCGCCGGGCTGTTGAGCCCCACCCACGCGCCCGCGACCGGTGGAGCCACCGTGACGGTCGCCGCCTCCCTGTCCTGGTCGGAGAGCTTGCGGGTCCACAGGCGCGGACCGACCAGGAACACCCCCGCCAGCAGGAGCAACGGCAGCAGCGGGTCCTTCGGAAGGTCGAGGGCGACGGCCACGGCGACGTAGGCGAAGTACACCACCAGCAGGGGCCCGCCGAGGTTCGTGAGGACGCCGCGCATCTGGTCTCCCTGGTTCGATATTTCTACGTAATTACGTATCAACGTACCCCACTCCGCCCCCAGGAAAAGAACCGTCCAATTCCGGACACCCCGTGGAGCGTCGCGTTGTGCCGGAGGCCACAGACCCGAACCCTCGGGAGCACCGCCCCGGAGCAGTACCGTGGAGCCGTGAATTTGCACTGACTGGTCAGTTCAAAAATGGGGAGGTCGCAAGAATGCGTCGGGCCACCGGAGCTCGAGTGCACGCCGAGGGCGTGTCACTCACCACCCGAGAGGGCCCCGTCTACACGGGGGTCGACCTCACCGCCCGGCCGGGAACGCTCACCGTCTTCCAGGCCGATTCCGGAGGCGGGCGCAGCGCACTGCTGCTCACCCTGTCCGGCCGGATGCGGCCCACCGGGGGCAGCCTGCACGTCGACGGGTACGCGCTGCCCAAGCAGGCACGGAGGGTACGCCGGATCAGCTCGCTCGGGCTGATGGACGACGTCAACGCCCTCGACGACCGTCTCCGGGTGAGCGAGCACCTCTCCGAGGCCCGCCTGCTGCGTATGCGCCCCGCCGCGCGGTCCGTGACCGACCAGGCGATGGAGGCGGCGGACCTGGCCGACCTGGACCGCCGGACCATGATCAAGGAACTCTCCATGCTGGAGCGGCGCCGTCTCGGCGTCGCCCTCGCGCTGGTCTACGAACCGCGTCTGCTCGTGGTGGACAACGTGGACGGCGGGCTCAGCCGCGAACACCAGGCCGACATGTGGCGGACCCTGCGGAACCTCACCGACGAGGGACTGACCGTCATCGCGACCTGCGCCGACGCCCAGGAGTTCGACTCCGTGGCCGGGCCCGACACCCAGGGCCCCCTCCGGATCAGGCAGGGCGACACGAACACCGGAGGGGAACCGGCCGAGGAAGTGATCGGGATCGACGAACTGCTCTACGAGGGAGACGAGACGGAACCGCCGCCCGAGGACGGGCCCGCCCGGAAGGGAGGCGGACACCGTGGGCTCGCGTGACCGAAGGAAGGGAAGCGCCGGGGACGCGCCGGTCTACCGGTTCATGTCCGTCCCCCGGCTGGGGCTGCTCACCATGCGGTCCTTCCTGCGGTCGCCGCTCCCGACCGCCGCGCTCGCCGCGCTCATGCTCATCCCCCTGCTGTACTCCGGCATGTACCTGTGGTCGTTCTGGGACCCCTTCGACCGGATGGAGAACCTCCCGGTCGCCCTGGTGAACGAGGACGTGGGCGCCGAGGTCGATGACGAGGAGGTCAACGCGGGTGACGAACTCGCGGACACCCTCCTCGACCGGGGCGACCTCGACTGGCGCCTGGTCGACGCCGACGACGCCGCCCAGGGCCTGGACGACGGCACGTACTACGTCACCCTGACCATCCCCACCTACTTCAGCGAGGCCCTCACCTCGCCCTCCCGGGACCGCGAGGACCCGGTCCCCGCGCTGTTGATCGCCAACTACAACGACTCCAACAGCTACGTCGTACGCCAGCTGGCTGGCAGCGCCTTCAACGAGATCCGCTCGGCCGCGGCCTCCTCGGCCATCAGCGACTACCTCGACCAGATCTTCCTGGGCTTCAACGAGATCCACGGCAAGACCGAGGAGGCGGCCGACGGCGCCGGGCAGATCGCCACCGGAGCCGGGGACGCCGAGAGCGGGTCCGGCGAGCTCTCCGAGGGCATCGACCGCGCCCACGAGGGCGCGGGCACTCTCAGCGGCGGCATCGGGGAACTCCACGAGGGCTCCAAGTCCCTCGCCTCCGGTGCGAACTCCGCGTCCACACAGGTCTCCGACCAGGTCGACAAGCTCGACGACCTGGCCGACGAGTGGCTGCCGCAGCTTGAGGAGGACATCCCCGACATCCAGAAGCGCGCGGGTGAGGCCGCCAAGGTCTCCGCCGGAGTGTCCGAGGCCCTGGAGGACCTGCCTCAGGAGATCGACGTCACCGCCCTGAACGAGGTCGACGGACGTCTGTCCACCTACCTCCGGGACCACCCGGAGCTGGAGCAGGAGCAGCCCGACCTGCACGCGCTGCTGACCGACCTCCAGGGGGCCATGGACACCGCCCTGTCGGTGGCCGGTTACGTCAACGACAACCGCGAGGACATCAACGCGACCGCCGCCGAGGCCGCCGCGCTCAGTGAGAAGGCCGCGACCCTCTCCGAGGACCTGCCCACCATGGTCGAGGACGCCAAGGACGCGCGGGCCAGGGCCGACGAGCTCGCCGAGGGTCTGGAGGCCCTGGCCGAGGGGTCCCGTACGCTCCGCGACGGCCTCTCCGAGGCCTCCTCGGGAGCCGGGGAGCTGGACAGCGGACTGGGCGAGCTCAGCGGCGGCGCCGGAGACCTCCACGAGGGGCTGGGCGACCTGGCCTCGGGCACGGACGAGCTCGCGGAGGGGCTGTCCGACGGCGCGGGCGAGATCCCCACCTACTCCGACGACGGCCGGGTCAGCGCCGCCGACATGATGAGCGAGCCGGTCCGGCTGGACAGCGAGGTGGACAACGAGGCACCCAACTACGGCACCGGGTTCGCGCCGTTCTTCGTGCCCCTGTCCCTGTGGGTGGGCGCCATGGTGGTGTTCATGGTGCTGCCCGCGCTGTCCACGCGGGCCCTGGCCTCCTCGGCACCGTCCTGGCGGGTGGCGCTGTCCGGTCGCGTCGTGCCGCTGCTGCTCGGCTGGGCGCAGGTGGCGGTCATGATGACCGTCCTGCACCTGGGGCTGGGGTTGCAGTCGCAGAACTGGGCGCTGATGCTCGCCTTCCTGGCGCTCACCTCGGCCGCCTTCACCACGACGGTCCAGTACCTGAACGTGAGGTTCAACGCGGCGGGCCGGGTGGTGGCCCTCGCGCTGCTGGTCCTCCAGCTGACGTCGGCGGGCGGCACCTACCCGATCGAGACGAGCCCGACGTTCTTCCAGGCGATCGGCCCGTACCTGCCCCTGCACTGGGGGGTGACCGCCATGCGGCACCTGATCGGCGGCGGCGACATGATGCTGGTCGCCCAGGCGTTCGGTGTGATGGGCCTGTGGCTGGTGGTTCCCCTCCTGCTCACCTGGAGGGCGGTCGACAGCAAGCGGGTGTGGACGATGTCCACGCTCTATCCCGCCCTGAAGATCTGACGCCCGGGCCCGACCAAGTGGCCACCTGCGAAGCTTGACCACAAGGGGGTGCTTGTTCGGGCGCCGGGGGCTCGGGAGGAGCCGGGCCGCCAGCCACAGCCATGAGTCCCGCCCGCACACCTCCGCCACAGGGGGGGGTGCTCGTTCGGGCGCCGCCAGGGTTCTGCAAGACGAGTCAAGCCGCCAGCGAGGAACGAGCCAGGCACAGACGAGGATGAAGAAGTCCCTGGCTCCTTGGGCGCCCGAACACGGGCCGAAGCGAAGCGGAGGCCCCAAACAAACACGTCTGAACCCCAACCACAACCACGAGCCCCACCCCCACACCCCCACCACCAGGGGAACACCGGCCGAAGCGAGGCGGAGGCCCCAATAGATAGGAATCCGATGAACACCGCAGACAGGCCCCGCGGCGGGCGCCGTGAGGCGACCCGGCAGAAGCTGTTCGAGGCGGCGGTCACGCTGATCTCCGAGCAGGGGTACGGGGCCACCACGGTGGACGAGATCGCGGAGCGGGCCGGTGTCGCGAAGGGCACCGTCTACTACAACTTCGGGGGCAAGGACGAGCTGTACGCGGCCCTGATGGAGTGGGGCGTCACCCGGCTGGCCGAGACCCTCCGGAGCTCGGTCCCCGACCCGGTTGAGCAGCTCGAACCCCGGGAGGCGCTGGCCACGGTGCTGCGTGCGGGCGTGGTCTTCATCAGCACCCACGAGGCGATGGCTCGGCTGCTGATGGCGGAGGCCTGGCGTACGAACCGGGCCTGGTACGCGACCGTCCGGCAGATCCGCACCGAGGCGATCGGGGTCATCACCGAGCAGCTGGACGCCATGGTGGAACGCGGCCTGGCCCGACCGGACCTGGACACGCCCCTCGCGGGGTCGGCGCTGTTCGGCATGGTGGTGACGGTGGCCCTCGACTGGCGTACGCTCCAGCCGGAGCGTCCCGTCGAGGAGATCCACACCACCCTGGCGCATCTGGCCGACGGACTCATCGGCTCCTCCGCCTCCCCGCGCTGACACCCGAAGAAGAACTCCGGAGAGGAATCCCCCAGCCATGGCCGATCTGTATCCTCTGCTGCCCGTGATCGTCGGTGCCGTCCTGTTGTGGATGGTCACCCGCGACACCCGTACCGAGCTGCTGCTGGTGCGCAACGGCGTGCGTGCCAAGGGGAGGGTGATCGGCTACCACGAGACGTCGGTGGCCTCCCGGATGATCGTGCAGTTCCAGACCGAGGACGGCAGGGAGGTCCACGCCGAGCACGAGAACACCGGGTGGATGGCCTCCCGTGCCGGGGAGATCGTGACCGTGTCCTACGACCCGGACGTCCCCGAGCGGGCCCGGATCGTCTCGGCGCCGTGGTTGAGCCACTGGGTGCGCGCGATGTTCGGGGGGCTCGGTCTGGTGCTGGTGCTCACCGGCGGCTTCCTGGGCTATCTGCACTGGTGGGAGCAGTAGTCCTCACACCGGGACGGGGGCGTCCTCCCGTGGTGGGGCGTAGCGGACGAGGCGTCGCGGCAGGTCGCCGTTGAGGCTGGACCGGGTGCGGACCCGCACGCGGCAGACGAGGTCGGCCAGGCCCGCGCCGTCAGGGCGGACCACGGCGGTGCTGGCGTGCAGCGCGAGGACCGCGAGGGAGAACCAGGGCAGGCCGAGGGCGATCAGCACGGTGACCGGCGCGTACAGCAGCCCGGTGCGGGCCAGGACCCGCAGCCGTGAAGCCGGGCGGGGTCGGTGCCACTCGGTGAGGGCCAGCCGGACCGCGGCCGCGCCCGGGGTGCACCGGTCGCGGCGGAGCAGGGGCAGGACCAGCCCGAGGAGAGCGGCCAGGCCCAGGAGGGTCGCGGTGAGGAGCTGCTCCCGCGTGCCGGGACCGAACGTCCCGTAGGCGGCGGCCAGGGCGACGACCGTGGCCGAGCCGAACCACCACAGCCCCAGGTCGACGAGGATTCCGAGCATCCGCCGACCGAGGTCGGGTGCGACCCGGTCGGGGACGGCGGAGGGCCAGGAGCGGTGCGGCCCGTACGGCCACACCGTCGGCACCCAGCGGGCGAGCAGCCAGCCCAGGAGGGTCCCGGCGACGCCGACCCCCGCGGCCTCGAACGCGACCGCGTCGTAGGCGCAGGGGTACAGGCCGAGCACCCCGGTGGCGCGGACCACCACCACGGCGAGGGCCAGCGCGGCGCCGAGGGCGACGGTGGTGAGCACCCCCCGGCGGAACCGGGAGCGGGCCAGCAGGCCGACCGGGAGGAAGACGCCCAGGGCCAGGGCGGCGTCGCGCACGGTCAGGGACGGCGCGGGCGCGGGTTCGACGGCGCACAGTCCGTCGGCGGAGGCGGGCAGGGGCCAGACGGCGTAGGCGGCCAGACCCAGCCCGGCGAGGAGGGCGGCGAGGGTGAGTCGTCCGGGCCAGCCCACCAGGCGCCCGTACCTCTGGTGCTGTCCACGCAGGTAGAGGGCGGATGCGGTGACCATCAACAGCGGTATGGCGGCGACCGCCACATCGATGGCGGCCTGACCTCCGCCGAACGGTTGGCCCATGGCGTGTGCGTTCCCCTTGCTCGTGACCCGGTGCGCCAGGCTAGTACGGGCCGCGCGTGTGTGGGGAGGGAACCGTGAGATCACTCGGCGGGTGTCCCTCTCCGGGCCCGGGCTCACGCCTCCCCGTCACCGCCGAAACCCCCTGTGACGTTGGTCCCACGGCGGGCGCGCGGCTCCCCACGTGGTGGTTCGCAGACGTCATACCTGGCCTTGTGTGAACAATTCACTACTTCATGGCAGACTGCCTGCACCACCCGGATAATCCGCCGTTTCTCGGGCGAGATACGATCCCCAACGCCGAAAACCCCCGCATGTGGTGACTCTCCGGCGAGCCCCGACCCCCTGGAGGGACGAGCGCGGACCACACGTCGGGAGGTCCGCGCGCGCCGGCCCGCAGGAAGCGGCCAGGCGACCGCTCGGCTCCGACAGTGCCTGAGAAGACTTTGACGCGGATCGACAGGAGAACCGTGCAGGCAGTACCGAAGAAACGTGGGCGGACCATCGCCGCCCGTATTCGCGCCATGGTCATGATCCCCACCACCGCGCTGTTCGCACTGTGGTTGATCCTCACCATCGTCCTCGGCGGCGACGCCGTCTACCAGCTGATCCGGTCGAAGGCCACCGACGACCTCGTCACCCCCGCCGCCGTCGGCCTCGTCTCCGCCATGTCCGAGCGCTCCGCCACCATCGCCTACATCGAGGACCCCGACGACGCCGAGCTGGCACAGCGGCTGGAGCAGAGCCGCCAGGCCACCGACGAGTCCCTGGGCGTCGTCCTGGACGACCTCATGGGCTTCGCGGACCTCGCCCCCGGCGAGGGCGGCATGCACATCGAGATGCTGTACGACATGTTCCAGGAGATCGGCGGCGTCCGTACGTCGGTCGACGAGGGTGACGCCACCCGCGCCGACGTCCTGGACTTCTACAACGAGCTCATCCTGCACGGAGCCGACAGCTTCGACAGCCAGGGCCGTGAGGGCAACGAGGGGAACGCGGTCAGCCCCGGTTTCACCGCCATCTACCTCTTCCGCACCGTGGACATGGGCGCCCGGGCCGACGCCCAGCTCGCCCGCGCCTTCGCCACCGGTGAGCTCACCGTCGAGGACCAGCGCGAGTTCACCAGGATGATGGGTGCCTTCGAGGCGCTCCTGGACGCCAACGCCCCCTATCTCGAGGGCGACGGCCTCCTGGAGCGGTACGAGGCGGTCCGGGAGAGCCCCGAGTACGCCACCCTCACCGAGCTCTCCGACCGGATCACGGACCGGCAGGTGGAGAGCACCACGGTCACCGACCCCGTCACCCTGCTCCCGGAGACGGTCGACGACCTCTCCATGCCGGTCTCCCAGGCCGAGTGGGACGCGGCGTACGAGCACGTCCTCACCGAGCTCACCGACCTGGGCGCGCAGGAGTCGCTGTACGCCGCCGAGGTGACCCGCGACGACGCGCACGGCGCCGTGATCCTCGCCGTCAGCGGCAGCCTCGGCGTCGCGGCCGTCCTCCTCATCGCCTTCACCCTGGCCCGCCGGTCCTCCCAGAACCTCACCTCGCGTCTGCTCACCCTGCGCGAGGAGTCCCAGGACCTGGCCGAGCACAAGCTGCCCGAGATCATGGACCGCCTGCACCGGGGCGAGCGGGTGGACGCCGCGACCTCCCTGCCCGAGCTGCGGACCGAGGAGGACGAGATCGGTGACGTGGCCAAGGCGTTCAACTCCGCCCAGCGGGCCGCCGTCGAGGAGGCCGTCCAGCAGACGGAGCTGCGCCACGGCGTCAACCGCGTCTTCCTCAACATCGCCCACCGCAGCCAGACGCTGGTGCACCGCCAGCTCCGTCTCCTGGACAAGATGGAGCGCGAGCAGGAGGACCCGGACCAGCTCGCCCAGCTGTTCAAGCTGGACCACCTGGCCACCCGTTCCCGCCGCAACGCCGAGAACCTGCTGATCCTCGGCGGCGAGGCCCCGGGCCGTACCTGGCACCGGCCGATGCCGCTGATCGACGTCCTGCGCGGTGCCATCTCCGAGTCCGGCGACTACACGCGGGTCAAGCGTGAGCGCATCGCCCGGGTGAACCTCAACGGCCCCGCCGTCGCGGACGTCATCCACCTGGTCGCGGAGCTGGTGGACAACGCGGCCATGTTCTCGCCTCCGCACACCCAGGTGCGTCTCAGCAGTGACGACGTTCCCAACGGTGTGACGATCGAGATCGAGGACCGAGGTCTGGGCATGACGGAGGCCGAGTTCACCTCGACCAACGCCCTGCTGGCCGACCCGCCCGAGTTCGACGTCATGCGACTCAACCAGAAGATGCGCCTCGGCCTCTTCGTGGTCTCGCACCTGGCGCACCGCCACGGGATCAAGGTGCACCTGCGCCCGTCGCCCTACGGTGGCGTCCAGGCGATCGTGCTGCTCCCACAGGACCTGATCTCCGGTGACCGCACGCCGCTTCCCGCTGCGGAGGAGCCCGGCGACATCTGGGAGGTGCGCGAGATCGTCGACCGCACGCCGGAGGTCGCCCTGGAGGCGAGCCGGTCCGCGCGGCCCGGCAAGCCCGTGCTGACCTCGGTCTCCACGTCCCCGGACACGCGGGAGCCGGAGGCGTCCTCCGACGTCCCCGAGTCCTCGGAGAGCGACCTGCTCAGCGCACCGGTCACGGAGGACGAGTCCCGTCCCGTCCTGCCCAGCCGCCAGACCCGAATCAGCGCGGTTCCGGACGCCGCCAAGGCGTCCCCCGCGAAGGAGCCCACCGCTCCCGAGACCCCCGAGCCCACAGAGGAGCCCGAGACCGTCGAGGCCGGCGGCGGCCGTCCCGCGCTGCCCAAGCGGCGCCCCCAGGAGAACCTGGCGCCGCAGCTGGCGACGGACGCCGCCGAGTCCGGAACCTTCGGCCGGTCCGCCTCCGCCGAGTCCCCCCGGGAAGGCACCGAACGGCTGGCGCGCCTGCGTCGCAACATGTCCGCGTTCCAGCAGGGAACCGACCGTGGACGACGCGAGAGCAAGCAGAACACCAACGACACCGACAAGGACGCGTAACCGTGACGAGTACCGAAAGCGCTGAGCGCGGCAGCGGAAGCGCCGCGGGCAAGAAGGACATCGACTGGCTCCTGGACGAGTTGCTCGACCGCGCCGTGGGTTCGCGCCACGCGATCGTCCTCTCCGCTGACGGCCTGCTGATCGGCCGCTCGCAGGAACTGGTCAAGGAGGACGCCGAGCACCTGTCCGCGGTCGCCTCCGCGTTCCAGAGCCTGGCTCGCGGCACCGGACGCCACTTCGGCGGCGGCGAGGTCCTCCAGACCGTCGTGGAGATGGAGAGCGCCTACCTCTTCGTCACCGGCGCGGGTCGCGGCGCCTGCCTGGCCGTCCTGGCCGAGGAGAGCGCGGACGTCGGTCTCATCGCCTACGAGATGAACGTCCTGGTCGAGCAGGTGGGCCGCTACCTCGACTCCGCTCCCCGTCACGAGGGCGCGGCCGAGGCGTCCGGGGAAGCCACGCGATAGGGGTTCGTATGCAAGCACACGACGAGTTCGATCCTGGTGAGTCCCCGCACGGTCTGCCGCAACGCGACGCCGTCGGAGGGTTCGACGCGGACGCTCCCGAGGGCGAGGAGGCGGGGCCGCTGGTCCGGCCGTACGTGATCGCGCAGGGACGCGACCACGCCGACGCCGTCCAGCTGGACATGATCAGTGTGGTGATCGCGGCCAAGAGGGCCGAGGTCGACGAGATGGCCCTCGAACCGGAGCAGCTCCGCATCCTGGAGCTGTGCCGCCGTCCCCTGTCGGTGGCCGAGGTGTCGGCGCACCTGGACATCCCCGTGGCCGTCGTCAAGGTCCTGCTCAGTGACCTGCTCAACCGCGGGCTTGCCCTGGCCCGCGCCCCCTACACAGCTAAGAGCCCGGTGAGCCGGGACGTACTCCAGGCGGTTCTCGATGGCATCCAGAGACTCTGACCCGGGCCCCGAGGCCCCCGTCCCCTCGGCACTCAAGATCCTGGTCGCCGGGGGCTTCGGCGCCGGGAAGACCACCCTGGTCGGCGCGGTCAGTGAGATCGCTCCCCTGAGCACCGAGGAGGTGATGACCGAGGCCAGTTACGGCATCGACGACCTCTCCGGTGTGGAGTCCAAGACCACCACCACGGTGGCGCTGGACTTCGGCCGCATCACCATCAGCCCCTCTCTGGTGCTGTACCTGTTCGGCACACCGGGCCAGGAACGCTTCTGGTTCATGTGGGAGGAGCTGTCCGAGGGCGCCCTGGGCGCGGTCGTGATCGCGGACACCCGCCGTCTGGAGACCTGTTTCGCCGCGGTGGACTTCTTCGAGCAGCGCGGGGTCCCGTTCGTGGTCGCCGTGAACTGCTTCGACGGGGCGCACCAGTACGAGGCGGACGAGGTGCGTGAGGCACTGAGCCTGAACCCGGACATCCCGGTGACGCTCTGCGACGCGCGTGAGCGCGAGTCCGCGAAGCAGGTGCTGCTGACACTCATGAACCGGGTGTCGGAGCAGGTCGCGGCCTGATCGGTCCCGGTCACGGCCGCCACGGCCGGTCCGACGAGGGGCGGCTGGAGGTGGTGCGACACACCTCCCCCAGCCGCCCCTCTCCGCGTGTCGCGCGGCGCGGTGAATCCCCCTTCCCTTGTACACGTGTAGGTTCCAGGTAAAGTGCGGGGCGGCGCGGCGCCCTCGACGGCGGGCGTTCGGAGGAGACCGGGACACACGTCCCGGGCGGTCCAGGACGAAGGTGGAGTTCCATGCAGCGTTTCCATTGGCGAGACGAGATCCGCGGCCTGGACGCGGAGGCCGACTGCGAGCGGATCGTCCGGATCCTGGGGACCCTGGAGTTCCCCTGGGACCTGGAACAGGCCCTGGGGCTGGCCCTGTACCGGACCTACGCGGTCCCGTCCATCGGTGAGCTGCTCGGAGGCACCCGCGAGTTCACCGAGCGCACCCAGCACCGCTACGACGACACGGCGCTCATCCTCAACGACATCATGGAGCACGGCTTCGGCCCCGGTCGCGGGCGGGACGCGCTGCGCCGGATGAACCAGATGCACCGGTCGTACGACATCACCAACGACGACTACCGGTACGTGCTGAGCACCTTCGTGGTCATGCCGGTGCGCTGGCTGAACGACTACGGGTACGGCTGGCGCCGCCTGAGCGACCACGAGATCGCGGCGAGCACGAACTACTACCGCAAGCTCGGCAAGCACATGGGAATCAAGGACATCCCCGAGACCTACGCCGAGTTCCGCGAGCTGATGGACTCCTACGAGGAGGAGCACTTCGCCTTCACCGAGGGCGGCCGCGCGGTCTCGGACGCCACGCTCGGTCTGATGGTGGACTTCTACCCGGCCTGGCAGCGTCCGCTGGTGCGCCCCTTCACCAAGGCCCTGCTGGACCCGCCGCTGATCAAGGCCTTCGACTACCCGGAGCCCTCGGCGTTCTGGCGCAGGGGCGGCGACCTCGCCCTGCGGCTGCGCGCGAGGGTCGTGCGGCGGATGAAGCCGCGCCAGGAGCCCCGCTGGGCCCGGATGAGCCCCAACATCCGCAGCTACCCCGACGGCTACGAGCCGGACCGCATCGGTACCTTCCCGAAGGGCTGCCCGGTCCCCCACGACATGCTGACCCGGGACGTGGCCGCGACCGGCGCGAAGGTCCCCGCCCCAGGCCAGTCCGTCGCGCCGGCTCCGCGCACGGCCGAGGACTCCGGTTCCGTCACGCCCGAGGACTCCGCTTCCGTCACGGCCGAGGCCACGTCCTCCGCGACACCCGAGCCCACGAGCGCGGTGTCCGAGGCCTCCGAGCGCTGATCCCCGCCGGGCCGGTGGGGTGCGGGGTCTCGGCTCCCATCCCTACCGGCCCCGGCCGGGACCGTGGATGCGCAGGAAGGCGTCCACCCCGGAGCGGACCGTCGCGATCCGTTCCCCGTCCGTCAGCGGCAACGCGCCGAAGAACGACCGGCTGTTGGCGGGGCCGCGCACCAGGGCCAGGTAGTGCCCGGCGGCGGCCTCCTCTCCTCCCTCGGTGATCTCCAGCAGACCCCGGTCGGCCAGGCCGCGCAGGTGCGCGGCCAGGGCCCCCACCACCCGCTCCGAGCCGCTGTCGGACCAGGCGCGCGCCGCCTCGGGAAAGTGGGTGGCCTCCCCGATCAGCAGTCGCACCAGAGCCGTGTGGTCGGCCCTGCGCCCCAGCGGTGACAGCCACTCGTCCTCGAACCCCACCAGCGCCGTCCGTGCGTCGGTGGCCGACGCCAGGTGGCGTGCGGTGGCCTCGGCGTGGTCGGCGGCCAGGGTGGCGCTGCTCTGGGTGACGATCGTGAGGAACAGCCGCTGCTTGTCCTCGAAGTGGTTGTAGATGGTGCGCTTGGACACGCCCGCGTCGGCGGCGATGGCGTCGACGCTGGCCCGCGCGTAGCCCTCCCTGAGGAAGACGCGCAGCGCGGCCTCCGTGATGGCCTCGCGTTTGACCGCCGACCGGCGCTCCCGCCCGTCCCCGCACGTGTCGGTCATCTCTCGCCCTCTGCCCTCGTGTCCGCGCCTGCCGGGGAGAACCCTGTTTCCCCGCGAAACTGCACCGTGTAGTTTACCTACCATGGCGAAGCACGACCCTCGTTCCTCCTCTGCTGTGTCCGCCGGCCCCGCACGGTCCCCCTCGCACCCCGAGCTCCCCTCCGACGGCGCCCCGGTGTCGCATCGGCTCGACCGGCCACTGGTGAAGCTGGCCGCCGTCCTGTTGGTCGGTTCGATGGCCGCCCTGTTGGACACCACGATCGTCAACGTGGCGGTGGACCATCTCTCCCGCGCGCTGGACGCCCCGGTCTCCACCGCGCAGTGGGTGGCCAGCGCCTACCTGTTCTCCACCGCCGCCGTGATCCCGGTGACCGGCTGGGCGATCGACCGCTACGGCCAACGGGCCACGTGGATCACCGCTCTCGTGCTCTTCGGGGTCGGGTCGCTGCTGTGCTCCGTCGCCTGGTCCATCGAGAGTCTGATCGTCTTCCGGGTGTTCACCGGTCTGGGCAGCGGCATGGTCCTGCCGCTCGTCATGACGATCCTCGTGCAGGCCGCCGGGCCCCAGCGCCTCGGCCGCGCGATCGGGCTGATCAGCGTGCCCATCCAGCTGGCGCCCGCGCTCGGCCCGGTGCTGGGCGGGATCGTGCTGGACACGCTGGGGTGGCGGTGGATCTTCGTGATCTCCGTTCCGTTCATCCTGCTCGCGATCGCCCTCGCCGTGCGCGGGGTGCCCAGGGGGAACCCCCGCGCCACCGAACGGCTGGACGTGGTGGGGCTGCTCCTGCTCTCCCCCGGCATCGCGACCCTGCTGTACGGGCTGTCCGTGCTGGGGAGCTCGGCGCTGGCCCCGTTGTTCGTCGGCGCGGGGCTGGTGCTCATCGTCGGTTTCGTGGTGCACGCCCTGCGTGAGCGTCCGGGCGGCCCGCCGCCCGTGATCGACCTCCGCCTGTTCCGGAACCTGCTGTTCCGGCTGGGCGCGCTGCTCATGTTCGTGTTCGGGATCTGCGTGTGGGCGGGCATGTTCCTGCTGCCGCTCTTCTTCCAGCAGGTGCAGGGCACCTCCGCGATGACCGCCGGTCTGCTCATGGCGCCGATGGCCGCCGGGGTGGCCCTGGTGAACCTGTTCATGGGACCGGTCACGGACAGCGTCGGGCCGCGCTACCTGGTGGTGGGCGGGCTGTTCGTGGGTGCGGCCGCCACCGCGCCGTTCGTCCTCGCCGGGCCGGACACCTCCCCCGCCCTGTTGGCCGCCGCGATGTTCGTCCGGGGGCTGGGTCTGGGGGCGGCGATGGTGCCGATGCTGGCCACCGCGTATCGGGGCCTGCCCTCGGACCGGGTGCCCCGGGCGAGCAGCGCCCTGAACGTCACCCAGCGGCTGGGCGCCGCCGTCGGCACCGCCGCCCTGGCGCTGTTGCTGGCGTCCCTGCTCGCCGACACCGTGCGGCCCGAGACCGCCTTCCAGGCCACCTTCGGGTGGATGACCGGCCTGACCGCCGCCGCGATGGTGCCCGCGATGTTCCTTCCCAGCACCCGCCCCGACCTCAGCGGCGGACCCCGCTCCGGCGCCTAGGAGCCGTGTTCCTGGCCGACCTTCGGTGCAGCCCCCGGAGCGGGACCGTAGGTCATCCGTCGCACCAGGGTCTCGAACGGCCCCCGTCGTCCGGCTCGGCGCATCCGGTCGGACAGGACGACGGTGGCCAGCCAGACCCCGGTGGCCAGCAGGGCGGTCGACGTCACGGTGAGGGTGCCGGACAGGTCGAGGAGGAACGGGGTGAACACCACGGCCCACACCGGTGACTGTGCGAGGTAGCAGGTCATGGAGCGCTGGCCCGCCGAGGCCAGGGCGGTCACCACCGGGCCCGGGTCCGGTCGGCGCTCGATCCGCAGCGCCACCAGCGCGATGAGCGCCGCGTAGCCGAACCCGCCCGCGACCCCGCTCGCCCCGTGGAGGGCTCCCAGAACCGCCTGGTCCGACTCCGGGGGCACCGGGACCACGCCCGCGACGGCCAGCGCCAGCGGCTGCGCGCCCAGGACGGCGACCACCGGGCCCACCACGGCCGTGGCGACGAGGAGCCACCGGTGCCGCCCCTCCCGCTCCAGCATCCGGCGCCGCCCGGCCCACAGGCCGACCAGGAAGGGTGCCGCGAAGCCGATCGGCCCGATCAGCGACACCAGTGCCACCGCCGCCGCGCGATCGGTGAGCATGGCGACCGGGTCGGGCGGCAGGAGCACTGGGTCCGGCCCTTCGGCGCCGAACACACCGGCGTCCGGCAGTGACGTGAGCAGGAGGAACAGGGCGGCCACGGCCAGGAGCCAGCGGTCGCGCCAGAACACTGCGACGGAGCCGACCAGCAGCAGGACGCCGTACATCGCGAGGATGTCCCCCGCGTAGAACAGGAAACCGTCCACCACACCGACGACGACCAGGACGGCCGCCCGCCGCCACAGCAGCCTGCGGGCGGCGGGCCGGTCGCCGGTCGTGGCGCGGCCGACCAGGAGGGCGACGCCGTACCCGAAGAGCAGGCCGAACATCGGGAAGGCGCGCCCGTCCACGAAGGTCGCGATCGCCCAGGAGACCGCGCGGTCCACGGAGCCGCCGTCGAGCGGGAACCCGCCGAGGTGGGCGTCCCCGCGCAGGAAGTAGTGGGAGTTGGCCAGCGCGATGCACAGCAGCATCACGCCCCGGGCCAGGTCCGGTCCGAGCGCCCGCCCCCGGGCCGCCACCGGCCCTCGTGAACTGTCCATGCGGTCAGCGTACGGCATTAATAGAGTAGGCACTACAACAATAAGGCGCTTAACTGTGCCAGGGACCAGACGCCCCCGACGAACGGAGAAGTCGCTCATGCGGACGGTCAATCCCGAGAAGCACGCGGCGCGCCGGGCCGCGATCCTCGGTGCGGCGGCCGAGGTGTTCGCCGAACGGGGGTACGACGGCGCCACCACGGCGGCGGTCTGCACACGGGCCGGCGTGGGTTCGGGCACCCTGTTCCACTACTTCCCGGACAAGCGCACCATGTTCCTGGCGATCGTCACGGACGACCTCGACACGGTCACGACGGGTCTGGAACGGATCGACCGCACCGACCCCGCGCGGGCGCTGGACGGGGTCCTCGACCTCCTCACGGCGGACCTGGGCGACCCGATCGCCCCCGGCCTGGCCGCGGCCATGATCCAGCTGGCCCAGCGCGACGCGGAGTTCGGCGCCACGGTCGTGGCCAAGGACGAGAGCACCCGGGCCACCCTCGCGGAGATCGTCGCGGCGGGACGGGAGTCGGGTGTCTTCGAGTCCGCCGTCGACCCCCGACGCGCGGCGCGCTGGATCGTCGCGCTGACCGACGCCGGGTACCTGATCAGTGACGACGAGGAGTTCGACCCGGCCGAGGACGGCGCGGAGCTGCGCCGGATCGTCGCGGCCTACCTGGGACGCCGGGCCGGAACCGACTGACCGCCCCGGTCCGCGCTCCGCCGCCCGCTAACGGCTGAGGCGGCGCCAGAGGGGGCGGGGCACCAGCCGCAGGCCAGTGAACAGCGGCCGGAGCACGCGCGGAGCCCACACCGTGGCGGCGCTTCCGCGCAGGCCCCGCGACACCGACTCCGCCACCTGGGCCGGTGTGGCAGGGAAGGGCGCCGGGTCCACGTGCCGCGACATCCGGGTGGCCACGTAGCCCGGCCGCACCACCAGGACCCGGGCACCGGAACCGTGCAGGGCGTCGGCCAGCCCCTGGGCGAAACCGTCGAGCCCCGCCTTGGCGGAGCCGTACACGAAGTTGGCCCGACGCACCCGGACCCCGGCCACCGACGAGAGCACCACGAGGGTCCCGTGGCCCTGCTCGCGCAGCCGGGCGGCGACGGCCAGGCCCACGCTGACGTGCCCGGTGTAGTTCACCGCGCCCGCACGGGCGGCGGAGAGCGGGTCCGCCTCGTACGCCGACTGGTCGCCCAGCACCCCGAAGGCGTCCACCACCACGTCCAGGTCCCCCACCAGCTCCACGGCGGCGGCCACCGTGCCGACGTGGGTGTCGGGGGCCTCGGCGTCGAACTCCAGGGAGTGCGCGGTGGCGCCCAGCGAACCGAACACCTCCGGTGGCTCGGCCACCCCGCCACGGGCGGCCAGCACCACCTCGCTGGCCCCTTCGCGGACCAGCCGTTCCACGACGGCGAGGCCGATCTCGCTGCGGCCGCCGAGCAGCAGGACGGTACGTACGCTTCCCAGCGAGTCACGCATGGGCGGGTCCTTCCGGGGACGGTTGGCGCTTCGGGCGCTGAGTGGTCAGACGAGTCGCAGGCGGCGGGCCAGGTCCGAGACGAGCACGCCGTCCGGATCCACGCGGGCGCGGGTGGCCCGCCACGCGGGGAGGTCGGGATACATGGCGTGCACGGTGTCCGGCCGGGCCCGGCTGTCCTTGGCCAGGTACACGCGCCCGCCCGCCGCGAGGACGCGCTCGTCGAACCCGTCCAGCAGGCGCGCGAGTCCGGGGAGTTCGGCGGGCAGGTCCAGGGCCAGGGTCCAGCCGGGACGGGGGAACGAGAGCGGCCCGGGGGTGGGTGCGCCCATCCGTTTGAGGACGGCCAGGAACGACGGCGCGCCCGCACGGGACAGGCCCTCCGCCACGGCGCGCAGGGTGTCCTCCTCCCCGAAGGGCACGACGAACTGGTACTGCACGAACCCGCGCGGCCCGTACATCCGGTTCCAGCCCTCCACCGCGTCCAGGGGGTGGAAGAACCCGCCGAGCGGTTGGGCCCGGCCCCGCTCCCGCAGAGGCGCGGCGCGGTGGTAGGCGGCGTTGAAGGCGCCCACCGTCCACCGGTTGAGGAGCCTCGGCGGCGCCCAGGGCGGTGCCGCCAGCGGGGTCCCGGTCCGGTGCCGGAGGGGGTCGCGGCGCTGCGGCGCGGGCAGGTCGGCGCGGAGGGCGTGGTGGGCGCGGGTCAGCACGCCGCGCCCGAGGGAACCGTCCCGGGCCAGGAGGTCCACCCAGCACACCGTGTACCGGTAGGCGTGGTCGGAGCGCGCCATGAGGTCCAGGGTGGAGTCGAGGTCCGGGGTGCGGTCGGTGTCCACCCGGGCGTAGGCGGTCTCCACCGGGTGCACGCCGAGGGTCGCCTCGGTGATCACCCCGGTCAGGCCCATCCCCCCGACGGTGGCCCAGAACAGGTCCGGGTCCGGGCCGTCGGGACCGAGGCGGTGCGCCTCCCCTGTGGGGGTGAGCAGGGTCAGGGAGCGCACGTGCGCACCCAGGGAGGAGTCCGCGTGGTGGTTCTTGCCGTGCACGTCGGCCGCGATCGCCCCGCCGAGGGTGACGTGCCGGGTCCCGGGTGTGACGGGGACGAAGTACCCGCGGCCCAGCAGGTGCGCGATGATCCGCCCCATGCTGGTCCCGGCGGGCGCGGTGAGCTCCCGCCGCTCCGTGTCCAGGTGCGGCGGTCCGGTGAGTTCGGAGCAGTCCAGCACGGTCCCGCCCGCGGCCTGTGCGGCGTCCCCGTAGGACCGGCCCAGCCCCCGGGCGAGGGCGCCGCGCGGCCCGGCCCCGGCGAGCATCCGGGCGGCCTGTGCGGCGGTGCGGGGGCGCACCACGTGCGCGGCGGTGGGGGCGGTGCGGCCCCAGCCGGTGAGGAGGGTCGGGCGGCTCACAGGTAGATCCCCAGTCCGACCAGGAGGGCGAGGGTGACGAGGGCGAGCTGGAGCGGACGGTCCCGCAGTGCGATCTCCTCGGGTTCCTCGCCCGCGCCCCGGTCCACGAGAAGGTTGTAGCGCAGCACGAACATGATGAACGGAACGATACTGACCGCGTGGAACACGGACTGTGGTCCGCCGCCCTGTTCCAGGGCCCAGAGGCAGTAGGTGACGATCATGGCACCGGAGGCCATGACGCGCATGTGGGACAGGTAGGCGGGCGTGTAGCCGAGCAGCGCCGTGCGCGTGGGGTGCGCGGTGCTCCCCTCCTCGGTACCGGGGATCGGCGTGTCCCCCTCGCGGGCCGTGACGCGCAGCTCCGCCTCGCGCTTGCCGACCACCACCAGCAGCGCGGCGAGCGCCACCACGATGACGAACCACGAGGTCAACGGCACTCCGACCACGATCCCGCCCGCCATGGCGCGCAGCATGTGGCAGGAGGCGACCGCGACCAGGTCGCAGACGACGACGTCCTTGAGCCAGAGGGTGTAGGCCAGGGTGAGCAGGACGTATCCGACGAGTACCAGGGTGAGGTGCGCGTTCCCCAGGGCCAGTGAGGCCAGCGGCGCCACGGTCACGAACAGCGCGCCGACGGTCAACGCGAGCGGGGCCGGGAGGTCTCCGGAGGCGACCGGCCGGTACCGCTTGCGGGGGTGCTCGCGGTCGCGCGCCGCGTCCCGGACGTCGTTGAGCAGGTAGGTGCCGCTGGCGGCCAGGCAGAAGAGGGCGAAGGCGACCCCGCAGAGCAGCAGGGTACGCGGGTCACCGAGCGCTCCGGCGGTGGCCGGCGCGGCGAACACCAGCAGGTTCTTCAGCCACTGGCGGGGGCGGCAGGCCCGGACGAGGGCGGCGGTGCGGTGCATGCGCGCCCCCTCCTGGTGATCGCGAAGAGTGTGGCGGCCGGACCGCCCGCGGGGGGAGGGGCGGTCCGGCCGGTGGTGCCTGCGGTGCGGCCACGAGCGCGGCCGTCACGGTGCGGGACCGTGGGCGCCGGGGTCAGGCGGCGCGGGGTCGGCTTGCCGGGGGGTGTCGGGGGTGAGCGTTCCCGTGGGGGGTGTCAGCCGTGGTTCTCGGTGCGGCGGCCGGTGACCAGCAGGACGACCGCGATGCCGACGAACCCGGCGCCGAGCACCAGCGCGCCGAGGGGCAGCGTGGTGTGCAGCAGCGGCAGGACGGTGCGGGCCTGCTCGGAGTTCTCGATCGCGGCGGCGCGGGTGGCGTCGTCGAACCGGAGCTCACCGCTGAGCAGGGTGAGGACCTCCTCGCCGTCGACGACGACGGTGCGGTGGTGCTCCTCGCTCATGTCGATGGGGGAACCGCTGACCGGCTCGATCCAGTAGGTCCGGACGATGGAGAAGGTCTCGTCGCCGACCACGTCGCCGTCGCCCTCCAGCCCGGCGACCGAACGCGGGAGCTCGCGCTCGTCGATGACGGTCGGCTCGACGGTCTGGACGAACTTGTAGGCCTCGACGCCGTCGACCTCCTCGACGCCCTCGAACTCCATGGGAACGACTTCCTGGACGGTGGTCTCGAAGAAGTCGTAGTCACGCTGCTCGGTGAAGAAGGGGAACTTCCACCCCTGCCCGGACTGCTGGACGGCCTCGTCGTTGATCATGGCGTCGCAGCAGTCGACGAGCTCACCGGTGACGCGGTCGTGCCCGGCGCGGCGGTTCGTGGAGCTGATGCCGAAGTCGGTCTCGGCGTCCTTGATCCACGTGAACTGGTCCCACACCACCACGTCGTCGGTGCTGGAGGCCACGTCGGCCCGGATGGTCGAGTGCGCCTCCACGTCGGCGTCCTCGACGAGCTCGACGTCCTCGATGTTGAAGTAGGTGATCTCTCCGACGTTGACGGTGGGGTTGTAGTAGTCCAGTGGAGTCTTCATCAGGGAACTGGACATCCACGTGCGCATCATGGGTGCCAAGGCGAGACAGAAGACCCCCAGCGCGATGAGAACAACCGCAACGGTACGGCGCATGTGCCCTCCTGGGCGGATGAGAGTCAAGAGCTGGAACTAGGTTCAGTTCCGGGTAGAGTACTGCCCAGTAGTGAACGACGTCACCTGGGCGTGTCTGAATTTTTATAACACGTTCTAGTAGAACGCGTTTCGGCTCCCTCCCGTTCTGGAAGGCCCCATGGCGCCCATCTCCTCCGCGCCCGAGGACCCCACCTCCGGCAGCGCCCGAACCACCACCGCCGACCCCGCGCTCCTGCTGCCGCAGGTGAGCGGCCGACACCACGCCCTCGACGGGGTCCGCGGGCTGGCCTGCCTCATGGTGCTGGTGGTCCACGTGTCGACGGAGACCGGTGACGCCCTGGCCCCCGGGCCCGTCGGAGCCCTCCTCAGCGCCTCGGCCATGGCGGTGCCGCTGTTCTTCGCCCTGTCCGGCGTGCTGCTGTACCGCCCCTGGGCCCGGGCCGCGCTGGACGGCACACGAGGGCCGAACACCCGCGCCTACCTGTGGCGACGCGTCATGCGCGTCTTCCCCGCCTACTGGGTGGTGGCGGCCGTGGCCCTCGTGCTGTACGCGGGCGACCACCTGACCTCGGTCCGGCACTGGGCCGAGGTGCTCACCCTCACCTTCCCCTTCAACACCAGCCCGCACTGGGCCGGTCCGGGCCCCGAGGGGCTCGGCCAGATGTGGAGCCTGTCGGTCGAGGTGGCCTTCTACCTCACCCTCCCGCTCTTCGCGGTCTTCCTCGGCCTGTGGGCCCGGGGCGGGGCGACCGTGGACGCGCGCGGGCGCAGGATCATCGGCGGACTGGTCGTGATCACGGTGCTGTCGTACCTGGCGCTGGTCCCGCAGTACTTCCCGGAGCCCCGCGAGCTCATGCACTCCTGGCTGCCGCGCTGCATGGGCATGTTCGCGGTCGGGATGGCGCTGGCGACCCTCTCCGAGTGGGCCTGGCGGGAGAGCGGCCCGGACGGCCCGGTCCGCCGGTTCTGCCGGACCGTCGGCACCTCACCCGGGCTGTGCTGGGCGGTCGCCGCCACGTTCTACGTCCTGGAGGCCACGCCCGCCGCCGGGGGCCGGTTCTTCGAGCCCGGCAACCTGTGGGTGTCGGTCATCGAGTCGACCACCAGCATCGGTTTCGCGTTCTTCGTCATCGCGCCGGTGGCTCTCGCCCCGCCCGCGCCCGAGGGCCCGCGCCGACGGCTGCGCGCGCTCGCCACGTGGACCGACGGGGCCTGGCTCGACGGGTTGATGCGTCACCCCGTCATGGTGTTCTTCGCGCCGATCAGCTACGGGGTGTTCCTGTGGCAGTTCGTCGTGCTGTACCTGTGGCGCGACTTCACCGGGCAGGACGTCTTCACCGGGTCGTTCTGGCTGGACATCGTCCCGGTACTGATCGGCAGCGTGCTGTTGGGCAAGCTCACCTACCACTTGGTCGAGGAACCCAGTCGCCGCTGGTCACGGCGGTTCTTCACCACGAGGCGCTGAGGGCGCTCAGCCCGCGTCCTCGGCCGCGTCCTCGGCGCCCTCCTCGGCCTCCGCGTCCTCCTCCGCCACCTGGCTCGCCGGGAACAGCTGACCCAGTGAGGCCCAGGTGACGCAGGTCCTCCCGGCGTCGGTGAACAGCGTGAACGTGGTGTCCCGCTCGCTCACGGGCACGTACCAGAACCCGCCGTCGGGGGCGGCGGGAAGCTCGGTCTCCACCTCCTCCTCACCGACGACCACCACGAGGTCGGCGTCCTCCTGGGAGGTGTAGCCGATGGTCGCCACCTGCTCGATCCCGCCGACCTCCCAGACGCTCCAGGACATGAGGCCGTCCCAGCTCGCCATGCACTCCTCGTCCTCCGAAGGGCGGAAGGCGTTGGCGCGCGCGGTCGGCGCGGCCTCCACCAGGTTCCCCTCGTCGTCGAAGACGTGGGCGCTGTCGGACTCCTCGGGCGCGTACATCCGGGCGGCCACCTCACGGTCGGCCAACGGGGAGAGCACGTAGGAGCTGAGCCTGCGCGGTCCGTTCCACTCCAGGACGATGTCGTCGGGGACCGCCCGGCTGTACAGGCCCGCGTCCCGGGGCACGTCCTCCAGGGAGGCCCGGACGTTGGCCAGGTACTCGCGCTGGCGGTCGCCGCTCAGCGTCCCGGCGTAGGTGTACGTGGAGTAGGAGGCGGAACCCGCGTAGACGAGCGTGACCACGACCGCCGCCACCCAGACGGTTCGCGAGGGCCCGGTCAGCTGGATCGGGCGCCGTCTCCGGCCCACCCACTCGCGGGCGCGCTCCTCCTTCGTCGCGAGGAAGGCCAGGGCCAGCACGAGAGCGAACACCAGGGCCGCGTCCGCCACGTAGCGCGGATCCGATCCCACCTCCCCGTAGACGCCGCCCCGGGCGATGGCGGTGGGGACGGCGTCCACGAACACCAGGTACCCCGCCAGGATCGCCCAGGCCCGCCAGGACGTGCGCCGCACCCACAGGCTCACGAGCACGATCACCGCGAACACCGCCCACGCGCCGACCAGCACCGGACCGAGCGGGTCCACCAGGCCGCCCGCCGGGGTGACCGGCCCCCACTCGAAGGGCCCGCCCAGGGCGCCGGTCGGGAAGACCTCGCCCAGCATCCGCCGCACCAGCTGCGCCACCACCTCGGACTCGGGCACCGACGCTCCCTCGCCGCTCGTGGAGGCCCGCTGCCGTGCCAGGTACAGGACGAGGTAGGCCGCGCTGATCCCCGCCATCGCGCACCAGTGGCCGCGGTGGCGCCGGAAGGCCTGGCGCACGCCCTCCACGAGGTTGCCGGGGTACAGGAAGGCCACCGCCACCACGAACACCAGCGACGGCAGGAAGAGCGCCTTGACCGAGAACAGCATCCCGAACACCACGGCGCCCACGGCCCACCAGGAGAACAGGAGGTTGCCGGTGCGCAGGTAGCGCACGGTCCACAGCAGCGCCAGCACGATCGCCAGCTGGAAGGGCACCGCGTTGAGCGCCGCCGACCACCAGCCCAGCACGGGGACGGTCAACGGGGCCAGCGCGTACACCGTCAGCGGGACCAGCAGCGCCCACCGGCGACCGAAGAGCTCCCACGACAGGCGGAGGAAGGCCAGGACCGCCACCGCCTGGAGGAGGAGCATGATGCCCGCCGCCGACGCCCAGTGGAAGGGACCGAAGGCGGTCTGCACGTACACCAGGAACAGGGCCCCCGGCATGAAGTGGCCCTTGTGCAGCTCCAGCAGGTACTCCGGCGACAGGTCCTGCGCGTGCGCGGCGGCGAAGAAGAGAAAGTCGTCCTCCACGAAGTACGACTCGCCGAGGACGTACACCCTGAGGGCCAGGGAGAACAGGACCACCACCAGCCCGACCTGGAGGATCCGGTCGCGCCACAGCCCCCGCAGCGCGGCCAGGCTCTCGCCCAGCACGTCGCCGTAGGTGGGGTCCTCGTCGGGCCCCACCTCCGCCCTGCGTACGCTGGTGGCCGCCCCGCCGCGCTCCGTGGGGGAATCAGGCGCCATGGGTACTCTCCCCGCCCTAGGTTGGCCATCCCGGAAAATGGGTGCCAGAATACAACACGTTCCACTTTCTTTCCTGACCGTTGTCGCAGGTCCTGATGGACCGCGAGCCCAGAACAGGAACAAGCTCCAGTTCCTGGGTGGTCACCAGTGCCGTGGAGGTGATGCCGGTGGGGCTCGAACAGGTCCGCCGTGACTGGACCCGGCTGGGTTCCACTGAGCCGCTGTGGGCGGTCTGCGTCGACCCGGACAAGCGCGACGGCGGGTGGAACGACGACGAGTTCCTCGCCTCGGGCCGCGCGGAGATCGACCCGGCCATCAGCCGCCTCGACGAACTCGGGCTGGCGCCCGGACGCGGCCGGGTCCTCGACTTCGGCTGCGGCGCCGGGCGGCTCTCCAACGCCCTGGCCGCCCACTTCGGTCAGGTCGTCGGCGTGGACATCTCGGCGCCCATGCTCGACGAGGCCCGTCGCCTGGACCGCTCCGGAGGCCGGATCGAGTTCGTCCTCAACGAGCGGCCCGACCTCTCCCGGTTCGAGGACGACTCCTTCGACCTGGTCTACACCGACCTCGTCCTCCAGCACCTGCCCACCGACCTGGCCGAGGGCTACCTCCGGGAGTTCGCCCGCGTGGTGCGGCCGGGCGGGGCCCTGGTGGTCGGCGTGCCCGAGTCCGAGCGGCGCACCTTCAAGGGCCTGGTGTTCCGGTACGTGCCCTGGCCCCTGGTGGCCCTGGCACAACGGGTGATCCTGCGCTACCCGGCGCCCATGAGGATGCACACCCTGAGCACCGAGCGGATCTCCCAGCTCCTCCCCCACCGGATCGCCGCCTCCGACGAGTACTGGGGCGGGGACCACTGGCGCCACCTGCGCCACTACGTCGAGGTCGGAGCATGACCGCGCCGTTCCGCGCCACCCTGGCCCGCTCCGTCCGGCTGTTCTCCGCGTTCCGCAGGGAACAGACCGATCCGGCGTTCTTCTACGGGATGCTCGCCCGCGACACCGTCGACCAGCTGCGCTCGTACACGCCACTCGACGGCAGGCTGGTCGTCGACGTCGGCGGCGGGCCGGGCTACTTCGCCGACGCCCTGCGCGCCGAGGGCGCCCGCTGCCTGTGCGTGGACTCGGACGCGCACGAGATGACGCTGCACGGGCGCGAGGCCGACGCCAACGCCGTGCAGGGCAGCGCGCTCGACCTGCCGCTGCGCACGGGGACCGTGGACGTGTGCTTCTCCTCCAACGTGCTGGAGCACGTGCCCGACCGGACGCGGATGGCGGACGAGATGGTGCGGGTCACCCGCCCGGGCGGGCTGGTGTACCTGTCGTACACGCTCTGGCTGTCGCCCTGGGGCGGCCACGAGACCTCGCCCTGGCACTACCTGGGCGGTTCCTACGCGGCCGAGCGGTTCACGCGCAGGAACGGGCGACGGCCCAAGAACGACTTCGGGCGCACCATGTACGCGGCGCACGCCAAGGAGATGATCCGCTGGGTCCGGGGCCGCACCGACGTGGACGTCGTGGACCTGCGTCCGCGCTACCTGCCCACGTGGACGAAACCGATCGTCCACGTGCCGTTGCTGCGGGAGATCGTCACCTGGAACCTGCTGATCGTCCTGCGCAGGCGCTGATCGGTCTTCTCGCGGCGCCCAGCAGGGCCGCCCACTCCGCGTGCGGGAAGGCCAGCGACCCGAGCCCGCGGTTCTGGGTGTCGCGGACCAGGGCACGGGTGCGCTGGTCCGCGACCTCGACGCACTCCTTCGCGGTGGTGCTGTACGAGGACTTACGGAAGACGGGATCGTCAACGGCAAGGCGCATGAACGGGCCTTTCGCTGGGGGAAGGTACGCGGACTCAGGCGCATCCTGCCCGTGATCACCCTCCGAAATCAGAGGCGAACGTCCTGAGTGCCCGACCAGGCAAGGCCATCACACCCCAAAGCAGGTCAGACCCCAAAAAGGCCCCAGAACCCCCACCCCGAAACCCCTCACCCAGGGTGACAAGTTCGCCGAATGACCGGCTTCGTGCTCTCGCTCCGGGAGAGCGTCCAGGGCACCGTCACCCTGCGGGCCGCCTCTCCGTGCATCTGGCCCGAGGGCACACCCGACTGACCGGTGTCATCCCCTCTGACCTGTCCGGGGGCCGGGCACCATGCCGCCCTCGCCCCGGTCCAGCTGTGCCAGTGCCCGACGCGGCGACCGCGCGTGCCTGCGTATCCCGGCGAAGGGGCACTCCTCGCGCTCCATCTCGATGGTGAGGTCCCGCGACGTACTGAGCCGGTCCAGTTCCTCCCAGGTCACCGGGGCCGCGACCGGGGCTCCCGGCTTGGGTCGGACCGAGTAGGGCACCACGGCGAGCTGACCGGTCCCGTTGCGCAGGTAGTCCACGAACATCCGTCCGTGCCGGGCCGCCTTGCGCACCCGGGTGGTCCACTCGTCGGGCGCCCGGGCCGCCACCCGGTCCGCGACCGCCTTGGCCAGCTTCCGGACCTCCATGTCGTCCACCTCGGGGCGCAGCGGGGAGTGGACGTGCAGCCCCCGGGAACCGGTGGTCATGACGTAGGCGGCCAGACCGAGCTCGGACAGCACCTCGCGCACGTTCCACGCGGCGTCGCGGCAGGAGTCGAAGGACTCCTCCGAGCCGTCCAGGGGGTCGAGGTCGATGACCATCCGGTCGGGAACCCCCAGCCGGGGGGTGCGCGAGGACCACGAGTGCAGGGTGATGGCGTCCTGGTCCGCGCACCACACGAGGGTGGCCGCCTCGTGGCACTCCATCATCCGCCCGGACGCGGTCCACAGGGTGCGGATCCACTTGGGGTGGGCCGGGTGCTGCACCAGGAAGCCCGGGGACTCGATCCCCTCGACGTACCGCTCCAGCGCCACGGGACGGCCCTTGACCAACGGAAGCATGAGCGGCGCGATCCGCGCGTAGTAGTCGGCCAGGTCGGCCTTGGTCGCCCCGCCGGGCCCGAAGAGCGACTTGTCGGAGTGGCGGACCTCCACCTTGCGTCGTCCCGCGCGCACCGTCGTTCGCATGAACGCTCCTCAGGGTCGTCGTGCGCGGGATCTACCCGAACACTTCCCCTGAAAACCACACCAAACCTTTCATATAGCGCAAACCACCTGGCACTTCTCCCCTCGGGGCGCCGACGGTGACGGGGTGAATCCGCCGAGTGCGGACCATCCCGCTCCCTGGAACCCCTGCCCCCTGAGGAGTGCCGTGTCAGACACGTTCGACCGGCCCTGGGGGCACTGCTCCGCTCCCTGGGGACGTCCGTCGAACTCCCCACGAGGACCCACGAGCTGGCCGCCCTCTACCGGCAGGAGCTGAGGAACGCCGCCGACGCCCGGGGCCGCCCGATCCTGGTGGTGGCCGGCAACGCCTCGTCCGTGGGCCAGGTGGACCACCTGAGACCGGGCGCGGGCGGGCACCGCCTCCTGGTGACCTCCCGGTCGCGCCTGGACGCGTTGTCGGCCCAGCGCGTCGACCTGGACACCCTGTCCGAAGGGGAGTCACTGGAGCTGATGAGCTCCCTGCTCAGCGCGCTCGGTGAGCGGATCCACCTGGGCGAGGACCCCCAACCGGAACGGATGATCGTGCAGGCCTGCGGAGGCCTCCCCCTGGCCCTGCGGATCTGCGTCTCCCTGCTCCGGTCCGACCCCGAGCGCCCCCGCGAAGAGCTGGCCGCCGAGCTCGCCGCGCCCCAGGGACGGCTGGCGACGCTGGACGACGGGCACCACTCGGTCTCCACCATGCTCGACCTCGTCGTCGACCGGCTCACCCCGGAGGAGGCATGGCTGTTCGACCTCCTGGGCGCGGCCTCCGCGCGGGTGTTCTCCACCGAGTCGGCCGCAGTGCTCACGGATCTGGAGCCCCAGCAGACCCGGGGGTTGCTCACCAGGTTGGCCAGCGTCCAGCTGGTCCAGAGGGGGCACGGGCGGAGGTGGGTCATGCACGACCTCATCGCTGACTATGCGCAGGTCAGGGCGGCCAAGTACGCGGACGAGACGCAGCGGTCGGCCGTGGTCCGCCTGCTGGAGCACTACGCGGACACGGTCGAGGCGGCCGTCGCACGCTGGGCGGGCCTGGACGGGGTCCCCGCGGAGGCGACTCCCCCGTTCCGGACCGGCCCGCAGGCGTGGCGGTGGCTGGAGCGGGAGCACCCCGCCCTGGTCGAGGCCACGCGCGCCGCCGAGGCCGTCGACCACGACGTCGGGAGGATCCTGCTCCCCCTCGACCTGTACGACTACCTGGTGGGGGTGCGCCGGGCGGTGCGGGCCAGAGCCCTGTTCGCCCACTCCGACGACAGCGACGACCAGGGCTGGCCGAACGACCCTGTGGCCTGTTCCAAGATGGCCACGGCGCTCTCGGCCCTGGAGGACCTGGGCGGCGCGGTCGCGGCCCGCGAGCACGCCGTCTCCCTCTTCCGTGACGCGGCCGACCCGGTGGCCGAGGCCTACGAGTGGACCCAGCTGGCCCGCCTCCGGATGATGGGCGACCAGGCGGCCGAGGCGGCCTCCGCGCTGAGGCGTGCCCTGGGCCTGGTGGGCGGTCGCGACCCGGAGTTGAGGCTCCTCATCGGGGCGCTCCTCGACCAGTGTCTCGCGGACTGACTGGGAAAGCCGACGCCCGGAGGACTTGATCGCGACGGCCCGGGACTTCCCACCGTCATCCCCGCGGGGCCGGATCCGGCCAGAACTCGAGGGGCCGCCGCTCAACGCGCACGCGAACCAGCACTTTCTGTAGCATCGCGGGGGTACCCCTCCCCCTTCGCAATGGAGTGTGTCGTGTCCGGAGAAGCCGGAGTCAACCCTGTCGAGGCGATGAGCGAGGCCGAACAGGCCGAGGCGCTCGCCGAGGCAATGGTCTTCCTCGGAAGGGACCTGGAACTCATCACCTCGGATCTGCGAGCCGCCGTGTCCGAACACGTGTCCCCGGCCATCGGCGACTACGAGGAGGAGACCGTCCTCCACCTGGGCCAGGTCGCCCAGAACGGCATCAATCTGGCCCAGAACATCCAAGGCGCCGACCTCGCGATCGCAGACACCGACCACGAGAACGCCGAAGAGTTCCAGGAGGGCCTAGAGGCCCTCGACATCCAGATCAACTTCTAGCTCGCGATCCCCCGCAGAGCGCCAGGCCCCCACCTGAGCCCCGGAGACGGAAACAGCCATGACCGCTATCGCCGACCTGCACCTCGGACTACCCAGCGACATCGAAGCCGAGATCGGCGACATCGAATCGGGCGCCGACGATCTCGACCAACTCCGCCAGACCATGCTCGGCGACGCCGAGACCACCGACACCCAGTTCCGCACCGCGTCGGGGGAGTTCACCGACCTCATCGCCTGGAACATCGTCACAGCTTCCTCCACCGAACTGATGGCGTGGGAAGAGGCCACGAGGGCCCTGACCTACGGGTCAGGGACCCTGCGTCTGTGGGCGAGCGACATCGGGACCTACCGCGCCGAACGCGCCAGCATCCAACGACGCTGGGACGAGGCCAAAGCCGACGCGGAGTCGGCCGTGTCCAACATCAGTTCCAAACCCAACATGCATGGCTCCCTGTCCTCCGCCCCCGTCAAGGCGGAGAAGATCGAGGAACTGGAGACTCTGCGCACCGAACTCCTTTCGGAGCACTCGGGGCGCTGGGAGACCCTGATGGAGCAAGCCGACCAGACCAAGAAGGACCTTCGAGACGGCCCTGGTGAAGCCACCCTGGAACGACTCGTTGAAGCCGGCCTCCTCACCGGAGCACAACTGACCTACCTCGGAGACGCTGTCCCGAGCATGGTCCCCGACGAGCTGACCGGAGACGAACCCCCCGCAGTCGTCAACCTGTGGTGGACCTCCATGACGGAGGAGGAACAACAGGAGGCCATGGAGGACCACCCCGAACTCCTTCGCGACCTCGACGGAATCCCCGCTACGGTGCGTGACGAGCTCAACCGCGAACACCTCGACAACGAGATCGAACGTCTCGAAGAGGAGCTCGAGGAAGTACGGGAGGAGCACAGGGGCAACCCGGGCCCCGGCAATTCCTTCCCCCGGCTGGAGACCAGCGAGGCCATCAGTGAACTCACACAGGGCGTCTCCACCCTTCGAGGACTGCGTAACAACGTGGAGGGAAAGGAGCTGGAAGGCGAGCCGGAGGCGCACCACGAGCACCGGTTCCTGCTGTCCCTCGACACCGAGAACCTGGGCCGGGCGATTGTCGCCCATGGCAACCCGGACACCGCAGACAACGTAGGCACCGTTGTGCCGGGTACCAACGCCGACTGGCGCAGTGTCAACGGCCAGTTCGAGTACGCGGGCGCAATAGCGGAGAGCGCATACGACGTGGACCGGGATGCGAACCACTCCGTTATCGCCTGGATAGGCTACGACGCCCCCCAAGGCTTTAAGGCAGCCGCAGAAAGGGAGCACGCCGAGAACGCGGTCGACGAACTCGGCGCCTTCCAGGACGGTCTACGCGCCACCCACCAGAGCACCTCCCCTTCGCACAACACCGTCATCGGACACAGCTACGGATCCACTGTGGTCGGTCACACGGCCTGGAGCGAGCGAGGACTGGCCGCGGACGAGATCGTCCTCGTAGGAAGTCCCGGAAGCGGCACCACCCATGCAGATCACCTGGGCCTGCCCGCAGAGAACGTGCACACCTCCACAGCCGAGAACGACAAGATCTCTTGGACCACCGGCTTCACACATGGCCCCGACCCCACAGCTGGGGAGTTCGGAGCCAATACGTTCGGTTCGAGTCCGGGATCCAAGGGGGGAAAGCTCCCTTTCGGCGATGCACACTCGGAGTACTTCGAGAGCGACTCCGATTCGGTCGAACGAATTGGCGAGATCCTCGCTGGCCAAGCGAACGGGGGATAAGTGGCATTCATGATTCGAAGTGTCCGAAGTCGGTGGCGGGTGGCGCTCGCCGCCGCACTGACACTGGTCACCGTCGGTTGCACGCCCAGCACGAGCATCACCCGCGACGAGGCCGAGGAACGTCTCCAGGAACACGCCACCGCCGCCGCTGACGTCCTCCCCGACGAGCTCGAACTCGACACCACCCGAAGAATCAACGCGCCGCCCTGTGACACCTCCGAGGACCAGATCTGGGTGTCCCAGTCGTTTTGGTTGGACGGTCTCCCTGTGGAGGACAACGAAGCCAACGTTGACGCACTGGTGCGGCACTGGGAGGACAACGGCTACGAGATCACCACCGACGAACGCCCCCAGAAGCTTCGTGTCGGCGCCTCGCACAGTGAGGACGGATTCGAACTGAGGGTCAGGACCAGTGTCCAGGGGGATCTGTCTCTTCGCGTCTCCTCCCCCTGCATCTGGCCCGGGGGCAGCCGCTGGTAGTGAGTCCCTGGTCACGCACGACGAAGGCCGACGCCCGGCCGGAGTCTCCTCCGGCCGGGCGTCGGCTCGAATCAGCGAAGCGCGGTTACTTGCGCTTGTTGATCTCCTCGGTCAGCTGCGGGGCGACCGTGTGCAGGTCACCCACGACACCGAAGTCGGCGAGCTCGAAGATCGGCGCCTCGGGGTCCTTGTTGACCGCGACGATGTTCTTCGAGGTCTGCATGCCCGCCCGGTGCTGGATCGCGCCGGAGATGCCCAGGGCGACGTACAGGTTCGGGCTGACCGTCTTACCGGTCTGACCGACCTGGAACTGGTTCGGGTACCAGCCGGAGTCGACGACGGCGCGCGAGGCACCGACGGCGGCACCGAGGGAGTCGGCCAGGTTCTCCACGACACTGAAGTCGTCCGAACCCACACCGCGACCACCGGAGACCACGATGGCGGCCTCGGTGAGCTCGGGGCGCGCGCCCTTCTCCTGGGCGACGCGCTCGACCACCCTGGCGGTCTTGGCGGCGTCGGAGATCTCGACCGCCACGGCCTCCTCGGCGGCGGCGCCGGCGGCGGCCTCCGACACGACGGAGTTCGGGCGGACCGCGACGACCGGGACACCGGTGGTGACGCGGGCGTGCGTGACGGTGGCGCCACCGAAGACGCTGTGCTCGGTGACGACCTCCGCGTTGACGTCCACGACGTCGGTGAGCACGCCCGAGCCCAGCTTCACGGCGGTGCGACCGGCGATCTCCTTGTTCTCGGCGGTGGCCGAGACGAGGATGGCGGCGGCGCCCTTCTCCTGCGCGAGCTTGGCGAGCAGCTCGGCCTTGGGCGCGACGACGTAGTCGTTCACCTCGGCCGGAGCCACGTAGACCTTCTCGGCGCCGAACTCGGCCAGCGCAGCCCGGCCCGACTCCACACCGTCTCCGACCCACACCGCGGCGGGCTCGCCGATGCGGCGCGCAGCGGTCAGCAGCTCGGTGGTGACCTTCTTGACCTGTCCGTCGACGTGGTCGACGAGGACGAGGACCTCAGCCATAATCCTTGAACCTTCCTGAGTCTCTCGCCTGACCTACACGAACTTCTTCTCGGCGAGGAAGTCGGCGGCCTTGGTACCGCCGTCGCCCTCGTCCTTGACGATCGTGCCCGCAGCGCGCGGCGGCGCGGCGGCGAAGTCGACGGTCTCGGTGGTGGCGTTGGCCAGACCGACCCTGCCGGTGTCGATGCCCGCGTCGGCCGCGGACTTCTTGTCGACCGGCTTCTTCTTCGCCTGCATGATCAGCTTGAAGGACGGGTAGCGGGGCTCGTTGATCTTCTCCACGACGGAGACGACCGCCGGGAGCTGGGCCTCGACGACGTCGTAGCCGTAGTCGGTCTGACGCTGGATCCTGATCGCGCCGCCGTCGACGTCGACCTTGCCCGCCAGCGTGAGCTGGGGCAGGCCGAGGTACTCGGCGAGCGCGGCACCGACGACACCGGTGCGGGCGTCGGTGGACTCCGAGCCGAGGACGACGAGGTCGAACTCAAGGGTGCCCAGGGCCTGCGCGAGCGCGTAGGCGGTCTGGATCGCGTCGGAGCCGTGCAGCGCCTCGTCGTTGACGAAGACGGCCTTGTCGGCACCCATGGACAGGGCCTTGCGGATCGAGTCCGTGGCCTGGTCCGGGCCCATCGTCAGGATGGTGACCTCGCCACCGTGCTTCTCCTTGAGGAGGAGCGCCTCTTCGATGGCGTACTCGTCGAGCTCGTTGATGACGCCGTCGGACGCTGCGCGGTCCAGCGTCCTGTCATCGGCGTTGAGCTTCCGTTCGGTCGCCGTGTCCGGGACCTGCTTGACCAAAACGACAATATTCATGGCCGGTGGCCGACCTCCCTGCACTCCCATATCCGCCGTCAGGCGGGTGGGCGCTGGCGCGCCCCGATACTGCCAACAATGCCGAATGCCGTTCGGTCATCCGACGGCGGGTCCGGTGTACACGTCTACATCCGACCCGCGTGTGCTCATAGCAGAGATGTTACTCGCTAGTAGCTTGAAGGCCAACCCGCGCCCCCACAATCGACTTAGGAAACCCTAACCAGAGCCCGGACGACAGCCGCCGTCGGGCCCACCGGACGGCGGTCACCAGTGCCGACCCCGGCGGGGCGCGGAACCCCCACACCCACCTTAGTGACCGGTTCCGCGCCGTTGACGGGCACACCGCCGCCGAACGACGGACGCTCCCCCTCCCGGCGGGGAGAAGGAGCGTCCTCGGTGTGCTTCCTCGTCTAGCTGAACCAGTCGGAGGGACCGGTGAGCGGCCCGGTGGTCCAGATCGGGGCCGAGCTCAGCCCGACGGAGAGGATGAACATGGTGATGAGCACGATGGCCACCACCACGCCCACGTAGACGTACAGGTTGCTGAACCGGGCCCGCTCGACCAGCCAGACCGCCTGGTGACGAGCCTCACGCCCGCTGGGCATGATGTAGCTCAGCAGGATCATGACGAAGACCGCGAAGGCGCCCGTGTAGTTGGCGCCCTCCCCCGGCACGTCCATGATCCTCGCGTAGACCATCCCGACGAGGATGCCGCCCAGCAGGTAGATCAGGCCGAACCCGACCGTGCGCAGCGCCATGCGCCCGAACGCCCACGGGAAGCTCAGCGCCACCACCATGCTGTCGGAGCTGCGCGGCCCGCGCGTCTGGAGGCGTCGGGCGTGCTCGGACTTGACCACGTCCAGCGCTCCCAGGCCCGCGATGACCACGATGCCCAGGATGATGCCGATCCACGGGAACCACAGCGCCACACCCGCCAGCGCGACCATGACCGGGATGAGCACCAGCGGGTGCATCCTCCAGGACTCGTCGTAGTACTCGTCGTCCTCGTGCTCGTCGTACTCGTCGCCCTGGCCGTCGCCCCGGAAGTAGTCCCCGAACCGGTCGCCGCGACCGCGACGGAAGCGCCCGAGCAGGCCGCCGCGCTCCTCGAACTCCCCCTCCTCGAACTCCTGCGTGCTGTTGGCCCGGCCCTGCTGGCCGACCGGCGTCAGGATGTCCTGGAAGGCGTTCGGGTCCAGCGGGGAGTTGAAGAACTGGGTCTGCGGGGCCCCGTCCGAGTCGACCCGCCGGGGGGCCTCGTGGGGGGAGACCTCCCCCTGCTGTCCCATCATCATGGTCCCGGCGGGGTCGTCCCCGCGCGCCAGCTGCCCCGGCTCGAAGCGCTGGGTGCCGTGCACGTCGTCCCTGCGGCCCAGTTCACCCGGGTCGAAGCGCTGGGTGCCCTGCATGTCGTTCTGGCCGGGCCGGATGCGCTCCGTCCCCTGCGGGTCGTGGAGGTCGTCGGAGGAGCCCGGGGTGATCCGCTCGGTACCGGCCAGGTGGGACGAGAGGTCGTCGGTGGCCTCGTCCGGTTCGCCCCAGGCCGTCGCGGCGCGGCCGCCGCTGAGGTCGTCCGTGGCCTCCGCGTCGGAGCCCCAGCCGGCGGAACGCGCGCCGTTCAGGTCGTTGGTGGCCTCGTCGTCCGCGCCCCAGCCCGACCCCGGGGCGGGCCGACCGCCGCTGAGGTCGTCCGTGGCGTCCTCGTCGGCGGTCCAGCCACCCGACCGCGCGTGGCTGGTCTGCGGCGCCGAGGGGCTGGCCCAGGCGCTGGCGGTGTTGGTGGGGTTGCCGCCGCTCGTGTGCGCGGGCCCCCAGCCGTCGGTGGCCCGGCCCGCGACGTACCCGGCGGCACCGCCGAGCGCCGCGCCCGCGGCACCGGCCGCCGCCGCTCCGCCGAACCCCCCGCCGCCGTGGCCGCCCGAGGCGGCCGGGTTCTGGGTGGGAGCGGGGGCGTGCACGGTGTGTCCGCCGGTCTGTCCGGCGTGCGGCATGCCGCCGGTCGGCTCGGTCCAGGGCAGGTCGAGGTTGAGGCGCCCCGTCTCGGCCACCAGTTCGGCGGCGGTGGGACGCGCCGACATGTCCCGGGAGACCGCGCGGTTGACGAGCGGGCGCAGCGCCTCGTGCATCCCGTCCATGTCGATCTCGCCGTTGAGGATGCGGAAGAAGATGACCTCGAACGAACCGGCACCGTAGGGCGGACGGCCGGTCGAGGCGAAGGCGACGGTGCCGCCCCAGGCGTGCACGTCGGTGGCGGGGCCCAGGTCGGTGCCCTCGATGACCTCCGGGGACAGGTAGCTGGGCGTGCCGACGAACGTGCCGGTCTGGGTCAGCTTGGCACCGTCCACGGCGTGCGCGATGCCGAAGTCGATCACGATCGGCTCGCCGTTGGAGATGATCACGTTGCCGGGCTTGAGGTCGCGGTGGATCACGTCCACCGCGTGGATGTCCTTGATCGCCCGGGCCATGCCGGTGACGAAGCGGGTCAGAGCGCGGCCGCGCAGGGGGCCGTGGTCGGTGACGGTGGCGTCCAGGGTGGGCCCGGGGATGTACTCGGTGACGACCCACGGCAGCTCGGCCTGGGTGTCCGCGTCGATGACCTCGGCCACGTTGGGGCTCTGCACACGGCGCATCGTCTCGACCTCGCGGGCGAGCCGGGCGCGTGCGATGTGGTCACCGGCGACCTCGGGCTTGAGGACCTTCACCGCGACGAACTGGTCGGTCCGGGGGTCCTCGGCCTGGTACACCACACCCATCCCGCCGGCGCCGATGCGGCGGCGGATGACGTAGTGGCCGATGCGCTCCGGCAGCTCTTCACCCGTGGGGAAACCTGCCGACATTGCCATCGAGAACTCATCCCCTCAAAAGACCACATACCACCACGTCCAGCATATCGGCCGGGGGGATGGGTCACCATTGGCTTGTGTGGCCCCTCCGAGGGGCCCTGCGGTCTGTTCGGTCCCGCCGGAGGGTGTGGGCGCCACACGCGCCACCGCGGACTCCGGGCGAACCGTCCGTCCTCGGACGACCATTGACGAGTATGACGGAAAAACCACGCGTGCGGTTCCCCGCGCCCCCACCCGGCTGGCCGGTTCCGGACGTCTTCCCAGGGTCCCGCGTCGCCAGTCGACGCGACGAGGGTTCGAAGTGACGACAAGGTGATGCGAACCGGGCGCGTGTCCGAGCCGGGACGCCGGGACGGACGCCCCGACACTACCCGCCTCGGACCGCACGGACGCCCCCAGGCCACCGGGGTGGCCTGGGGTGCCGGTCACAGCCGGGGCTCAGCGGCCGACGAAGGTGGCCTTGCCGGGCCCCTCCTCGACGAAGCTCCGCATCCCGGCCTTCTGGTCCTCGGTGGAGAACAGACCCGAGAAGTGCAGCCGCTCGATCTCCAGACCGGTGTCCAGGTCGGTCTCCAGCCCCCGGTCGATGGTCTCCTTCGCGGCGGCCAGCGCCACGGCGGGACCGTCCACGTACTTCGCGACCAGTGCGACCGCGGCCGTGTAGACCTCCTCGTCGGGCACGACCCGGTCCACGAGGCCGATCTCCCGCGCCTCCTCGGCCCGCACGTGACGACCGCTGAACACCAGGTCCTTGGCGCGGGCGGGACCGATCAGGCGCGGCAGGCGCTGGGTGCCGCCCGCGCCCGGGATGACGCCCAGCTGGATCTCGGGCTGGCCGAGCCTGGCCTTGGCGCCCGCCACCCGGAAGTCGGCGCACAGCGCCAGCTCGCAGCCGCCGCCCAGCGCGTATCCGCTGATCGCCGCGACCACGGGCTTGGGAATGCGGGCCACCGCCGTCAGGGCGTTCTGGAGGGCACGCGAGTACTCCAGCATCTCCGCGTGGGTGAGGTCGGCCATCTCCTTGATGTCGGCTCCGGCCACGAACGCCCGCTCGCCGCCGTAGAGCACCACCGCGCGCACGGAGGGGTCCGCGGAGACGGTGGCGGCCGCCTCCGCGATCTCCCGGGTGACCGTGCCGTTCAACGCGTTCAGCGCCTTGGGACGGTCGATCCGGATGACGGCCACACCGGGGTTCTCCGGATCGGCCTCGACGCGCACGAACTCGCTCACGTTCTCCACCTTCTTCGCTTCGACGTCAGTGTCCGCTGCTTACCTAACCACCCGGGTCAGCGGAAGAGCAGCACCAGGGTCCCCAGGCGGGCCGACACGGCGTAGGCGGTCACCAGCAGCAGTGCGGTACCCACCAGCAGGAGGGTGTCGGCCGCCCGCCAGCGGCTGTACCGCGCGTGGGTGCGGGGCCCGGTGCCGAAGGCCCGCGCGTCCATCGCGGTGGCCAGCAGCGTCCCGGTCCGGATGGACCGCACCAGCAGTGCGAACAGCCGTCCGAAGAACAGCGAGACGATCCGCAGGGGGTTGCTCCCGGCCTCCAGCCCCCGTGCCCGGCGGGCCAGGGTGATGGTCCGCCACTGGTCGGCGAGCAGCGGGATGAGCCGCAGCGCCGCGAGCACGCCCATGGCGGGGCGCTCCGGCACGCGAAGCCGCTGCACGAGGCCGTCGGACATCTCCGTGGGGTCACTGCTGATCGCGGCGAGCAGCCCGGGCAGCGCGATCGCCAACAGGCGCACCGCCGCGCCCACGGCGCCCTCCAGACCGTGCTCGCCGTACAGGTAGTTGACCGCGCCGCTGCTGAGCCCCATGAGCAGGAAGGGCCCGCCCAGGACCAGCAGGGTGCGCCGGTCCACCCCGCTGAACGGCACCGTGACCAGTACCGCGAGCAGGACGAGTCCGCCGGTGACGGCGTCCACCGCCGGGATCAGCCCGATGCCGATCAGCAGCGCGGCCAGCAGCTTGGCGGCCGGGTTCAGGCCGGTCAGCCAGTACCGGGCGCCGCCGCCCTCGGGCACATCCAGGGTGAGGGTGTCCCCGCCCTTGGCGCGGGGCACGTCCGGGCCGTTCGTGTGCCGGGAACTCACGCCTCCCCCTCTCGTGACGTCGCGGACCGGGCCGCCCCGACGGGTGCCGCGCGTCCCTCCGCGACCCGTACTTCCACGTCCGTCAGGCGGCGCAGCAGGAGTTCGTCGTGGGTGGCCATGACCACGGCCCGTCCCTCGGAGCGCAGGGCGCCGAGGAGCTCCACCAGCTCCGTCCAGGTACGGGTGTCCTGGCCGAAGGTGGGCTCGTCCAGCACCAGCAGGTCCGGGGCGTGCGAGGGGCCGGAGCTGAGCGCGGTCGCCACCGAGAGGCGCCGCTTCTCGCCGCCGGAGAGCGTGTACGGGTGCACCTCGGCCAGCCGGGTCAGTCGCAACCGCTCCATCAGCTCGCCCACCCAGGCGTCGGTCTCGGCCGCGCCCATCCCCGCGCGCAGCGGCGCGAAGCGGAGTTCGTCGCGGACCGTGGCGGTGACGAACTGGTCCTCCGCGTGCTGGAACACCGTGCCCACGTGGCGGGCGAGGCGGCGTGCGGGCCAGCGCACGAGCGGGCGCCGGTCGGTTCCGGCAATCGGACCGCGCGGCAGCACCTCGCCCCGGTGCGGACGCGAGAGCCCGGCCAGCATGGTGAGGAGCGTGGACTTGCCCGCGCCGTTGGGGCCGGTGAGTGCGGTGGCGGTTCCGGCGGACAGCATGACGTTCACGTCGTCGAGCACCGTCCGCCGGGGGGCGGCGCGCACGCCCACCTGGAAGGGGGTGCGGGCGCTGACGCCGACGGTCTCCACCAGGGGCACGCCGCCGGGAGCGGGCGTGAGCTCGGGGACGGGTTCGTTCCCGGGGATCCACACGCCCTGGTCGGCCAGCGAACGGCCGTGTTCCGCGAACACCCGCGCCGGGGCGCCGTCCGCGATCACTCCCCCGCCGGGTTCGACCACCACGACCCGGTCCACCAGGTCGACGACGTCGGCCACCCGGTGCTCGACCAGCACGAGGGTGGCCTCGGTCTCCGCGAGCAGGCGGGAGAGCAGGTCGCGCACGAGCACGGCCCCGGCCGGGTCGAGGTTGGCGGTGGGTTCGTCCAGGAGCAGCAGACGCGGCCGCATGGCCAGCGCACCGGCGATGACCAGGCGCTGCTTCTCACCTCCGGAGAGGGCGCCCGTGGAGTGCCGGAGGCCGTAGGGGAAGCCGACCTCCGTCAGGGAGCGCTCGACCCGGGGCCAGATGTCCTCGGGGTCCACCCCCAGGTTCTCCAACCCGAAGGCGACGTCGTCCCCGGCCCGGGCCATCACGAGCTGGGTCTCGGGGTCCTGGCTGACCAGTCCGACCCCGCCGCGGCCCCGGTCGGCGGGGGCGCCGTCCACCAGCAGCGAGCCCTCGTGCTCCCCGCTGATGGCGCCGTCCTCGCCGGTGAGCCCGGCCAGGGAGTGCAGCAGGGTGGACTTCCCCGCGCCCGAGGCCCCGAGCAGCAGGACCCGCTCCCCCGGTTCGACGGTCAGGTCCACTCCGCGCAGGGCGTGGGTGTCACGGCCGGAGTGCTTCCATCCCCAGCCGGAGAGTTCGACGCGAGCCCCGCGCGCGTTCGGTCGTGTCACGGGTCAGCCCCTGGCCGAGGGGAAGGGGGCCAGCGCGCCGGACCTGGCCAGCGCCGTGGTGAGCAGGCGCGCGCCCACGCCCGCGATGACGGCCGCGCTGAGGACCACGATCACGCCGTAGGTGAGCTGGTACTCAAGGGGCCAGGTGACGTTGTAGGCGATGTTGTCGCGGATGGCCGGGGAGAGCCCGGCCACGGCGGCTGCGAGCACGGCCACGCCCATGTTCCAGCGCCGGTAGGCGAAGGCGAGGAAGACCAGTTCGGGCAGCAACCCCTGGAGGGTGCCGTCGACGACGACCATGACCCCCCACTGGGTGCCCAGCACGGCCGAGACGGAGGCCGCGGCGATCGAGGTGAGCAGGGCCGCGCCGGGTTTGCGGATGATGAGCCCGCCGAGCACGCCGGAGATCAGCCACATGCCGTAGACGACGGCCTGCCCGGGCGGGAACGCCACGAACAGCGGTGTGGTGACCGACCAGACGATGTTCCACAGCCAGAAGACGACGCCGACCGCGACGCCGATCACGGCGGCCACGACGATGTCGACGGTGCGCCAGCTCCGGGCCTTGGCAAGGATCTCCTGGACGCGGCCCACGGGCTCCGCGGTGGTTCCGGTGCCGGTCCCGCGGTTCTCGGTACTCATGCTGGTTGATGTCCCTTCGTCGGGGTGACGAGGGCCCATGTGGCCAAGAGCGCCGGTCGGGCGCGCGCTGGCGCACGCACGACGGCGGTTTCCTACGACTTCCTTCGCTGGCATGACCCAGATCAGGTGTGTAAGGGTCTGCGGCCGGGTGCCGCACTCTCAGCGCTCACGCGCTCCCCTGTCGGATTGCCTCCATTATGGGGCAAACAGGATGCGCGGTGAAGACCTTCCCTCGGGACACGCAGGAGCGGGGATGCGCCCGGCGGTGCTCGCCGGTCGCACCCCCGCTCGGGTGCCGCCACGGGTGCGTCGACGCACCTGGGGTCAGCAGCTCAGGTTCGACCCCGTGGTGGTGCCGAGGATCTGGGCGAACTGCGTGAAGGTGTTGATGCGGCTCTGCACCTGTCCCGGGTTGCCGCCGTTGCACTCGATGGACCCGTTGATGGAACGGATCGACTCACCGAAGCCGTGGCCGTCGACGATGGCGGTGTGCCCCGACATCGTCCCGGCACCGCTCTGGGTGTTCCAGAACCAGAGTCCGGTCCGCCAGGCGATCGCGGCGTCCTGCTCGACGAGGTAGGGGTTGTTCAGCAGGTCGATGCCGAGGGCGTCCCCGGCGGCCTTGTAGTTGTAGTTCCAGCTCAGCTGGATCGGGCCCTTGCCGTAGTAGGCGTCCTGACCGGCCGGGCAGCCGAAGGGCTGGCTCGGGTCGCAGTAGTGCGGGTAGTTGTCCTCGTTGATCTCCTTGATGTACACCAGCCCGCCGGTCTCGTGGCTGACGTTGGCCAGGAAGGCGGCGGCCTCGCGCCGCTGCACCTCGACGCTTCCGGTGTTGGTGAAGCCCGGGTAGGAGCTCAGGGCGTCGGTGAGGCCGGAGTAGGTGTAGAAGGGGTTCCGGTTCGGGAACATCTGGTTGAACTGGGCCTCGCTGACGACGAAGTCGCTGGGACCGGGCTGTTCGCCGCCCCCGTCGTTTCCGCAGGGGCCCTGGTCGGCCCAGACGTCCGAGGTTCCGGGACGCTCGTTCTGCGTCCACCACTTGGCGGTGTAGTTGCGGCCTTCGAAGGAGACCTGGCCGCCGCCGGTGTAGACGGCGGAGGAACTCCAGGCCGTCGCGCAGGCGGTGGCCGCCGTCGCGACGGTCGCGGGGAGGGCAACGAGCACAGCCGCGATGGCGCCGAGCACCGCGAGCTGACTCAGGAGACGTCGGATCACGTGATCACACTCCTAGGGTGCGGCGCTGCGTCCGACCGCGCGCCGCAGGGGGGTGACGTCACCTAAGCAAGAGTGGTCTAGACCTGTCAAGGTCCAGACCACGGAAGGTGAGAACCGGGTGACGGTCCGGATCGGAACGGCGGCCCGCCTCCCGGCCCGGCGGCCGGTCCGCCTCGCGACGGTCTCCCGTGGTCACCGGACCGGGGGGCTGCTTCCGAAGGCGTCTAGGTGCCCCCGTCGTCTCCCGTGCCGCCTTCGCCGGTCCCGCCTCCGCCGGTGCCGTCCGCGAGATCCTCCGCGTCCTCGGCGTCCGTGTCGCTCCCGCCCTCGTCGTCATCGTCGTCGTCACCGCCCCGCTGCTCGGGAGGCTCGGTCTTCGGGTCGCCGAAGGCGCCCGGCGACCCCGCGAACGCGTCCGAGGGCAGGTGCTTGGTGGCGCCGCGCATGCTCTCCTGCCAGATCGGGCCGGGCAGGGTGCCCCCGTAGACGATCTCGAAGTGCTGCCCGCCGATCGTCACGCCCTGGAGCGGGTTCTCCTCACCGCCGCGCACGTCGCCCACGACCACGGCCGAGGAGAGGTTCGGCGTGTACCCGGCGAACCAGGCGTAGGCGGCCCCGTCGGTGGTCCCGGTCTTGCCCGCGGCCGGACGCCCCAGGTCCAGCCCGTTGGCCGTACCCCCGTCGAAGGTCTGCTGGAGCAGGTGGTTGACGCCGTCGGCGGCGTCCTGCTTGACCGTGCGCTCGCACTCCGAGGTCGTCTTGAGCTCCTCGCCGGTGCCCTCCTCGGTCACCATGCGCACCGGGCGCGGCTCGCAGTACTCGCCCCTCGCGGCGAAGGTCGCGTAGGAGGAGGCGACGGTCAGCGGGGACACCTCCTGGTCCCCGAGCGTGAAGGAGCTCCACACCCCGAGGTCGCTGCCGTCCGCGCGGTGCACCCCGGCCTTCTCCGCCATCTCCGAGGTCTCGCACAGGCCGACGCGCTTCTGGAGCTGGGCGAAGTAGGTGTTCACCGACCCCTTGGTCGCGCTGATCATGTTGTGGCTGCCGTCGTCGCTCTCCCCGGCGTTGCGGATGCTCCACGAGGACATCCTGGTGCCCTCACAGTCGGACATCCCGCTCAGGGACAGGTTCTTGGGCGAGGAGAAGCTGGTCCCGTACCCCAGGCCCTTCTCCAGGGCCGCCGCCAGCGTGTACGTCTTGAAGGTGGACCCGGCCTGGTACCCCAGGGAGCCCCCGTCCTCCTGGTCCACGGCGAGGTTGAGGGAGGTCGTCCCGACCTGTTCGTCGTCGAAGCCGTACCGCAGGTTCTGCACGAGGGCGCGCACACGGCCGGAGCCGGGCTCGACCATGGCCTGGGCGGCGAACTTCGTGGAGTCCTCGTGCGGGACCCGCTTGTCGACGGCGTCCTGGGCGGCGTCCTGAGCGGCGGTGTCGAGTGTGGTCCGCACGATCAGCCCGCCCTGGGTGATGCGCTGCTCACGCTTCTCGACGGTGTCCCCGATCAGGTCGGAGGCACGCAGCCAGCGCATCGTGTAGTCGCAGAAGAACGGGTAGTCGCTCTCCGAGCAGCTGCCGCCGCGCGGACTGGGGTCGATCCCCAGGCCCTTCTTCTTGTGGGCCTCGGCCTCGTCCGCGCCGAGGACGTCGGTGGCCACCATCCGGTCCAGCACGAGGTCGCGGCGTTCGAGCGCCTCGTCGGGGTTGTTGAGCGGGTCGTAGAAGGAGGGTGCGCGCACCAGACCGGCCAGCATGGCGGCCTGCCCGGCGTCGAGGTCGGCGGCGGGGACGGAGAAGTACCGCTGCGCGGCGACCTCGATCCCGTGCGCGCCCGCGCCGAAGTAGGACAGGTTCAGGTACCCCTCCAGGATCTCGTCCTTGGTGAGGCGTTCCTCGACGTCGATGGCGTAGCGCAGTTCGGTGAGCTTGCGGCCCAGGTTCTGTGCGCTGGCGCCGTCGACCTCCTCCTCGGTGTCGGCGGTCTCGATGAGGAGGTTCTTGACGTACTGCTGGGTGATGGTCGAACCGCCCTGGGTGTCGCCCTGGGCCGTACGCGCGGCGGCGCGGATCACACCGCGCAGGTCCAGGCCCTTGTGCTCGTAGAAACGGTCGTCCTCGATCGCCATGAGGGCCGTTCCCACCCACGGGCTGATGTCGTCGAGGTCCACCACGCGGCGTTCGCGCTCGGAGACCTCCGCGAAGGGCGTCCCGTCGTCGGCGGTGAGCAGGACCGTGGAGGACAGGCTGGGCACGTCCAGGTCGGCGGGCAGGGACATGAACCCGGCGGCCGCGTCCCTCGCGACCAGGCCGACCCCGCCGACCCAGGGCATGACCAGGGCCGCTGACAGCAACCCGGCGACGGCCCCGAGCCCGGAGAGCCTGAGCAGGGCCTCACGCCGGTCCTGCGGCTGGTCATGCTTCAGGAACCCCCGGATCGCCTCCAGGAACGGACCTCCCTGGTTCGACTCCGCCACGTCGCCCCCCTACGGCCGTGTGCTGTCCGCTCGCCGCGCGACACGAACACTGCGACGCCCACACTCGCAGGCGCTACGCAAAGGGAGGTCCGTCAAATCAGGCGTGTTAGCGAAAACCTTCATCAATCCACGGCAAAGCTGACAGATCGTTCATGTCGCACGGATTCGGATAGAACATCCGAAACCAGCACTCTCTTTACTCGACATCAAGACGATTCGACGCCGAACTCCCGGAGTTCAGAGACGGGCCGTCCGGATATGGGGCGAATGATTCCCGTGAGACTCGTCGGGCACAAGTGAATGTCCGGAATGCAGCCCCGCCACCCTTCCCTGCATTTGAACAGCCCTACCCATCACGACCCCTCCACCAACATGTGACCTGAATTTTCCGAATTTTCATGACGGGGAATACGAAAACAACCACAGAGGCGCCTGAATCGCTTGTTGCCGTATGCCCGCGATGCGAGGTTCGCCGAGGTGAATCGCGGCAAATACCAGGTCTTGGCGCCCTCGCCTAGTGTGGCGAGGATCACATTAATACTGCGGCCTCGACACTCTGCCAAACCCCACTAGAGGGCCGACGATAGACAGCGGAGGGCACCGAAGCCGCAATCCGGACAGTTTCCGAACCGAGTCTTCGTTAACTCCGTCTTTCCTTGGATTAACTCCCGGTTATTTCTGCGCGGACCCTTGTACGCGCCATCCCATAACGCCCGAACCACGACAATTACGGTGTAGCCAGTGATCGGACGACTGCCCATCCTCGACATCTCTCCAGACAACGACCTGGGGCCGGTGAAAGCCGTTCCCGGCGAGCGCTTCACCGTGTCCGCCACCGTGATCCGTGAGGGGCACGACTCCCTCTCCGCAGGCGTGGTCGTCCACTCCCCCCGGGGCCGCCGCGAGGCGCTGGTCCCCATGCGCGAGCGGGCCCCCGGCACCGACCGCTACGAGGCCGAGATCAGCCTCCCCGGAGAGGGCGACTGGTCCTTCTCGGTCGAGTCGTGGAGCGACCCCTTCGCCACCTGGCTCCACGTCGCGCGTGTGAAGCTCCCCCTGGACACCGACACCGCACTGGTCCTGGAGGAGGGCGCCCGCCTCCTGGCCCGGGCCGGTCGGCGCACCCCCCGCACCCCCGCCCTGACCCGAGCCGCAAGGACGCTGCGCGACCCCGCCCGGACCCCGATGGAGCGTTTCGGCGCCGCCGTCACCGACGAGGTCCTCACGGAGATGGAGCGCAACCCCCTGCGCGAACTGGTCACCCGTTCCCGGCGCACCAAGGTCGTCGTCCACCGCGAACGCGCCCTCTTCGGCTCCTGGTACGAGTTCTTCCCCCGCTCGGAGGGCGCTCAGGTCGACGCCGCGCCCGGCCAGGAGGTCTCCGGCACCTTCGCCACCGCCGCCAAGCGCCTGCCCGCCATCGCGGACATGGGCTTCGACGTCGTCTACCTTCCGCCGATCCACCCCGTCGGGGACGCCCACCGCAAGGGCCGCAACAACACCCTCCAGGCCGGACCGGGCGACCCCGGCTCGGTGTGGGCGATCGGCTCCGCCGACGGCGGCCACGACGCCGTCCACCCGGACCTGGGCACCCTGGCCGACTTCGACGCCTTCGTGGCCGAGGCCCGGGAGCACGACCTGGAGATCGCCCTCGACCTGGCCCTCCAGTGCTCCCCCGACCACCCCTGGGTGGCCGAGCACCCGGAGTGGTTCAGCCGACGCGCGGACGGGTCCATCGCCTACGCCGAGAACCCGCCGAAGAAGTACCAGGACATCTACCCGCTCTGCTTCGACCACGACTTCCAGGGCCTCTACGAGGAGTGCCTGCGGGTGGTCCGGCACTGGATCGACCACGGCGTGCGGATCTTCCGCGTCGACAACCCGCACACCAAGCCGGTCGCCTTCTGGGAGCGGCTGCTGGCCGACGTCGCCCGGCGCGACCCGGACGTGCTCTTCCTCGCGGAGGCCTTCACCCGCCCCGCGATGATGCGCACCCTGGCCAAGGTCGGCTTCCACCAGTCGTACACGTACTTCACCTGGCGCAACGGCAAGGACGAGCTCACCGACTACCTCACCGAGCTCAGCCAGGAGACGGCGCACTACCTGCGCCCCAACCTCTTCACCAACACCCCGGACATCCTCAACGCCTACCTCCAGGAGGGCGGCCGCCCCGCCTTCGAGGCGCGCGCGGTGCTCGCCGCGCTCCTCTCGCCCACCTGGGGGATCTACTCGGGCTTCGAGCTGTGCGAGAACACCCCCGCCGCGCCCGGCAGCGAGGAGTACCTGGACTCGGAGAAGTTCCAGTACCGGCCGCGCGACTGGGCCGCCGCCGACAGCTCCGGGGACACCATCGCCCCGCTGATCACCCGGCTGAACGCGCTGCGCCGCGCCCATCCCGCGCTACGCGAGCTGCGCAACCTGCGCTTCCACCACGTGGACCGCCCCGAACTGGTGTGTTTCTCCAAGCACCGGCCCGGCGCCCCCGGTGAGCCCGACGACGTCGTGATCGCCGTCGTCAACCTCGACCCGCACCACGCCCGTGAGGCGACGGTGCACCTGGACCTGCCGTCGATCGGCCGCACGTGGGAGGAGGACCTCAGGGTGACCGACGAACTGACCGGCCGCACGTACACCTGGCGAGCGGACAACTACGTCCGGCTCGACCCGGGGACCGGGCCAGCGCACGTGTTCACCGTCCACGGCAGATGACGGGCCCTGGCGAGGCGGGCGGGCACCCGGACCGGATGCCGCCCCCTCCATCGCGCGAAACGCCTGTTGATCCGACGTCGAACATTCTTGGTGGGAGCAGTAGATGAGCAACGACGAGTCCGGACCCGTCGCCCACGAGCACGCCGAACACGGTCCGCTCGCCCCGGCCACCGGGGCCGCCACCGGCCCGCTCATGTCCACGGGCGGCACCAGTGATCCCCACTGGTTCAAGCACGCCGTCTTCTACGAGGTGCTCGCACGCGGGTTCTTCGACTCCAACGGAGACGGCACCGGTGACCTCTCCGGGCTCGTGCGGAAGCTGGACTACCTCCAGTGGCTGGGCATCGACTGCATGTGGCTGCTGCCGATGTACGAGTCCCCGCTGCGGGACGGCGGATACGACATCTCGGACTACTTCAAGATCCTCCCCGAGTTCGGCACCACCGCCGACTTCGTGGAGCTCCTGGACGAGGCGCACCGTCGCGGCATCCGGGTCATCACCGACCTGGTCATGAACCACACCAGCGACCAGCACCCCTGGTTCCGGGCGTCGCGGGAGGACCCGGAGGGCCCCTACGGCGACTTCTACGTGTGGTCGGACACCGACGAGCCCTACGACGAGGCCCGGATCATCTTCGTCGACACCGAGACCTCCAACTGGACCTACGACGAGGTCCGGGGCCAGTACTACTGGCACCGCTTCTTCTCGCACCAGCCCGACCTCAACTTCGAGAACCCGGCGGTCCAGGAGGCGATCCTGGAGGTCCTGCGTTACTGGCTGGACCTGGGCATCGACGGGTTCCGTCTGGACGCCGTTCCGTACCTGTACGAGCGCGAGGGCACCAACTGCGAGAACCTCAAGGAGACCCACGAGTTCCTCAAGCGGGTGCGCGCCGAGGTGGACCGCCTGTACCCGGACCGCGTGCTGTTGAGCGAGGCCAACCAGTGGCCGTCGGAGGTCGTCGACTACTTCGGTGACTTCGAGTCCGGCGGCGACGAGTGCCACATGAACTTCCACTTCCCGCTGATGCCGCGCATGTTCATGGCGGTGCGTCAGGAGCAGCGGTTCCCGATCTCGGAGATCCTCGCCCAGACCCCGGAGATCCCCCGCAACTGCCAGTGGGCGATCTTCCTGCGCAACCACGACGAGCTGACCCTGGAGATGGTCACCGACGAGGAGCGCGACTACATGTACTCCGAGTACGCCAAGGAACCCCGCATGCGCGCGAACGTGGGGATCCGTCGGCGGCTCGCGCCCCTGCTCGACAACGACCGCAACCAGATCCAGCTCTTCACCGCGCTGCTGCTCTCCCTGCCCGGGTCGCCGGTCCTGTACTACGGCGACGAGATCGGGATGGGCGACAACATCTGGCTGGGCGACCGGGACGCCGTTCGCACTCCCATGCAGTGGAACTCCGACCTCAACGCCGGGTTCTCCCGGAGCGACCCCGCGCGCCTGTACCTCCCGATGATCATGGACCCGGTCTACGGCTACCAGGCGGTCAACGTGGAGTCCCAGCGCGTGAACCCGGGGTCGCTGCTGAACTGGACGCGCCGGATGATCCAGATCCGCAAGCGCCACCCCGTGTTCGGCACCGGGGAGTTCACGGAACTGAACGCCACCAACCCCAGCGTGCTGGCGTTCATCCGGGAGCACGGCGACGACCGCATGCTGTGCGTGAACAACCTGTCGCGGCACCCGCAGCCCGTGGAGCTCGACCTGTCCCGCTACGCCGGGGTGAGCCCCGTCGAGTGCGTGGGCGGGGTGAGCTTCCCGGAGATCGGCGAGCTGCCGTACCTGCTCACCCTCCCCGGCCACGGCTTCTACTGGTTCCAGCTTCCGGCCGAGCACGCCGCCGAAACGGACGCCGGTGGCCACGAGGGCGCCCCCACCTACGGGCTGCCCTCGGCGGGGGTCAGCGCGCGGGACGCCTTCGACACCGGCCACCGAGCCGCGTCCAACGCCGCGTCCGGCGCGCGGCCCGGGGACGGTGGCGGGAAGGGACACGGGCCCTACTGAGATGTCGCAGCTAGAAGAACTCCTGGCGGTGTGGCTTCCCCGGCAACGATGGTTCTCCGGTAAGGGGATCCCGATCCAGCGGGTCCGGATCGAGAGCAGGTACACCCTGGTCTCGGCCGGTCCCGGCGGACCCGACCTGAACGTCCTCGTCGTGCAGGCGGGCCAGCGCGGCCTCAGCTCCCGCTACCAGGTGCTGCTCGGCTCGCGCCCGCCCCGGTCCCTGCCGCCCGACCTGGCCCGCGCCGCCATCGGCGTGTGCCAGGTCTCGGGCAGCCGCCCACGGGTGGTGTACGACGCCGCGCACGACCCGCAGCTCACGGCGCTGCTACTGGAGCGGTTCACCCGTGGCGGGGACGCGGAGCGACGCGGCCGGGTGCGGTTCCGTACCCTGCCGGGCACCACGGTGGAGGCCATCGGCCCGGGGCGGCTGCTCACCGGGGAACAGTCCAACACCTCCCTGGTGTACGGGCGGGACTACGTCCTCAAGACCTTCCGCAGACTCTGGCCGGGCCGCAACCCGGACCTGGAACTCAACATGGCGCTGTCCGGCTCGCCGTACGTGGCGCGCCCGTGCGGGTGGATCGAGGCGGACCTGTCCGGCCACTCGACCCCGACCACGCTCGCCCTGCTCCAGACCTTCGTCCCGGACGCCACGGACGGGTGGGTGATGGCCACGGCCAACGTCCGCACGCTGCTGGACGGCACGGAGGCCGACTTCGGCGACGAGTCCGCCCGGCTGGGACGGACGACGGCGGCGGTGCACAGTTCCCTGGCCTCGGCGCTGCCGACCGACGTGCTGTCACCGAGCGCGGCGGGCGAGTTGGCCGACGCCATGGTGGAGCGCCTGGCCATGGCCAGCGCGGAGGTCCCCGAGCTGGCGGAGCACGCTCCCCGGGTGATGGAGGCCTACGCGGACTTCGCCGGGTTGGACGAACCGCTGCCGATCCAGCGCGTGCACGGCGACTATCACCTGGGGCAGGTCATCCGGCCCGCTTCGGGGTGGGTCCTGCTCGACTTCGAGGGTGAGCCGACCGTGCCGGTGCGCGAGCGGCAGCGGCTGTCCAGTCCTCTGCGGGACGTGGCCGGGATGCTGCGCTCCTTCGACTACGCGGCCGGATTCCTGCTGGTCGAACAGGACGACGACCCCGATCTCGCGTGGGCCGCGCGTGACTGGGCGCGGCGCAACAGGGAGGCCTTCTGCCGGGGCTACGCCGAGGGGGGCGGCGCCGACCCGGAGAAGCACCTCACCGTGTTGCGGGCCTTCGAGTTCGACAAGGCCGTCTACGAGGTCCTGTACGAGGCCCGGAACCGGCCGAACTGGCTCCGGGTGCCGCTGGAGTCCATCGCCGCCGCGGCCGGGGCGCCACGGGTGCCCGGCTGACCACCGGGGCGGCGGCCGTGCGAGCACGGCTGCCGCCCTTCCGCTTTCCCGATCGAACCATCGCTTCACCGCCTCCCGCCATCCGACCATCACGAGTCATCACGGAGTCGAATTGTCACCGCGTACGACCAGGAAACCCGCGACAGCCGACGAGCAGCCGGTGGAGACGCCGGAGAAGTCCGCCTCCCCGAGCACGGGGGCGAAGGGCACGGCGTCCAGGAGCACGAAGGCGAAGGCGTCGGCCGCGAAGAAGGAGACGGCGGCGCGGAGCACGAAGGCGAAGCCCGCGGAGAAGAAGGTTCCGGCGGCCCGGAAGGGATCGGCCTCGGGGGGCACCGAGAAGAAGACCACCGCGAAGGGTGCGGCCGGAAGGGGCACCACGGCGAAGGGTGCGGCAGGGAAGGGCACGACGGCGAAGGGTGCGGCAGGGAAGGGCTCGGCGGGGAAGGGTGCGAAGAAGCCCGCGGCCGGGCGAACCCGCACACCCGCCGCGCTCTCCGCCGAACTGGCCGCCGAACTCGACCGGGTCGTGGACGGCTGGCACCACGACCCGCACTCCGTTCTCGGCCTGCACGGCCGTGACCTGCGGGTCCTGCGTCCCGGAGCGGTCGAGGTGGACGCCGTCCTGCCCGACGGCTCCAGGGTCGGGCTCACGCACCGCCACCGAGGGGTCTTCTCCGCCCGGCTCCCCGCCCGCACCGCCGACTACCGGATCGCCGTGCGCTACGAGGAGGGCGGCCCCGAACGGGTGGAGGCCGACGCCTACCGGGTGGGCCCCACCCTGGGCGAGCTCGACCTGCACCTGATCGGTGAGGGCCGCCACGAGGAGCTGTGGCGGGCGCTCGGCGCGCACACGACCACCGTCGAGAGCCCGATGGGCGAGGTCCCGGGCACGCGCTTCGCCGTCTGGGCTCCGGACGCGCGCGGCGTGCGGGTGATCGGGGACGTCAACTACTGGGACGGGACCGCGCACCCCATGCGCAGCCTGGGCGCCAACGGCGTGTGGGAGCTGTTCGTGCCGGGGATGGGCGACGGCGACCTGTACAAGTTCCAGGTCCTGGGTGCCGACGGGCACTGGCGGGACAAGGCCGACCCCATGGCGCGCCGCACCCAGGTGCCCCCGGCGACGGCGTCGGTGGTCACCACCTCCGAGCACGTGTGGACCGACGAGCAGTGGATGGCCGAGCGCAAGGGCGTGGAGCCGCACCGCGCCCCGATGAGCGTGTACGAGGTACACCTGGGCTCCTGGCGGCCGGGGCTGGACTACCGGGAGCTGGCCGAGCAGCTGGTGGAGTACGTCGTCGACCTCGGCTTCACCCACGTGGAGTTCCTGCCGGTGGCGGGGCACCCCTTCGACGGGTCGTGGGGCTACCAGGTCACGTCGTACTACGCGCCGACGCCGCGTTTCGGGAGCCCCGACGAGTTCCGGCACCTGGTGGACTCGCTGCACCGGGCCGGGGTCGGGGTGTTCCTGGACTGGGTGCCCGCGCACTTCCCCAAGGACGAGTGGGCGCTGGCCCGGTTCGACGGCTCGGCCCTCTACGAGCACCCGGACCCCCGGCGCGGCGAGCACCCCGACTGGGGGACGCTGATCTTCAACTACGGGCGGACCGAGGTGCGCAACTTCCTCGTCGCCAACGCCCTGTACTGGCTGGAGGAGTTCCACGTCGACGGCCTCCGGGTGGACGCGGTGGCGTCGATGATCTACCTCGACTACTCCAGGGACTCCGGACAGTGGGAGCCGAACGCGTTCGGCGGCCGGGAGAACCTGGAGGCGATCGACTTCCTCAAGGAGCTCAACAGCACGGTCTACCGGCGCAACCCGAACGTGGCGATGATCGCGGAGGAGTCCACGGCCTACACCGGCGTGACGCGGCCGGTGGACCAGGGCGGGCTCGGGTTCGGGCTGAAGTGGAACATGGGCTGGATGCACGACTCACTGGAGTACGTGAAGAAGGAGCCGATCCACCGGAAGTACCACCACGACGACATCACCTTCTCGATGGTCTACGCCTACAGCGAGAACTACGTGCTCCCGCTGTCGCACGACGAGGTGGTGCACGGCAAGCAGGCGCTGTTCAACAAGCCGCCCGGCGACGAGTGGCAGCGGGCCGCGACGCTGCGGGCGCTGCTCGCGTTCATGTGGTCCCACCCGGGCAAGCAGCTGCTGTTCATGGGCGGCGAGATCGCCCAGGGAGACGAGTGGTCCCACGAGGAGGGGGTGCCGTGGTGGCTGCTCCAGTTCGAGCACCACGCGGGGGCGCAGAAGCTGGTCAGGGCGCTCAACCACGCCTACCGGCCGCGCCCGGCGCTGTGGTCCCTGGACACGGACCCGGCGGGCTTCCGCTGGCTGGACGGCGGTGACCACGAGGGCAACACGCTGAGCTACCTGCGCCACGGCGAGGACGGCTCCGTGCTGGCGTGCGCGGTGAACTTCTCGCCGGTGCCCCGCACGAACTGGCGCGTGGGCCTGCCCTCCGAGGGCCGCTGGACGTCGGTGCTCAACTCCGACGAGCCGCGCTTCGGGGGTTCGGGCCACGAGGCGCCCACGTCCGTCGAGGCCCAGCCCCAGGAGTGGCACGGTCAGCCCTTCTCCGCCGAGATCACCCTGCCGCCGCTGGGCGCGGTCTGGTTCGAGCCCCAGCGCTGACCCGACCGTAGGGCCACGTGCCCCGGGGAGTTGTCCACAGGCAGCGCCCCGGGGCTTTCGTGTGCCCCGGATTCCGGTTCTACTGGAAGTCCTGCCCCGCCCGACACAGGTCCCGTCAACCCACCACCAGCCAGTCTGTACAACCCCGCCGAGCCACCTGGCCAGCACGGCACTTCCCGTGGGGACCGCCACGTGTTCTCTTGTCCCCCACACATGTGTCCCCCGACACAGGCACGACCGTTGGGAGCCCCCCATGTCCAACACGAGTCCGGGTTTCGTCAGGGTTCTGGGCAGGACCGACGTCCTCGCCCTGGCCTTCGGCGCGATGATCGGCTTCGGCTGGATCGTCCTCACCGGCGACTTCGTCGACGCGGCGGGCAGCGGCGGCGCCGCCCTGGCCTTCGTCATCGGCGGCGTGGTGATGGCCTTCGTCGGCCTCACCTACGCCGAGCTGGTCTCCGCCATGCCGCACGCGGGCGGTGAGCACCACTACGCCATGCGCGCGATCGGTCCCAAGGGCGCCTTCGTCGCCTCCTGGGCCATGGTCCTGGGATACGTCTCGGTGGTCGCCTTCGAGGCGGTCGCCGTCCCCCAGACCCTCGTCTACCTCTTCCCGGACATCGAGGTCGGCCACCTGTGGACGATCGCCGGGTACGACGTCCACGCCAGCCTCGTCGCCATCGGGGTGCTGAGCGCCGTGGCCATGACGGCCCTCAACTACGTCGGGATCCGACCGGCCAGCGTCTTCCAGGGCGTCACCGTCCTGTTCCTGCTCGCGGCGGGCGCGGCGATGCTCACCGGCGCCTTCGTGGGCGGCTCCACCGCGAACATGGAACCCCTCTTCACCGGCGGGGTGTCCGGGATGTTCGTGGTGCTGGTCGCTGTCCCGTTCCTGTTCGTGGGCTTCGACGTCATCCCCCAGTCCGCCTCGGAGATCAGGCTGCCCCACCGCCTGGTCGGCTCGCTCCTGGTGGTCTCGGTCTTCTGCGCCACCGCCTGGTACGTGATGGTGATGCTGACCGCCGGCGCCGGGATGCCCGCCGCCGACCTCCTGGGCTCCGAGCTCGCCTCGGCCGACTCCATGGCCGCCATGTGGAACAGCGCCGCCATGGGCAACCTCCTGGTCCTGGGCGGCGTGGCCGGGCTGCTCACCAGCTGGAACGCCTTCCTCATCGGGGGCAGCCGCCTCATCTACGCCATGGCCCGGTCGCGGATGCTCCCCTCCTGGTTCGGGGAGCTGCACCCGCGCTTCCGCACCCCCGCCAACGCGGTGCTGTTCATCGGAGCGCTCTCGGTCCTGGCCCCGCTCTTCGGCCGCCCGATGCTCGTGTGGCTGGTCAACGCCGGCGGGCTGAACATCGTCATCGCCTACCTGACGGTGGTGCTGTGCTTCCTGGTGCTGCGCCGCCGCGAACCGGAGATGGAGCGCCCGTTCCGGGTCCGTGCGGGGACCCCCGTGGGCGTCACCGCCTTCGTGCTGGCCTTCGGCCTCTTCCTGCTCTACCTGCCCGGCATGCCCGCCGCCCTGGGCTGGCCCCACGAGTGGGTCATGGTCCTGGCCTGGTGGATCGGCGGCGCCGTCCTCATGTGGCGCCTCCCCCGAGTCGCTCCCGGCCCGGACGCCGAGGAACGCCTCATCGAGATCATGGACGCCCGGGACGGAAGGAGATCCCCCGCCCTCTGAACCGCCCGGCCCGGGACCTCCCCGCGCCCTCCGGCCCAGTCGACGCGGACCGGAGGGGCGGCGCCCGTCGGGCTCAGTTCACCCAGCCGTGCCAGGAGGCCAGGCGCCGGACCGCCTCGTCCAGCACCTCGTCCTTCTTGCAGAAGGCGAAGCGCAGCAGGTGCCGCCCCTCGTCCTGCCGGTCGTAGAACACCTTGGCGGGGACCGCCGCCACCCCCGCCTGACGGGGCAGTGCCCGGGCGACGTCCACGCCGTCCGCGTACCCGAGCGGGCGGATGTCCGTCATCAGGAAGTAGGTGCCCTCACAGACGTTCACCTCGAACCCGGCCCGGGTCAGGCCCTCCGCGAGCCGGTCCCGCTTGCCCTGGAGCGCGAGCCGCTGCCGTTCGATCCACTCCCCCTCGTTGTCGAGGGCGTCGGCGATGGCCAGCTGGAGCGCGCCGTTGGCGGAGAAGGTGAGGAACTGGTTGACCGTGCGCACGGCGCGGACGAGGGGTTCGGGGCCGGTGACCCAGCCGGTCTTCCACGCGGTGACGGCGAACGTCTTGCCCACCGAGGAGATGGACAGGGTCCGCTCGCGCATGCCCGGCATCGTGGCCAACGGCACGTGTCGACGGTCGTCGAAGGTGAGGAACTCGTACACCTCGTCGGTGACCGCGATGAGGTCGTTCTCACGGCAGACCGCGGCGATCTCCTCCAGCTCGGCGGGCGTGAACACCGTGCCGGTGGGGTTGTGCGGGCTGTTGACCATGATCAGCCTGGTGCGCGGGGTCACCGCCGCGCGGAGCTCGGCGGGGTCGAACGTGAAACGGCCGCTCAGCGACTCGCGGCGCAGCGTCACCGGGCGCCGCACCCCTCCGGCGAGGGAGATCGTCGCGGCGTAGGAGTCGTACATCGGCTCGAAGACGATCACCTCGTCCCCGGCCTCCACCAGCGCCAGCATCGAGGCGGCGATCCCGGCCGTCGCGCCGACCGTCACGTACACCTCGGCCTCGGGGTCGAACTCCAGGCCGTAGTGACGGGCACGGTAGCGGCTCACGGCGTCGCGCAGCTCCGGGCGGCCCGGCCCCGGCGGGTACTGGTTCACCCCCGCCAAGATGTTGCGGGAGGCGCCCTCCAGGAGGGAGCGCGGTCCGTCGGTGTCGGGGAAACCCTGTCCGAGGTTCACGGACTCGGTCTCCACGGCCAGGCGCGTCATCTCGGCGAAGATCGTCTCACCGTACTGGCGCATGCGTTCGATCAGAGGTTCATCCACCCGTCGAGCGTATCCACCCGGCACCCCTTCGTCGCCCCCGGGCACGACGAAGGCCCCCGATCTCGTCGCGCCCGGTCCGTCACTGGGTGCCACGAGGTCGGGGGCCCGACCCGTTCGCTACGGGAGGAGGAGGCTCAGCACGATCCAGACCACCGGACCCGCGATGAGCAGCGAGTCGATGCGGTCCATCAGACCGCCGTGGCCCGGCATGAACCGGCCCATGTCCTTGACACCGAGGTCGCGCTTGAAGAGCGACTCGATGAGGTCACCGACCGTGGCCGCCAGGACCACGGCCAGGCCCAGGACCACACCGACCCACCAGGGGCCGCCCAGCAGGAGGGTCACGCACAGCGCGCCCGCCACCGCGCAGCCCACCACGGAGCCGCCGAAACCCTCCCAGGTCTTGTTCGGGCTGATGACCGGCGCCATCTTGTGCCGCCCCAGCAGGATCCCGGCGAAGTACCCGCCGATGTCGCTGGAGATCGTCACGAGGATGAACACCACGAGCCGGTACTGGCCGTCCTCGGGATGCGCGATGAGCAGCATCCACGTGGCCAGCATGAACGGCAGGTACACCAGGACGAACAGGTTCGCCGACGCGTCGGCGACGAACCCCTCGGCCCCGCCCCTCAGCCGCCAGGCCAGGCAGGCGATCGCCGTGAGGGCGGCGATGCCCGCCAACCAGTCCGCGCCACCGAAGTAGGCTCCGGCCTGCATGGCCACCCCGCCCACGGCCAACGGGACCACGGCCAGGGTCATGCCCTTGCCGCCGAAGGCCCGGTTGAGCTCGCGCAGGCCGATCAGCACCCCCAGCGAGGTGATGATCGTGAACAGCTGCGGCCACGGGAAGACCGAGAAGAACACGAGCGCGCCCAGGGCGCACCCGCTGGCGATGGCCACCGGGAGGTTGCGACCGGTCCTGACCGGTTCACCCCCCGGCTTGTGCAGCACGAAGCGCTGCCCGGCGGCCGTGTCCGAGGCGGGGTCGTCCGCCCCGGACGGGGGAATGTCGTCGGGTCTGTGCTCCGGTGAGTGGTCATCGCCTCCGGAACCCTTGGAAGGTGTGCTCACCGGCTAAACCTCGAGAAGATCAGATTCCTTGTGCTTCAACAGCTCGTCGATGGCGGCGACGTACTTCTGGGAGAGCTCGTCCAGCTCGGCCTGGGCGCGGTGCGCCTCGTCCTCACCGAGGTCGCCGGCCTTGACGGCCTTCTCGAAGCTGTCCTTGGCACGACGGCGCACGTTGCGGATCGAGACCTTGCTGTCCTCGGCCTTGGTGCGCGCGACCTTCACGTACTCCTTGCGGCGCTCCTCGGACAGGTCCGGGAACACCACGCGGATGACCTGGCCGTCGTCCGAGGGGTTGACGCCGAGGTCGCTGTTGCGGATCGCGTTGATGATCTCGGTCCGCGCGTTCACGTCGAACGGGGAGATGACGACCATCCGCGGCTCGGGCACCGAGAAGGACGCCAGCTGGTTGATCGGCGTGCGGGCACCGTAGTAGTCGACGGTGATCTTGTTGAAGGTGGCCGGGGTGGGACGGCCGGTCCGGATCGTGGAGAAGTCCTCCTTCGCCACGGCCACGGCCTTCTCCATCTTCTCCTCGGCCTCAAGGAGGGTTTCTTCGGTCATTGTGGACGCTCCCGGGTTCTCGGCTGGGTGTTCGTGGCTTGTGTTCGCGGCCGACCGTCCGCTAGGCGGAGACGGGGCCGACGATGGTGCCGATCTTCTCACCGCGGACGGCGCGCAGGATGTTGCCCTGGCTCATGAGGTCGAAGACGACGATGGGCAGCCCGTTGTCCATGCACAGGCTGACGGCCGTGGCGTCCATGACCTTGAGGCCGCGGGTGAGGACCTCGTTGTAGTTGAGCTTGTCGAACTTGACCGCGTCCGGGTTGCGCTGCGGGTCGGAGTCGTAGACCCCGTCGACCTGGGTGCCCTTGAGGACCGCCTGGGCGCCGATCTCCAGCGCGCGCTGGGCGGCGGTGGTGTCGGTGGAGAAGAACGGCGCGCCGAGACCGGCACCGAAGATGACCACGCGGCCCTTCTCCAGGTGGCGGATGGCGCGGCGCGGAATGTAGGCCTCGGCGACCTGGCTCATGTGGATCGCGGTCTGTACGCGGGTGTCCACACCCAGACGCTCCAGGAAGTCCTGGAGGGCGAGGCAGTTGATGACGGTGCCGAGCATCCCCATGTAGTCGGCGCGGCCGCGCTCGATCCCGCCCTCGGTGAGCTGCGCGCCGCGGAACATGTTGCCGCCACCGACGACGACGGCGACCTGGATGCCCTCGGAGACCGCCTCCGCGATGGACTCCGCCACGTACTGGACGACCTCGGGCTCGATGCCGAGACCGCCACCTCCGGCGAACGCCTCCCCCGAGAGCTTGAGCATCACACGTTTCCAACCGGAGTCGTGCATGGCGGGTTCGGTGGTCATCGCTTCGTTCTCCGACACGGCCTGTGGCCTCCCTTGTTCTCCCCGAGTGGCACAGGGTCCCCCGAGTGCTCCTGCTGCGGGCGGCGGGGGCGAAGGTCGCCCCAAATCCACCCATATCCACCAGAAGGTGCCGGGGAGAGAAGTCTCCCCGGCACCTCCATCATGTCAAAACCCCAGGGTGTGTGCGGTGGACGCCTTCTCGGAACGCTCCACCGGACAACTCCCTAGGCCTGGCCGACCTTGAAGCGAACGAAGCGCTTGACGGTGACCCCGGCCTCGTCGACGACCTTCTGGACCGACTTCTTGTTCTCCTTGACGAACGGCTGGCCGAGCAGCGTCACGTCCTTGAAGTAACCGTTGAGGCGGCCCTCCACGATCTTGGGGATCGCCTGCTCGGGCTTGCCCTCCTCGCGGGTGGTCTCCTCGGCGATGCGGCGCTCGTTGGCGACGACCTCGGCGGGGACCTCGTCCTTGCTGACGTACTGCGGGGCCAGCGCGGCGATCTGCTGGGCGAGGTCCTTGCCGACCTCTTCGTCCTTCTTGTCCAGCTCGACCAGGACGCCCATGCTCGGGGGCAGGTCCGGGTCGGACTTGTGCAGGTAGCTCGCGACGTAGGCGCCGTCGAACTTCGCGATGCGGCGGAACTCGAGCTTCTCCCCGATGATCGCGCTCTTGCCCTCGATGTACGCCTGGAGGCTCTTGCCCGGCTCGATCTCGGCGGCGGCGATGGCGGCGATGTCGTCGCCGTCCTGGGCGGCGACGAAGTCCGCGACCTGGTTGGCCAGCTCGATGAAACCGGCGTTCTTGGCGACGAAGTCGGTCTCGCAGTTGAGCTCGATGAGGGTGGCCTTACCCTCGCTCTCCTGCTTGAGGACGACCATGCCCTGGGCGGCGGTGCGGTCGGCGCGCTTGTCGACGGACTTGGCGCCCTTGATGCGCAGGGCCTCGACGGCCTTGTCGTAGTCGCCGTCGGCCTCGGTCAGGGCCTTCTTGCAGTCCATCATGCCGGCGCCGGTCGCGTCGCGCAGCTTCTTGACGTCCGCGGCGGTGAAGTTCGCCATGCCTGTTCTCGGATTCCCTTGGAGTGAAGTCGGATCTGGAAGTGACCGGGTGAGCACCGCACGGGCCGCCCCGCCCACGAGGGGCGAGGCGGCGCACGGGAGACGGTGTCCCCGGAAGGGACCGCTGACTACTCGGCGGTCTTGTCCTCAGCGGGGGCCTGCTCGGGGGCGTCCACCGGGGAGTCCTCGGAGGTGACCTCGGCCGGAGCCTCGGCGGCGACCTCGTCGGCCGGGGCGACGGTCGGGGTCTCGGCCGGGGCCTGCTCGGCGGCGGCCTCGGCGGCGGCCGTCTCGCTCTTGCCCTCGAGGAGCTCGCGCTCCCACTCGGCCAGGGGCTCCTCGGCGGCCTTCTCCTCGGTCGCGCCGGAGGCACCGGAGCGGACCAGCAGACCGTCGGCGACGGCGTCGGCGACGACGCGGGTGAGGAGGCTGACGCTGCGGATGGCGTCGTCGTTACCCGGGATCGGGTAGTCGACCTCGTCCGGGTCGCAGTTGGTGTCGAGGATCGCGACGACCGGGATGTTCAGCTTGCGAGCCTCGCTGATCGCGATGTGCTCCTTCTTGGTGTCCACGATCCACACGGCGCTGGGCACGCGGGACATGTCGCGGATACCACCGAGGGTGCGCTCCAGCTTGTCCTTCTCACGGCGAAGGTTCAGCAGCTCCTTCTTGGTGAGCGCGGAGCCGGCGACGTCGTCGAAGTCGATCTCCTCCAGCTCCTTGAGACGCTGGAGCCGCTTGTGCACGGTGGAGAAGTTGGTGAGCATGCCGCCCAGCCAGCGCTGGTTGACGAAGGGCATGCCGACGCGGCGGGCCTGCTCGTCGATGGCCTCCTGCGCCTGCTTCTTCGTGCCGACGAACAGGATGGTGCCACCGTGGGCGACCGTCTGCTTGACGAACTCGTAGGCACGGTCGATGTACGCCAGCGACTTCTGGAGGTCGATGATGTAGATGCCGTTGCGCTCGGTGAAGATGAAGCGCTTCATCTTGGGGTTCCAGCGACGGGTCTGGTGCCCGAAGTGGACGCCGCTCTCCAGGAGCTGGCGAATCGTCACGACTGTGGCCATGACCTGGTCCTCCTTGCGGTGGCGGAGGGATGCTCCGCCGTCGGTTGATCCTGACGCCCCGGCCGTACCGCCACCCCGCCGAAGCGGTGTGGACCGTGGGTGCGGCCCCTCCCGGAGGAGGCGGGTGGGCGTGCGTATTGTTGGTTGGTCCAGCGGACCACAGACGATTCTATCCTCCGCCGGGCACACCCCGGAACAGCTCCGTGCCCAGGCAGATCGCTCGGGCGCCGACGCCTCTTCGGGGGCGGTTCCCCGGCCTCCGGGGAGTTGTCCACAGATCCCGATCAGCGGTGGCGGATCCGGACCGCCGAGCGCACGCTGGAAGCATGTGTCCTCGCCGCCTCTGGCACGTCCTCCTCTCGCTCTCCCTCCTGATTCTGCCCGTCCTCTCCCACCGGGCCACGCCCTCCTGGCGCTGGCCGGTGGACCCTCCCGCCGAGGTCCTGCGCGGCTTCGACCCGCCCGAACGGCCCTGGCTTCCCGGGCACCGGGGCGTGGACCTGGCCGCCGAACCGGGGCAGCCGATCCACCCGGCGGGCCCTGGTGTGGTGCACTACGCCGGCCGGATCGCGGGGGTGGGAGTGGTGAGCGTCTCCCACGGGGACCTGCGCACCACCTACCTCCCTGTGGACGCCACCGTCGCCCGGGGCGACCCGGTGGGCGACGGTCCCCTGGGCACGCTGTCCGCCGAGCCCCGGCACTGTCCGGACCGTCCCTGCCTCCACTGGGGTCTGCTCCGCGCCTCCGACTACCTGGACCCCCTCGGCCTCCTGGGCCGAGGCGGGATCCGCCTGCTGCCCCTCCACCGGGCGGCGGGGGTCGAACTGGGTGCGGGCCAGCGGCCGGGCCACTGCCCCGGCCAGGCCCCCGGGAGCCCGCAGGTCCCCTGTCCCGATCACCGGGGCCACACCGAAGCGGCCGTCAGGCACGGACCCGTCACCCCGACCGGGAAGCCCCGAGCAGGAACCATGCGCAGGGGCCTCCGCTCTCAGCCGCCGCGACCAGACCACCGAGGCCGCACCGAAGCGGACCACCTGGCAGGGAACGCCCCAGATCGGGGCCCAGCGCAGGAACCATGGCGGACGGAGGGGACTCACTGTCGCGGACCGACCACCGGGGCCGCGCACCGGTGCGGCCAGCACCTGGCGGGACCCGTCACCCCAGTCGGGGAAACCCCGAGCAGGAACCATGGCGGACGGAGTGGCTTCCCTGCGTACGGAAGTCGCAGCGGTGCCAGGTGGAGGCGCGCCCCGCCCCCGGTTCGGTGCCGTGCGCGCTCAGGCGCGGGGGTGGGCCTGTTGGTAGGCGGTGCGCAGGCGCTCCACGGAGACGTGGGTGTAGATCTGCGTGCTGCGCGGGCTGGAGTGGCCGAGGAACTCCTGGACGCTGCGCAGGTCGGCTCCGCCGTTGAGGAGGTGGGTGGCGGCGGTGTGGCGCAGCCCGTGCGGGGCGGAGTCCACCCCGGCGGCGCGCAGGTGGGCGTGGACGTCCTCACGGGCCTGGCGGACGCCCAGGCGGCCACCCCGGGCGCCCAGGAGGAGGGCTCCGGTGGGGGTCGGGGACACGAATTCGGGACGTCCCCGGGTGGTCCAGGCGTCCACGGCGTCCAGGGCCGGGGCTCCCACCGGGACCGTGCGCTCCTTGTCGCCCTTGCCCAGCACCCGGACGGTGTTCCGGGCGCGGTCGAGGTCGGCCAGGTCCAGTGCGCAGAGTTCGGCCACCCGGATGCCGGTGGCGTAGAGCAGTTCCACCACCGCGTGGCGGCGCAGCTCGACCGGGGTGGTGGGAGCGAGGCCCTCCAGGGCGGAGGCCGCCTGCTCCTCGTCCAGGACGGTGGGCAGGGAGCGCTGTTGGCGGGGGGTGGCCAGGCGGGGGCCGGGGTCGGTGGCCAGGACCCCCTCGCGGTGCAGGTAGCGGGTGAGGGCGCGGACCGCCGCCACCCGTCGGGCGATGGTGGACCGGCTGGCTCCGGCGGATCGGGCATGGGAGAGCCAGGCGCGGATCAGGGGGACGTCGAGGTCGGCCGGGCCGTGGCCGCACGCGTCGAGGTGCTCCAGAAGGGAGGTGAGGTCGGCCAGGTAGCCGCGCACGGTGTGCGGGGAGCGGCCCAGTTCGCCGGACAGGTGGGCGGCGAAGCCCTCCAGCGGGCCGGCGGTCACGCGCGCTCCCGGGGCAGGCAGGCGACGGCGTCGATCTCCACGTGGAAGCGCGGGTCCACCAGACCGCTCACCTCGACCAGCGTGGCCGCGGGCCGGTGGTCTCCGGGCAGGGAGTCCAGGAGGGCGGAGCGGAACTCGTCGAGGTCGGTGATGTGGCGGAGGTAGTAGGTCAGCTTCACCACGTGGGTCAGGTCGGCCCCGTGCCGAGCCAGCACGGCCTCCATGTTGCGGAAGATCTGCCGGGTCTGTCCGCCCGCGTCGCCCGCGACGTCACCGTCGGGGGCCACCGGGACCTGACCGGAGACGAAAAGGAGCGGGCCGTCGGCCAACAGGGCGTCACTGTACGTTCTGGCCATGGTCGAACCCTACCCAGCGGCGGGCTCCGGCACCCCTCGGTGCGTCGTGCCCGGCGCCACGGGCCCGTGCCCGTGCCCGTGGGCCTCGGTCGGCGTACCGCCGCCGGGGACACGGTGTCCGTCGCGGAGGCGGACCCGTGTCCCCGTGGCGGTGTCGTGTGGCTGGTCAGGTCTGCTCGCGGAGGTGATCCGGGACGACCCTCCGAGGGAACCCTCCTACGCGGCGCTCGGTTCCCACTGTGTGTCCAGGTCGTCGGCGGTGATCCGCAGGAGCTGACCGTCGGCCCGCAGGATCGCCTCGTGGAGTCGCCGCAGGGGCATGGTGGGCTCCACACCGAGCTCGTGGGCGAGGCGGAGCCGGGTTCCCCGATAGATCCCCAGTGCCTCGGCCTGGCGGCCCGACCTGTAGAGCGCGAGCATCAACAGGGCGAGCAGTCTCTCCCGATACGGGTGCAGGGCGGCGAGCTCGGTGAGTTCGGGCACCAGACGGGCGTGGTGCCCACGGTCGAGGTCGATCTCGATCCTTTCCTGGTTGGTCAACAGCCTGAGTTCCTCCAGCCGCCGAATCTCGTTCGCCACCACACCACTGTTGGGAATATCCGAATACGGTCTTCCCCGCCACAGCCCCAGGGCGTGGCAGTACATTTCGGAGGCCTGCTGGAGCTCGCTCCGGCTCCGTGCCCTGCGCGCGAGGACGACCGTCGTCTCGAACCTCTTCGCGTCGACCTCCGCACTACACAACTCCATGCGATATCCCGGGCCGTCCCGCACCAGACGGCCGCTGTCGTCCAGCACCTTCCGCAGCCGGTGGACGTACACCTGCAGGGTGCTGCGGGCCCCGTCCGGCGGCGCGCCCTCCCAGAGGGCCTCCGCCAGTTCGTCCAGCGAGAGCCGGTGCCCTCCCTGACTCAGCAGCACGGCCAACAGACGGCGCAACATGGGGGCCCTGAGCACAACCGGAACGCCGTCCCGATAAATGACCAGCGGACCCAGAATCCCGAACTCAATCACGTCGCCTCCTGTTCGGGAAGTGCTCTACCCAACTCCGTGCGTCTGGAACGGGCCAGCTTTATCACTACTTCACGTGGCAAATCATTGCCGGCGGTTACCTTCAGCACGTGTTGAAAGTAGGTCGAAAGACCTGTTCGGCGCAACCGGACAGTAATCGAGGTGTAAGCGACTTCCCCCAAGCTGGGACCAGCGCCGACCGAAGCCTGCCAAGAAAGTGCCAGATGAACTCTGACGGGCGATCCCCCGCGCCGACGGGAACCTCGGGAGCCTCGCCCCTGTGGCTGCCGATGACCTCGATGTCCATGTTCGAGCGGGGCGGGACGACCCTCGTGGAGGGCGACGGCGTCCGGGTACGGGACGAGGCCGGGAACAGTTACCTGTCCGCCACGTCCGGCCTGTGGAACGTGACCTGCGGTTGGAACCACCCCCGGATCGTCGACGCCGTCACCGAGCAGCTGCGCCGGTTCTCCTACGGAACGCTGTTCCGCTACGGCCACGACGTCGCCCGCGACCTCGCCGCCCGACTGCTGGAGATCGCGCCCGGGCGCTTCGACCGCGTCTACTTCTCCTCCTCCGGCTCCTCCGCCAACGAGGCGGCCGTCAAGGTGCTGCGCCGGTACCGGAGCCTGGTCGGGCAGCCCGAGCGCCGCCTGGTGGTCTCCTTCGACGCCCACTCCTGGCACGGGACCGGGATCGGTGCCATGGCCCTGACCGGCGAGGAGCTCGACCAGGAGGAGTACGGGGTGGACCGCCGGTGGAACCGGCTGCTCCCCTACCCCGACCCCTTCGCCGCCGAACGCGGCCTGGGCCCCGACGAGCGGACCTGCCGCGAGGCCCTGGCCGAACTCGAACGCACCGAGGGCGACCAGGTGGCCGCCGTCATCGTCGAACCCGTCCTCTGCTCGGGCGGTGTGCTGATGCCGCCGAAGGGCTTCCTGGAGGAGGTCGCCGCCGCCACCGAGCGCATGGGGGCCCACCTGATCGTCGACGAGGTGGCCACCGGGTTCGGACGCACCGGGAGGATGTTCGCGAGCGAGCACACCGGTGTCCGGCCCGACGTGGTGACCATGTCCAAGGGCATCAACAGCGGGTACCTCCCGCTGGCGGCCACGCTCTTCCCCGCCGAGGTGTTCGAGGCCTACGAGTCCTCGGGGACCTACCTGACGCACGGGGAGACCCAGTCCGGCAACCCCGCCGCCTGCGCCGCCGCCCTCGCCACCCTGGACGTCATGGAGGACGAGAACCTGGTGGAGCGCTCCGCCAAGGCCGGGGCCCGGCTGCGGCAGCACCTGGACGCGCTCCTCGAACTCGACATCGTCGGTGAGGTGCGCGGCGAGGGCCTGGCCCTGGCCGTCGAACTGGTCCGTGACCAGGAGAGCCGAGCGCCGCTCTCCCCCATGGACATGGCGATGATCAGCCACCTGTGCCAGCGCAACGGGCTCCTGGTGCACCTGAGCCGCCGTTGCCTGCTCCTGTTCCCCCCACTGGTCGTCACTGACGCCGAAGTGGACGAGATCGCGGCCCGGCTGACCGGCGCGTTGAAGGCGGTGAGGTCACGATGACCGACACGGGTTCCACCATCAACCCCCACTGGTGGGTGCCCACCAGGGTCGACTTCGGCGCGGGCCGTCTGCGTGACGTGCCGCTGGAGATCGAGCGGACGGGCCGCCCGGTCGCGGTCGTGGTGGACGAGTACGCCGCGACCTCCGTACCCGGTGTGGCCGCGCTGCTGGAACGGCTCGCCCCCGAGGTGATCGTCCGCCGCGCCCCCTCCACGCCCACCCGGCAGGAGGCCGTGGAGCTGGCCGACCGCCTGCGCGCGGAGGGTGTCCGCTCCGTCTGCGCGATCGGCGGCGGAACCGTGATGGACCTGGCCAAGGCGGCTGCCGCGGCGGTGGCCCTGCCCGGCCTGCTCACCGGGTGGAAGCCCGGCGGCGGGTTCGTCATGCCCGAGCCCGTCACGCGGGGCGGTCTGCCCGTGGTGGCGGTGCCCACCACGGCGGCGACCGGTAGCGAGGTCAACGCCAAGGCGAGCCTGGCCGACGGGACCGACCGCCGTTTCCTGGTCCACTGGTCCCTGTTCCCCAGGGTCGCGGTGATCGACCCGATGCTGCACACGTCGCTGCCGCCCGCCCTGACCGCCGAGGGCGCCCTGGAGACGGTCGCGCGGCTCCTGGTCCCCATGGTGTCGGACCCGCCCACCACGGCCCTGCCCGACGAGGTCGCGATCGGCCAGATCAGGGCGGTGATCCCGGCCGCAGAACGGGCCCTTGCCGACGGTGACGACCTGGAGGCGCGCGGCACCGTCGCGCTGGCCGCCAGCGTCAGCACGTTCACGCTGCACCAGATCGGCCGCCACCTGCACTCGTTCTGGGTCTGGTACCCGACCAACACGCTCACCGCCCAGGGTCTGCGCAAGGGACCGGCCCTCGGCGTCCTGCTGACCCGGTGGGCGCGGATGGTGGTGGACGGCGACAAACTGGCCGGGCACGCGGACCGGCTGGCCGAGCTGGGCGGTCGGGCGCTGGGCCTGACGGGCACGTCGGTGACCCCGGTCGAGGTCGCGGACGCGCTGGGCGACCTCCTGCGCCGCTGGGGCTTCCCCACCGAGTTCGAGGAGCTGGGCCTGGACGTCACCGCCGAGGAGCTGACCGAGCAGACCTGGCGTGCCTGGTCCGAGCCGCTGCGGCCGAGGACCAGGGAGCAGGTGCGTTCCCTCTTCGAGGGCGTCTAGGCGGAGCATCCCCATCCGTCTCCCGCCGCCACCCTCAAGGGACGCCTCGGGCACGGAGTCCTGGCGTCACCACCAGGCTTCCTCTCGGCCACGGGACACCCACACGTGAGACGGACAGGTGAGGGCCGGGCCGTTCGGGAATCCTCCCGACCGGCCCGGCCCCACGTGCGCCCGGTCCCGACGGCATCCCCCACCACCGGGACCGGGCCGTATCGCGGCGCCGCCGCCTACAACGGCACCTCCAACGAGGCGCCCACGTGGGCGGCCACGCCGATGGGCGCCACGCACATCGTGGAGGCGTCCGGCAGTCCCAGGTTGCTCTCGATCCCCGGGCCGTCGTAGGCGCAGAGCGGGAAGGTACCGAACCCGCGGTCGGCGGCGACGAGGGCCGCCGCCTGGAGGGAGACGCCGATCGCCACGGCGCCGACCCGGAAGGCGCCGGGCCCGTGCTCACGCACCAGTTCCGACAGCTCCAGGACCGGGACAACCACACCGGCGAGCGACAGGTTGAGCCGGTGCCCGGGAGCCCCGATCCGGGTGGCCACCGCCGGGTCCTTGGGCGGGACCAACCTGCCGTGCCCGCCCAACGGGGCCAGCACGGAGTCGACCGCCTCGGCCACGGGCGCCAGGTCCTCGGCGGAGGGCGGGGGCGCCACGAAGCCGCCGACGGGGCTGCGTCGGCGCAGCATCGCCCGCTCCGGGTCGCGGGGCATGGTGATCTCGCCGAACTCCAGCTCCGGCCCGGGCTCGGACCGGCGGGCCGCGCACAGGACGTCCTGCGGGTAGCGGTCCGGGACCGGCGGCACCCGGACGGGGGCGGGGTCGCTGGCGGGCGTGACCGTGCGGGTCGGCCCGACCGTGACGACCGCGAAGGCGATCTCGGTCTCGTCGCCCAGGTCCAGGATGTGCTCGATCTCGTCGTCGACGAAGGCCAGCCGGGGTGTGCACTCCCAGTCGAGGCTCCGCCCGGCGATCAGCAACTGCGCCAGCGTGTGGCCGGTGTCCAGCAGGTGCAGCCGGTGGGCGAACTTGCCGTACCGGCCGGTGGTGCGCTCCAACCGGGTCGTCAGCACGATGGTCAGGTCGGAGACCGCGCCGCCCAGGGCCCGGGCCAGCCGGGGCCGGGGGTCCTCGGTGGTGACCTGGGTCAGTCCGTGGTGGACCGGGTTGTAGCGGTGGGCGCCGACCGGCAGCCCGGACTCCCCGCCCGAAAGCAGCCACAGGTCCACCGGGTAGGCCGCGCCGCCGCTGGCGACGAGCCGGAGCAGGGTGGTCATCACGTGCTGCTCGTCGAACCCCCATCCGGGGGCGCCGGTGGGCAGGAAGGCCCTCGCCCCCGAGACGGTCAGGAACCGGTGCCGCGCGAGCCCGTTGCCGGTGGCCAGCATGCGGGAGATGCGGTCGACCGGCCCGTCGGGGCCACTTCCGGGGCGGGGCAGGGCGTGCTCGGCCACGCCGGGCCGTCCCGCCCGCGTCGGGTACAGCTGGTAGGCCCCCGACACCTGCGGCAGTTCGCGGTCGGCCAGGTACGCCAGGACGGTGTCCCGGTCGGCGTCGGTCGCTGTCGTGCGCTCGGCCGTGCTCATGAGTGCCCTTCTACGAGTTCGGTCGCGCCCGAGGCCACCATCGCCACGGCGTCGACCCCACAGGCCTGCTCCACCGCGTCAGCGACGACGTGGCAGTACAGGAATCGGTCCACCGGGCGCACGCCGATCCGCGCCAGGTGCAGGTACAGGAGGTTCAGCGCCACCCGGTAGCGGAGGAACCAGGCCGCCCCGCGCAGGGTCCGTTCGAAGTCACCGGAGCCGCGAAGCGCCTGGTGGAAGGCGCTGTGGCGGGTCTGCTCCTCGGTCGCGTCGCCGCCCTCGGCGCCCCCGCCGTTGGCGACGGGACCGTCGAGGTCGAGGCGTCCGTCCGCGAGCAGCGGCCGGGCGTCGTCGGCGGCCCGCACGAGTTCGCGGCCCACGGCGGCGGTGAGGTCGTCCAGGTGCGCGGCGGCCCCCTCGGCGTGGGCCCGCACCCGCCGCACGAGGGGTTCCCGCAGCCGGGCGGAGCGTTCGTCGAAGAGCGCGCGGACGGCCCCGGGGTCGGGACTGCCCATGATGTGCGCCTCGGCGTGGGAACGGTAGGAGACGAACCCGCGTTCGAGGTAGCCGCCCACCTCCTGTGCCATGAGCAGCATGAGGTCCACGACGTGGGTGCTCAGGGAGGGCCCCTCGCCCACGGCCATGGTGAGCGCGGCGTCGGCGGTGCGTTCGTGGAAGCCCTCGAACAGCGCCACGGCGTCGGGCGTGCCGAGCACGTGCAGCCGGGGGTCGTGCGGCTCCTCCTCGACGGTGTTGTCGGGCTGCTGCGGCTCCAGCGGCCCGTACTCCCGTTCGCGTGCGGCCAGCTGCCGGTAGGTCTCCCGGAGCGCCTCGGGGTCGAGCACCGTGGTGGACGGGTGGGCGGCCAGGGCGGCGCCCAGGTGGCGCTCCGCGGCGGGACGCACGATCCGTTCCCAGGCGGCGTCGTCGGCGTCCACGATGATCCGCAGGTGCGGTCCCCGGCGCCAGTGCCGGGCCCAGTGGGCGGACAGCCCCTCGGCGGCCAGCTCAGCGAGCAGGGGGCGCACCCCGGCCCGCAGCAGGGGCGCGGGGTCGGGGTCGTGGTAGGCGACCCGGAGCCGTCGGGCGGCCGTCACGGCCGCACCGACGCGGTCTCGGCCAGGGCCAACCTGAGCAGTTCCATCACGAGTGCCTCCCGTTCCATGTGGACCCCGAGTCGGTTGTTGTGCATGTGCAGCGCGGACAGGGTCACCATCCCCCGGTCCAGGTGGGCGAGACCGTCCGGGGCCGCGTCCTCGGGCGGCTCCAGCCGGCCCCGCGCCTCCACGGCGGTGAGCCCCTCCTGGAGCCGTTCGCAGGCCCGCAGCCACTCGCCCTCGCCGCCGCTCGGGGACGCCGTCAGGGCGTGGCGGACGAGGTGGCGGACCCGTTCCCCGGACCGCTGCCAGGACTGGTCGACGAGCCGCTGCCACTGGGCGCCGATCCGTTCACCGATCCAGCGGCCGACCATGTGGTCCACGAACCGGTTCACCCAGTCCGCGTCACCGACCGTCGCCAGACCGCTGGCCATGCACCACACGGCGCGGGCCACCGGGTCGGTGGGGGTGCCCACGTAGGCCAGGGCGTCGCGGCTGGAGGCGGTGAAGAACTCCTCGACGTGCTCCATCGCCTCGGGGCCGCCGTACATCCCGGTCTCGGGCCGGTACGACTCCCACGTGAGGGTGTTGTCCGGCAGGATGTCGGCTCCGGCCTCCTCGCCGGGGTTGCCGATGAGGTCGGCGAGGCGCTGGAAGTCCGCCGGGTCGGCCTCCACACGGGAGGGGCGTCGCGCCACGAGGTCCTCGAACCGGCTCCGGACCTCCTCGTGCGCGGTCGCGCGGTCGGCGGGGTCGGGCACCCACATGCGGAACCTGACGTGCGGGCCGCCGGACCAGTAGCGGACGTAGAACCAGCGCGGCGCGCGGTCGCCCAGCGTCCGCGCGGTCGGCGCGACGACGGAGGTGACCACCTCCGCGAGGTCCTCGTGGTAGTAGCAGTGGGCCGTGATCCAGCTCATGCGCGGTCCCCCGGTAGTTCGACGGCGTACTCCACGACCCGGTCGGCGCCGAACACGTTCGGCTCCGCCTCCTGGAACAGCAGCAGGTCCCGTCCCCTGGACATCCGGGCCAACTCCTCGATCCCCCACCAGGAGCACAGGTCCAGCGGGCGCGGTTTGCGGTCCTTGGCCTTCTCCATGACCCGTTCGGTGGAGTCGACCACGTCGGCGGCCCGCGCGAAGACGACGTCGGGCAGGCCCAGGTCCCGGACCCGGCGGCGCGCGCGGGTGAACCGGTCGAAGTCGTCCCCCTCGTCCAGGTCCAGTTCGGCGCGGGGCACGATCCAGCTCCGGCGTTCCATCACGACCGCGCCGACGCTCAGACGCGGCAGCACCGACACCTCGGACGGCTTCGGGTTGGTGTACAGCGCGCGGGCCCGGCCCACGAGAGCCCACGCCTCGGCCATGGGGGTGGTCAGGTCGAGGAGGAAGCGCAGCACGGGCGGGAACCAGTAGCGGCCCATGGTGCCCCGGTGGACGAGCCGCACCGCCCGGTCGGCTGACCGCCACCAGAGGGTGGGGAGTCCGGCCGGGTCCAGGCGGATCTCCAGGTCGGCCGGGCGGACCCGCCGCTCCGGCGGCCGTGAGGGGACGCATCCCGGCCAGACGAGTTCGTGCCCGGCGTAGGGCGCCACCCGGTTGAGCGAGCTGCGGAACAGGCCCGCCACCTCGACGAGGAGAGGGCCGTCGCCGTCGTCGTGCGGGACCGGCGGCTCCGACCAGCGGCGGACCCGCGAGCCCGCGGTCTCGTGCCCGGGGGCCGCCGCGTTGAAGGCCACGGACCCGCCCGGGAGCGGTTGGAGGAACAGGGTGGTGGGGTGGTCGCCGGGCAGCCAGGCGGGCCCGGCGTCCAACAGCCGGTCCAGGGCGTCGGTGTCCGCGTCGAAGGCGTGGCCGCCACCGTCCGGCGGGGTGAGCAGCCCGAGCAGCCCGGTCTGGAACCGGCGCAGCTCCTCGATCCTGGGCACCCCGGTGTCCGCCAGGTGGAAGGGGTTGTCGCGCAGACCGTGGAGGCCGACGGTGCCGGGGGCACCGTCCGGAGTGTTCCCGGGGTCGGCGGCCTCGTTCCAGGCCAGCCAGGCCTCCAGCAGCCCCACGCGGGCCCCGGTCCCGAAGCGGCGTCCGAGCAGCTCCGCGATGGCCAGGCGGCCGGGCAGGGCACCGTCGAACACCGACACCAGGCGCCGGACGCGGTGCAGGTCGCGGTCGAGCGCGGACCAGTCGGGGGTCCGGGGCGGGGTGGACCATCCGGGGAGGACGTCCTCGTAGCAGAGGTACTTGCCCGGGATCAGGGACGGGTCTCCGCCGGCCTCGGTCAGCGCCGCGCCGACCGCCGCGCGCAGGCGCCCCAGTGACAGCCACCGGTCGCCCGGAGCGTCGGCGGCCTCGACCTCACGCACCGCCTCGCCGACCCGCCTGACCGGGGACCCCTCGGGGAGTCCGAGCCGGTCGGCCACGTCGGTCAGCCGGTCCGGGACCTGGTCCGGCACACCGAGGTCACTCTGGAGGAGCCCCGCCGTGACCAGCTGTCCGAGCATGGACTCGGCCTCGGCGGCGGACGCACCGAACCCGGACGTGAGGAAACCGGCCAGGTCGGCCGGGGAGGCGCCCTCCTCGGCCCGCCGGGCGAGCGCGAGCAGCCACGGGCGGGCGGGGACGCCCACACAGCGGCCGTCCGCGTGCACGACCATGGCCCGCTCCCCCAGGACGGTCAGGGTGGGGTTGGTCCGCAGTACCAGCGGCCCGTGCGCGGTCGCCAGCAGGCGCTCCAGCTGGAACTCGACCTCGGCGTTGAGTTCGAGGTGGCGGGAGAACCCGTCCGGCGCCGGGACCTGGACCGCCTCCGCGGCCCCCTTCACCGCCCCGTCTCCCGGCGCGGGCCCGTCCCCTGCGGGGAGCGGTCCGGCGGTGGTCAGGGTGGAGAAGGGACTGGTCTTCAGCGCGGTCCGCAGCGCGTAGTTGACCACGCGCCTGCGGGTGTTGAGGTGCTCGGGGGCACCCGGCGGCCCGGAGAGCCAGGCCTCGACGTCGGGGAACAGGGCGTCACTGGACATCGCGAGGGCGCGCCGGAAGTCCTCGTCCAGGACGAGGTCGGCCAGGCGCCGTTCGGCGGCCGACGTCTCGGCACGGAAGGCCTCGCGGGCCTCCTCCCAGCCCCGGTCCAGCGCCTCGTGGTCGGCGACCAGCCGGGCGTGGAGTTCGCGGGCGGACGCCGACAGCCGTGCCAGCGCCTCCCCCGACAACGCCTTGGGGGGCCGTCCGTTGTGGACGGCCCGACGGCAGGCCAGCAGCGCGCGGCGGACGGCGCGGTCCTCGCATCCGCCCACCGCCGTGTGGATGAGGTCCGCCAGCTCACCACCCCTGCGGTCGAGGTCCTCCCGGAACGCGTCGAGGGCACCGAGGCGGCGGGCGGTCCCGGAGAGCTCTCCGACCCGTGCGCCGCCACTGGGCAGCCCCGCTACACGTGCGACGATCAAGGCCGCACCCTCGTCCCCAGGTGCCAGGGCGCGTTGGGCTCACCCAGTACCAGAAGAAACACCGGAATCTCCCGTTCACCGTCGAGGCCCAGCAGGCGGGCGCACTCGTCGGCGTCGTAGCTGTTGGTCACCCGGGCGGAGAGCCCGTGCGCGGCCGCGGCCAGGGAGATGCGCTGCGTCACCACTCCGGTGAGCAGCTGGGTCGCGCGGAAGGCACGCCTCGGGTGGTGTTCGAGCAGCCGCTCCGTGTCGGCGGTGACGACCACCATCAGCGGCGCGGTCCGCGCGTTGATCTCCGTCCGCCACACGTCCATGGCCTGGAACGGGGGGCGCAGGTCGCCGTGGCTCACGGTGCGCAGCGCACCGTCCACGAGGCGGTGGTGCCCCTGCGGCAGGTCCGTGACCGCGCCCGCGATCACGTGCACCCCCACCTCGGGCGGCGCCGTCTCGTGCCAGAGGTCGTCGGCGGTCGGCCGGACCGCGTCGAGCAGGAGGTCGGCCACGACCCCCAGCGACACCGGCTTCGCGGTGGGCAGGAACACGTCCGGCCCGGAGTCGCGGCGGACCACCGCCGTCCCCGTGTCCGTACCGCTCTCCCGCCGGGACGACGCCAGCGGCAGATCGGATCCCGAGCCCGGGGCCGCGGGTTCGGCGCCGACCAGCGGGGTGCTGGCCAGGGCCTTCACCGGTTCCAGTTCGGCCGGGTCGTTCAGCCGTGAGGCGCGCTCCACGGCCAGGGTCCGGTGGCTGAGCGCGGGCTCGATGCCGTTGCCGCCCGCCACGGGAACCACGGTCCGCCTCGGCGGCACCGGTGCGGCCGTGCGGTGGCCGGGCTCCGTCGGCACGTCCGCGCCGTCCCAGAGGGGCAGGAGCGCCAGCACCGACTCCGAGTCGTCGTCCGGCAGCGCGAGCAGCCGGGCCACGGCCTCGTCGAGGAACCGGAGCCGCGCATGGCCGCCCAGGCCCAGGGCGGAGGCCACCACCTGGAGGTTGCCGAGAACCAGCCCGGCCTCCTGGGTGGCCAGCCGGTAGGCGTAGTTCCGGTACCGGAAGGCGGTCTTGCCCAGCCGGGCTGTGACGATCAGGACGGTGCGCGCGCCGTCGAGCTCAGCCGCCGACGCGGCGGCCAGTTCGGACAGCCCGACGTCGTCGCGCAGCTCGGAGAGCTCGTGGTGGGCCGGGTCGTAGCGGTGGACGCCTTCGGGCGCCGCGTCCGACCACACCGCCAACTCGACCGGGTAGAAGCAGCGGGCCGAGGCCACCGTGCGGTGCCACGGCCACTCCACCTGCGGGCCGATGTCCATCCGGGAGAAGCCGTACCCGTAGAAGAGGAGCTCGCCGAGCCGCTCCAGGTCCGACCCGTGGTCGGGGCCGGACCGGCCGGGGCCGGCTCCGGGACGCGTGTGCTCGTCCCGGAGCGCGGCCCCGAGCGGACCGATCCGGTGACGCGGACCGGAGGGGAGTCCGAACCTGCGCCGGGGCACGGCCGGGCGGGTGAACAGCGGGGGGCGGGCGGGGTCGTCGAGCCCGCCCTGCCCCTCCGCGTGGATCGCCTGCCACCGGTAGTGCACGTCGTACAGGTACTCCCGCACCAGGGTCGCGTCATCGTCGCCGGTCACGGGTACCGCCGTCGTGTTCGGGTCCGTGTCCGTCATGGGAACGGGTGCGGGTCGGGGTTCACGTCGTCGAAGCCCTGCTCCGCCGCCGCCGCGAACACCCGGTCCAGGCCGCGCACACGACGGAACCTGTTGCCGAAGGTCATCGGCAGCATCCCAGGAACGATCACCTTCACGCAGAACAGACCGCCCGCACGGTGCTCGGGGGTGGTCTGGTCGACCACCAGCACCTCCAGACCGTGCTGTCGGAGCCGCTCCACGGTGTCGTTGAGCAGCGCCTCCAGGTCGGTCGGCCCGTCGGCGTGCAGCCGCGGGTCGGGCGGGGCCATCTCCCGCTTGGGACCGTCGAACAGGAACGCGAGCCGGTCCTGGGCCTCGGGCCTGCCGTTGAGCTGGCTGTGGTGCAGCATCGACGTGCACAGGTCGGGGTCGTCGACCATGCGCCGGGCGAGGTCCTGCACGTCGGCGGGCTCGTCCTGGTGCTGGGCGATGATCGGCGCCAGCTCCAGGAGCCCGGCGGCCACAGCGTCCTCCATGTCGAAGTGGGAGGCGGCCGCGCACAGGAAGCGGGCGTAGCCGTCCCGCTCCTGCTCGTCGACGACGCCCACCCACACGCTGGGGATTCCGTGCTCGGTGGTGGTGTCCCAGGCGTGCGCCGTGTATCCGGTCAGCCGCTCGATGCGCTCCAGCAGGAGCGGCACCGTGGGCCCCTTGGCGGTGCTGAGGTCGATCTCGGCCGGGGTGCGGCGCGAGTACCAGGTCATCAGGAACGCGTCGCGCTCGATGACCTCCATCAGCCCGTGCAGGATCGTCTCCGGCATCGAGCCGCCGACGGCGCAGCCGTTGGACACCTCGTACAGGAACCGGGGGCGGTCCGGGCGGACCAGCCGGGTGCGGTAGTAGGCGTAGGTCTCCGGCACGAGGACCGGTGCGTCACGCGTGAGGGAACGGCCCCAGACCCAGTCCAGCTCCGACTCCTCGGTCCACCGCTGGCACGGGAACCCCTCCTCGTCGTAGCGGTGCTCGTCGTGCAGACCGAGCCGACGCAGGTCGAGGGCCTCGGGCAGGTCCTTGTAGGCGCCCGTGACCACACTGCGGTGGCCGGACGGGCTCATCCCGCCCCAGCGCTCGACCGCCTCCGCGACGGCGGCGGTACCCGACTCCCGGTAGGAGGGGGTGCGGCCGATGCCCTGCTCGATGTCGGTCGAGTTCCGCAGGCCCAGCGGCGCGGTCATGTTCGGGAACACGCCGCCGCCGTACTTGAAGAGGGTGCGGACGAGGCCGACGTCCCGGTCCACGTAGGTGGGGAGGAACGACGCGTCGTCCACCAGGGACTTGGTCCGCATCGAACCGGGCTTGTGGGACAACGAGGCGCTCGGCACGAGCGTCTCGGTGTCCTCGGGGTTGTCCTCGGGCAGCGCACCGCACACGGCGCACAGCGGGTCGGGCAGGAGCACCGCGCGCCGCACACCGAGGCCGATCAGCCGCACCACCATGACCGAACGCCGCTCGGACGTGTCCTGGTCCCGGTCCAGCTCGACCAGACGGCCAGCGACCTCGGCGGCGAACTCGGCGTGCAGGTGGGTCAGCGCGGGCGGCGCCCACCGGCGCAGCCGCTCCGGGTCACGGCGGTCGATCTCGGCCATCGGCTCCGGGAACTCCCGGGCCAGCAGCAGGCGCGACTCCAGGCACTCGGGGCAACCGGGGACGTCCTCCCGCACCACGGGACCGATGTAGAGCCGGTCCCGTCGCGCGAGCACGGGCAGCACCGGCCCGCTTCCGGCGGGGATCTCGGGGAGGACACCGTCCTCACCGACCAGCACCGTGTACTCCGGGGGGACCACGGCCCTGAGGGCCTCGGCCAGCGCTCCGGTGCCCACCACGGTGGGCGTGGTCGTCAGCGACTCGGTCACAGCTCCACCACCCTGAGCAGGTGCGGCGTGGCCGTGCGCAGCGCGGGCTCGCCGTCCAGTTCCACGACCCCGAGCCGGTGCCCGCGCGCGGCCAGCAGCTTGACCGCGTCCTCGGACGTCAACAGGTGGCCCGTCAGCGGAGCGGCCGAACCCTCGGGTTCGGGTACGCGGTCCGGTCGCGGAGGCATCGTCACGGGGTCCTGCCCGCACTGCGCGGAGGTCGTGGCGCGGATGACCGCCGACGAGGCGGCGGACGCCAGGTCACGGCCGGAGGCCCGGGCCAGCGGCTCGGAGTCGGTGGCGACGAGGACGGTGGGCAGCTCGGCGTCCAGCTGGAAGAGGCGGGCACTCGACCCGACGAGCAGTTCCAGGCGGTTCAGCTGCTCCCCGACGAGCTCGGGGAGGTCGGCCCGGTCGATCAGCGGGGCCCGCTGCGGAACGGGCACAGCCCGCTCGGCGGCGTAGTCCAGCACCGCCTGGGAGAGCGCGGACTCACGGTCCAGCGCCGCTCCGACACCCGGGACGTGGGCGTCCGTGATACCCACCGGTGCGACCACCGGGCCGGGCTCACCGCTGACGAGGTCGTGGGCGGGACCGCTCGCCGCACGGGCGGCGGCCAGGCGGCCGAGCGCCGCCAACGTGGCGCCGTGGCGTGCCTCGACGAAGGCGTCGGCCACGCCGAGGACGTCGCTGGTCGCGCCGTCCTTGGCCAGGCGGGCCACGGCGACGCGCAGCGGCAGCTGCTCCGGGTGCTCCTCGATCTCCAGCAGGGGGCCGGTGAGCGGGTCGAACAGCTCGGCCGCGGCGAGGGAGAACGCCTCGCTGTCGATCTCGGACCCCGGGTCGGCGGCGGGTTCGCTGCCCCCGCCGACCGGCAGTACGCGCCCGGTCTGGGACTCCAGGGTCTCCAGGTCGATGCGTTCCACCTCACCGGAGACCGGTGCGGGGTAGGCACCGGTCACGGCCCGGAAGGCCGCGAAGAGCGCGGTGTTGGCGGGCACGCCCACGGCGGGACCGCGCAGCCAGGTCGAGGGGCCGACGGGCAGGGTGCCGGTGTCGGTCAGGCGCGCCTTGGCGTCCGCCCAGTCGGCGGCGCCGCCCGGGATCGGTCCCACCCAGGCCGCGTCACGGGTCACCAGGACCGGCAGCAGCGGCGCCGTGCAGGCCTCCTCGACGGAGTCGATCAGCGCCGGGTCCTCGGTCAGCACGACCACGAAGTCGGCGGCGGACACGCTCGCGGCGAGGTCGGCGGCCGGGGTCTCGACGAGTTCGAGGGCCGGGTCCTCCTCCTTCGCCGCGGCGAGGTCGGCGGTGCGCGCGGCGCGGGCGTCGGCGTCACCCGAGGGGTCGACGACCTCCACGCGGGCACAGCCCAGGTGCCAGGCTGCTCGCGCGGCGGAGTCCGCCAGCGGGGCCTCGCCCACGATCACCATGCGGGTGCCACGCCAGGTCTGGAACCGGGCCGGTCCGGAGTCGCACCGGAAGTCGACGTAGGCGATCTCCGCCTGGTAGCGCCGGAGCTCCGCGTCGGTCAGCGAGTGCGGCAGGTCCTCACTGACGTCGCGGACGAACCCGTTGCGTTCGAGCAGCCCCACCAGGTCGGTGGCCATCTTCTGGTGGGCGGGCGACAACCCCGAGGTCAGGTCCTCAAGCGGAACGGAGCCGTCCAGGCTCGGCGCGAGCAGTTCCACCCACTGATAGATCGATCCACCGCGCAGCGTCACCGACCGCGCGCTGTCGATGATGAAGGCCCCGTCCGCGGTCGGGACGTAGTAGACATCTGGCCGGAGTTTCGGTCGCATCCGCGCCCCTCTCTTCTCTCTCACCGTTACGAGGGGACGGCCCCGGCACGGTCACCGCGCCGGGCCCGCCCCGCCGGATCAGCTGCAGCAGCAGCAGGGGCAGCAGCTACAGCAGCTGCAGCAGCCGCCGCCACTGCCAGACGCGCCGATCTCCATCATGGCCAGCGTGGAACCGAGGGACTCGATACCACCGGGCTGGTCCGAACCGAAGCCGAGAACACCCTCACTGCTGGTGCTGAATTCCTCGACCGGAAGGTCTCCGAGACCAGCGGAAATCTGGTCAGCCTTCATCGACATGGGAACCTCCTCTCCTTCTTCGTAGTAACGCCGAGGCACTTCCGCCCCGGCGTCGCACCATCATCCCCGCCGGTGCTTACAGCGCACCTACAGCAGGTTTGCACCCAAATGCATTCACGGACCCGGGAACTCCCAGGAAAGGTGAAACGTTCCGGGGATCGGGCGTCGGGCCGGTCGTGAACCGTCGTCCGACCGGCCCGCGCACCCCGGGTTCCGGTGGTCCGGCCGGCCGCCCGCAGGCGGGCCGACCGGGCAGGTCACCGACTCAGCTGCAGCAGCAGCACGGGCAGCAGCTGCAGCAGCTGCAGCACTCGCCACCGCCGGAGGCACCGATCTCCATCATGGCCAGCGAGGAACCGAGGGACTCGATACCGCCGGGCTGGTGGGAACCGAAGCCGACGACACCCTCACCACTCGAACTGAATTCCTCGACCGGAAGGTCTCCGAGGCTTGCCGAGAGGTGACCGGACTCGATAGACATACGATCTCACTCCTTTCTTCGTCCAAGGTTTGACAACGCGTCGAATAATCGACACCCACCACTGTGGCCAATCGCAGTTACATCTCGACTACATCGCGTTTTACCGCCCCCGCAGCTCGGTGCGGCGCCCACTACCCGCACGGCCGCGGGGGGTGCGACCGCGGCCCGGGTCGCCGCCGGGGCCAGGGCAGACGCCAGCCCGCCTCACAGCGCTCCACCAGCCCCGCCGCCGCCAGCATCCCCAGGGCACGGATCGTGTGCTCCAGGTTCCCGGTGCTGTTCGTGGCCACCACGGCGGTTCCCACACCACGGCGGGTGACCGCCGAGAGCACCCGGGCGGTCTCCCGGTCCAGTTCGGCCTCGGGCACCAGGGGCCCCGCCTGCCCGGGGACGGCCTCCCCCAGCGGCACGATCAGCTCCACCACGTCGTCCGCCCTGGTCACGCAGTTCGCGCGGCCCTCCCGGAGCAGACGGTGACAGCCCACCGACATCGCGGAGGTCACCGGACCCGGGACGGCCATGAGCACCCGGTGGAGGTCGGTGGCGTGGGCGGCGGTGTTCAGGGCCCCGCTGCGGGCCCCCGCCTCCACCACCACCGTGCCGGGGGTGAGCGCGGCGATCAGCCGGTTGCGCACCAGGAAGTCCGGGGTACGCGGAGTGCGGCCGACCGGCCACTCGCTGACCAGCACCCCCGTACGCGCCACGTCCGCGAACAGCCCCGCGTGACCGCGCGGGTAGTCCGTGTCCAGACCGCAGGCCAGGACCACCACGGTGCTCCCCGTGGTGAGGGCCGCCCGGTGCGCGGCGCCGTCCACCCCGTAGGCGCCCCCGGAGACCACGGAGAAGGAGCGGTCGGCCAGCTCGCAGGAGAGCTCGGCGGCCACGTGCGTCCCGTAGGGGGTGGCGGACCGGGCGCCCACCACCGACACCGACCGCAGGCACAGGTTGCGCAGGTCGCCCATACCCCGCACCCACAGCCCGTAGCAGACGGGCAGCTCGTCGAGGCGCCCCGGCCACTCCGGATCTCCCGGGGCGACGAACCGGACCCCGAGTTCCGCCGAGGAGTCCAGCAACCGGTCCGGGTCCACCCTCCGGGACCCCTCCGACCAGCCCCGCCAGCTCCGGACCGCCTGGGCCGAGGGCGGGCTCCCCGGGGGCGGCTTCCCCGACAGCAGGGCGTCCCAGACCGGGGCGGCCCCGTGCTCGTTCACCAGCGGCCCCAGCCAGCGGTGGCTGGGCGGCGCCACCGCCGTCAGACCGACCCGTGCGCGTGCCTCGTCGTGGTCGCCCACCCTCACCACGCCCTTCCGGCCCACAGGGCGAAGGCGTAGGAGGTCTCCTCCTCGGTGGGGCGGTCCCGCCCCGCGAGGTCGGCCAGTGTCCAGGCCACCCGCAGGGCGCGGTCCACGCCCCGGGCGCTGATCTGTCCGGCGTCCATCGCCCGGCCGAGGACCCGCAGGCCCGCCGGTTCCACCGGGAAGTCCCGGCGCAGACGCGCTCCGGGAATGACCGCGTTGGTCCGCCACGGGGTGCCCGCCAACCGTTCCCGGGCCCGCTCCCGGGCTCCCGCCACCCGTGCGGCGACGGTCGCGGAGGACTCCGCGAAGGCCCGGTCGGCCAGGAGTTCGGCCCGCGCCACGGGCTGGAGCTCCACCTTGAGGTCGATCCGGTCCAGCAGTGGTCCGGACAGCCGGGAGAGGTAGCGCCGCCGCTCACCGGAGGGGCAGGTACAGAGGCTGCCCGGTTTCGCGCAGGGGCACGGGTTGGCCGCCATCACCAGCTGGAAGCGGGCGGGAAAGGCCACCGTGGAGGTCGAGCGGGCGATCACCACCTCTCCGCGTTCCAGGGGTTCGCGCAGCGAGTCCAGCACTCCGCGCCCGAACTGCGGGGCCTCGTCCACGAAAAGGATCCCGTGGTGTGCCTTGGAGACCCAGCCCGGCTGCGGGTTGCCGTGGCCGCCCCCGATGATCGAGGCCCGGCTGGAGGTGTGGTGCGGGGCGGCGAAGGGAGGCACGGTGACCAGCGGAGCACCCGGAGGCAGCAGCCCGGCCACCGAGTGGATGGCGGTGGCCTCCAGCGCCTCGGTGGAGGAGAGGGTGGGCAGCACCGTGGGCAGGCGCTCCGCGAGCAGGCTCTTCCCCGTGCCGGGCGGGCCGAGCATCATCAGGTTGTGCCCTCCGGCCGCGGCGATCTCCACCGCCCGGCGGGCCACCGGCTGACCCAGGACGTCCGCGAGGTCGGGGCTCCCCCGGTCCGGGGCGACCGCCGACGCGGGCTGCTCGTGGGGCCGCTCGGGCTCCTCCTCCCCGCGCAACCAGCCGCACAGCTCCGCGAGGTCGGTCACGGCGGTGACCGCCACGTCGGGGACCAGCCGGGCCTCCGCCAGGTTGCCCGCCGCAACGACGAACCGGGTGAACCCCTGGTCCGCGGCGGACACCATGGCGGGGAGCACCCCGCGCACCGGGCGGGCCCGACCGTCGAGTCCGAGTTCCCCGAGGAGTACGGTGCCGAGCAGCCGGTCCGACGGGACCTCACCGGCGGCGGCCAGCACCGCGCCCGCGATGGCCAGGTCGAAGAGGCTGCCGGACTTGGGCAGGCTGGCCGGGGACAGGCTGATGGTGATCTGCCCGCTGGGCCAGGCCTCGGAGCTGTTGGCCACCGCCGCGCGGATCCGGTCCCGGGCCTCCCGCAGGGCGGCGTCCGGCAGCCCCACCAGGGTCACCCCGGGCTCCCCGCCGCCCAGGTGCACCTCCACCTCGACGATGTGTCCCTGGACGCCCAGCAGCGTGACGCAGTGGGTGAGGGCGAGCGACATCAGGCCATCCCCCGTTCGTGGGAGACGAACACGCGCCCGTCCGTGACCAGCAGGCAGACCCCGTCGACCCGCAGCGGCCACGGCGGGCACCCGTGCAGACGGGCCCAGGACCGGCCCAGCTGGCGCAGCCTGCGCCGCTTCCCGGCGTTGATGGCCTCCACCGGGTGGCCGTACCGCAGCGAACCACGGGTCTTGACCTCCGCGACCACCAGGAAGGGTCCGTCCCGGGCCACGATGTCGATCTCCCCGGCACCGCCCGGGGCCCGCCAGTTACGGGCCACCACCCGTATCCCGGCGCGTTCGAGGTAGGCCGCGGCGAGCTCCTCGCCGCGGCGTCCCAGCTTCCTTCGGTACTCGGCCCACCGATCCACCGGCGACCACCTCCCACAACCACGTTCCGTGATCGGGGCCGGGTACGCCAGGGGTTGGTTCCTCCTGTGGAAAACCCCGTCCGGGGCGGAGGAGGGAGGGGGACACCGCGCGGGGGCTACTCCCCCGATCCGCCGCCGTCCGCCGGAGGCATCTCCAGGTCGGACTTGGTGATCTCCTCGACGTTCACGTCCTTGAACGTCACCACGCGCACGTTGCGCACGAACCGGGCCGGGCGGTACATGTCCCAGACCCAGGCGTCCTCCATCACGACCTCGAAGTACATCTCCCCGTTCTCCGTCGAGCGGGGCTGGAGGTCCACGTGGTTGGTGAGGTAGAAACGCCGCTCGGTCTCCACCACGTAGCCGAACAGGCCGACGACGTCGCGGTACTCGCGATAGAGCTGGAGCTCCATCTCGGCCTCGTACTTCTCCAGGTCCTCAGAACTCATGTGCGCGCTCGCTTTCGTCAGCACTCTCCGGTCATGATGTGCCGGTCCCCCTGACGCGGGCACCTCCGCCGTCCGGCGTCTTCCGGCCGGAGACGGCCCCCACGTGTTCGGGGAACGCCGATACGATCCGAGTTCCATCATGCGTCACGGAACGGGCTTTTGCGCCCCGTCGAGCGGAATTCCTTCGACGGATCGGTCACCCACCCCCGGGACACCGCCGCGACCTGCGACGACACCCGGACGCCGCTCGGCGGGTCCGGTCACCGGCTCAGCCGTCGGACGCGTTCAGCTCGTCGAACGTCGCCGGGACTCCCAGCCCTCCGGCCTGGCTGAACGGCCAGATGATGACGAAGGCCCGGCCCACGACGTGGTCGATCGGGACGGCGCCTCCCCCGGGGTTGTTCTGGTTCATGCGGGAGTCGTAGGAGATGGCCCGGTGGTCGCCCATCAGCCACAGGTACCCCTCGGGCACCTCGATGGGGCCGAACTCGGTGTGGCTCTCCACGCTGCCCGGGTAGAGGTAGGCGTCCTCCTCCAGGGGAACACCGTTGACCAGGACCCGGTTCTGCTCGTCGCAGCACTCCACGGTGTCGCCGGGCAGCCCGATGACCCGCTTGATGTACTCCTTGCCCGAGGGCGCGGCGCCCAGCTGCTGCTGCACCCAGGTGAAACCGCGACTGACCGGGTTGGTCGACTCCGGGGGCTGTACGACGGTCGGGTCGTCCCACGACCCGTCGCCGTTGAACACGATGACCTCTCCGCGCTCGATGTCGCGGATCTCGTACACCACCTTGTTCACGAGGACCCGGTCACCCACGAGCAGGGTGTTCTCCATCGACGACGAGGGGATGTAGAACGCCTGCATCACCCAGGTCCTGATCACGAACGCCAGCACGAGGGCGATCACGACCAGGATGGGGAGTTCCTTCCAGAACGACCCCTTCTTCGCACTGCTCTGGGACTGGCTCATGTCGGCGTCAGCTCTCTCCTCCGCTCCCTGGCCAGCGGCGTCGGATACACCACTGGCTCCCAGGCGCTCATGCGTCTGGGAGCCAGTGGCGGAGCTGTGCTCCTCCGGGCCGGGCCGGGCGGAATCCTCGTCCGGGACCGCGTCCGAGCCGAGGTCCCTCTCGTCTTTGCTCATCGGCCGAAAGCCTATCCTGCCGCCCGGTGGGGCGGCGTGGTTCCGGCCGGATCAGCCAGGACCTACTTGGTGACGGGCTCGCGGCGCTCGCGGATGCGGGCGGCCTTGCCGCGCAGGTCGCGGAGGTAGTACAGCTTGGCGCGACGCACGCGACCGCGGGCGGCGACCTCGTACTTCTCGACGGCCGGGGTGTGGATCGGGAACGTACGCTCCACGCCCACGCCGTAGCTCACCTTGCGGATGGTGAAGGTCTCACGGTTGCCCGAGCCCTGACGACGGATGACGACGCCCTTGAAGACCTGGACACGGGTGCGGGTGCCCTCGGTCACGCGGACGTGGACGTTCAGGGTGTCGCCGGGGCGGAACTCCGGAACGTCGGTGCGAAGCTGAGCCTTCTCAAGCTCCTGAATGGCGGTGTGCATCTCGCGAATCCTCATCAATAGCGCGCCGCGTCCTGCCCCCCGGCTGTTCCGGGGAGGGGGTGCGCGGGCGAGGCCCTGTTGGGTCTGACCAGTCGAACCACCCGGTGACCGACACAGAGGCCGACGTCGTACCGCCGGCATGCGGATGCCTGGGGGTCACCAGGGGGGAACTCACCTAGTTTGCCACATGATCCCGGCCGTCCCGAACCGGCCGTTCACCACACTCGGCTCCGTCGGCGGGGTCGGCCACCTCGGCCAGGACCTCGCGGTCCCGCTTGTCGAGGCCGTCGGCGGGGGTGGCGGCGACCAGGTCCGGCCGGTTGCGGGCGGTCTTGCGCAGCGCCTGGTCGCGGCGCCAGCGGTCCACCGCCCCGTGGTTGCCGGAGAGCAGCACCGGGGGGACCTCCTGGCCCCGCCACGTGCCGGGCTTGGTGTACACCGGCCCCTCCACCAGGTGTTCCATCCCACCGGAGGCGAAGGAGTCCTGGACGTGCGACTCCCGGTTGCCGAGCACACCGGGTAGCAGCCGGGTGATGGCCTCCACCATCACCAGCGTGGCCGACTCGCCCCCGTTGAGGACGTAGTCACCGATGCTGACCTCCTCGACCGGCATCCGCTGGGCGGCGTCCACGGCCACCCGGGAGTCGATGCCCTCGTACCGGCCGCATCCGAACACCAGGTGCTCCTCGCCCGCGAGCCGCTCGGCGTCGGCCTGGGTGAAGGGGCGTCCGCTGGGGGTCGGCAGGACCAGCCGCGCGGGCCGCTCCGCCACGACGGCGTCCAGGGCCTCGCCCCACGGCTCGGGCTTCATCACCATGCCGGGACCGCCGCCGTAGGGGGTGTCGTCGACGGTGTTGTGCCGGTCGTGGGTCCAGTCGCGCAGGTCGTGGACGTGCACGTCCAGCAGACCGGCCTCGCGCGCCTTACCGATCAGCGAGAGCTCCAGCGGAGCGAAGTAGTCGGGGAAGATGCTGATGATGTCGATGCGCACTGCGTACTCGTTCAGTCGGTGTTCTGGAGGTCGAGCAGGCCGGGCGGCGGGTCGAGCACGATCCGGCCGCCCGCGACGTCGACCTCGGGGACCAGCGGGGCGACGAACGGCACCAGGATCTCGTGGCCCCCGGTCTCGGCGGTGATGACCAGGACGTCCTGCGCGTGGTGGAGGACGTCCTCGACCTCGCCCACGGTCGCGCCCTCGGTGGTGACGGCGGTCAGGCCGATCAGTTCGTGGTCGTGGAACTCGTCGGGGTCGTCCAGGGGGGCGATGTCCTCGGAGTCCACCATGAGGAGGGTGCCGCGCAGCGTCTCGGCGGCGTCGCGGTCGGCCGTTCCCTCGAAGCGGACGAGCATCCTGCCGCTGTGGCGGCGCGTCGAGGCCACCTTCAGCGGACCGGTCGCGGCGGGGTCGGTCTGGAGGACGGCGCCGACGGCGAACCGGGCGTCGGGGTCGTCGGTGCGCACGTCGACGGCGACGTCGCCGCGGATACCGTGCGCTCGGCCGATCCGGCCCACCACGAGTCGCATGAGCAGTGTTTTCCTTCGGGTCGTTCTTCGGTTCCCGGACGTCACACGGGGTCTCCCGGCGTCCGGGTCCCCTCGGTGTCCCCGGGCCGGGAACGGCCCCGGGGAAGGCCGTGCCCGGGGC
>NZ_CBDRIY010000004.1:0-199475 GCF_965344335.1 Nocardiopsis eucommiae
GGCGGCGAGGACGTTCTCCGTGCGCGGAAGGTCCAGGTCCCGCACCCACGAGGACCAGTGGAGGGCCGCCTGCTCCTGGCGCTCCGCCTCGGTGCGCTCCTCGGCGGCGAGGGAGTCGGTGCCGCAGCGCAGTTCCAGCACCACGGGCCGTTCCGACCTCGGGTGGACGGTGGCGCGGGCGACGTCGTCGGTGCCGTCGTGGTCCACGCGCCACTCCACGCCGGGGGAGCGCAGGACCATGGGGAAGTCGGCGCCCTGCACGCGCAGGCCCTCGGGCTCGACGGTGATGCGGATGGGCGCGCGGCCGAAGTCGGGGCGCGGGGCGAACTCGACGGTGGCGGGGGTGACGCCGCCGATCACGCGGACGAGGTCGGTGCGGCCGGGCTCGGTGTCGTGGGCGAGGTAGTCGGTGACCTCCAGGCGGGACCAGCGGGTGCGCACGGTCATCGTGCCCGGCAGGTAGCGCTGGCCGAGGGGGAGCCCGCCGTGGGCGGGCGAGATCGCGAAGACGCCCGCCTGGCGGCCGCCCAGGACCTCCGCGAACAGGGCGTGGGAGTCCGGCTCGGGGTGGCAGAACCAGAGCAGACGCGCGTCCGGGCCGACCAGGGCGACGGACGCCTGGTTGGACAGCATCGACATGCGCTCGATGGGCGTGGGGCGCTCCCCGAACACCCAGGAGCGGCGCTCGGTGGCCAGGAGGGAGAGCAGGGACGCGGCGGTGGGGGTGTCCGGGACGCTGTGCGCGGCCTCGGTGGTCTCCTCACCGACCCGCACGCCCGCGTCGGCCCCGGCGTGCAGGTTCACGAACACCGACTCCTCGCCCTCGCCGCCGCCGATGTAGAGGATCGCGGTGGCCTCGACCTGCTCGCGGAGGAGTTCGAGGGCGGCGGACTTGTCGGCGGGCGGCGCGTCGGGGCCGGTGCCGGGGTGTCCGGGGTCGATGGTGAGGTCGGTGTCGAACTCGGTGCCGTAGGCGCCCACGAGGCGGACCTCGGCGGGCAGCCGGGAGAGGGCGGCCAGGTCACGCAGGGGGCGCGCGGAGATCACCGCGCACACGGTGCCGGGCAGGTCCGCGAGGTCGCGCAGGGCGCGGACGGCCTCGGGGAGCGGGCCCCGGTGGGTGGAGTCGACCGGGGCCAGGGCGCCGTCGTAGTCGCAGGCCACGAGCAGGCGTGAGGTGCGGGCCAACGCGGAGACGCGCTGCCGGACGTCGAGGGGCATGGTCTCCAGGGTCGTGTCGGTTGGTCCCTGCGGGACCGCCGGAGTCGCTCTGACCACCTGGGTGAGCGTCACGTTGCCTCCTCCACTGGTCCATTACCGACCTGGGAAATAGGTGAGATGTAGGACTCCGCGCGCATGTGTCCGGATCACCCGGGTCTCGTAGGGAGAACGTAGACCAGGTGGGCATGGCGCGGGATGAACTTCGCGGGCCTTTGAGTAGACCTAAAGAACATTTGGCATTCAAACGGATAAAACGGTCATCCGTGCTGTTCTGTAAAAGATCAGGTGCCTCAGAAGTCAACGCGAGACTACCTGCGACCTACACGTGCGCGTGCACGTGAAGGGAGTGATGCAGATCACGCATAGGTGAGGGGGGTCGGACACGTCGAACCCCGCCCCCGGGCCGTGGAACGGGGTCCACGGCCGGTGGACGGGGTGCGCGGAGGACGGGGAGTGATCGGGGGTGCGCCGAAGCGCCGGTCAGGAGCTCGACGACTCCCATTCCGGCTTGCGGAGGTGGTGGACCCACGCGGGCGGGATGTTGGCGAACACCTTCTCCGAGCCGATTCCGTAACGGTCCAGCCAGTCCTGCACCACCCAGCTGGTCCGCGCCTGGCGGAGGTAGTCCTCGCGGCGGGCGATCACCGCCTTGACCTCCTTCGTGTACAGGTACCCGTAGAAGGAGAGCGTCCCGCCGGGGCGGAGCACGGTGAAGTAGTAGTCGAGGATGCCGCGCACGGTGTCGGCGGTGAAGTTGGCGAACGGCAGGCCGGAGACGATCACGTCGTAGGTGCGGTCGGTGCCCATCTCGTCCACGAGACAGGCGTGCACCTCCGCGCTGTCCGCGATCGGTGACATCACCGGATCGGTCTCCAGCAGGTGCTCCACGTAGGCGGCGAACTCCGGGTTGGCCTCCACGAAGTCCACGGTGTCACCCGGACGCATGGCCGCCGCGATCCCGCGGCTGATGGCGCCGGTTCCGGCACCCGCCTCCAGGATGCGCAACGGCTCGTCGGGATCGGGTCGGTGGCGGATGTGCTCGGCCATGGCGTGGGCCAGGGCGCTGCTGCTGGGCACGATGGAACCCGTCGCATGGAAGGTGCGCAACGCCTGGCTGAAGAAGAGTCTGGTGTCACGCAGACGTTCCTCCAGCCTGAGGGCGGCCAGGGGTCCGGTGGGGCTCTGGGTCTCGGACATGACTGAACGCTAACGCGTCGGTGTGTCCCAGGGGAGACCGCGCGGCCGTTTGTCCCGGAAACACCGCGTGGCCATCACCACCACCGGAACGGGAACCGGGGGCGCCTGAGCCGACCGGGCACGGCGCCACGGCCTACCCTGAGGGCATGAGCGACGCCGCCACGACCCCCGGACCCTCCCACCCCCGGACCGCACTGGTCACCGGGGCCTCCGGCGGGATCGGGGAGGAGTACGCCCGGCGCCTCGCCCAGCGCGGCTACGCCCTCGTCGTGGCCGCGCGCCGCCACGACCTCCTGGACGAGCTCGCGGAGCAGGTCCGGGAGCGGTACGGAACCTCCGTCGAGGTCCTGCCCGCCGACCTCGGCACCTCCGAGGGCGTCGCCGCCGTCGCCGCCCGCCTCACCGAGGACGGCACCGGTGAGCTCGCGCCGGTGGACCTGCTGGTCAACAACGCCGGGCGCGGCGACGGGGGGACCTTCACGGACCAGGACCCCGCCGAGATCGACGCCATGATCGACCTCAACGTCCGTGCCGTCCTCCACCTGGCCCGCGCGGTCCTGCCGGTGCAGATCGCCCGCCGCGCGCACGGGTACACGGAACCGCTGGGCGTGGTGAACGTGGCCTCGATGGCCGGGGAGATCCCCGCCAACCCGGGCGGATCGGTGTACGGCGCGGGCAAGAAGTTCGTGACCCTGTGGAGCGAGAGCGTCGCCGCCGAGGTGCGCAGGCACGGCGTCCAGGTGACCGTGGTCCTGCCCGGCTTCGTGCGCACCGACATGACCCGGGGCGTCCAGGAACAGGGGATGCCCGCCTTCGCCTTCGTCCCCAAGGAACACATCGTCCGCGACTCCCTGGCCGCCTGGTCCGCCGGGCGCCCGGCGGTCATCCCCGGGGCCCAGTACAAGGCCGCGGACGGCATCCTGCGTCTCCTGCCCCGCCCCCTCGTTCGCGCCGTCGCCCGCCGGATGGCCTGACCTGGGTCTCCCACATTCTGAGACATTCGGTCCCCGGTTGGTCACGGGCCGTCGGTTGCGCCTACCCTGGTACCGCACTGCCGGTCGAGGAAAGAGACCATGAAGACCTTCGAAGAGCTGTTCGCCGAGCTGTCAGAGAAGGCACGCTCCCGCCCCGAGGGGTCCGGGACCGTCGCCCAACTCGACGCCGGCGTCCATGCCATCGGCAAGAAGGTCGTCGAGGAGGCCGCTGAGGTCTGGATGGCCGCCGAGTACCAGTCGGACGACGAGGCCGCCGAAGAGATCTCGCAGCTCCTCTACCACCTCCAGGTTCTGATGCTGGCCCGTGGCCTGCGCCTCGAGGACGTCTACAAGCATCTGTAGGCCGGAACCCCGCGCCCCTCACCGGGCGCGTGCGCGGACCGGCCCACCGGACGTCCCCGAACCACGCCAGAACTGACAAGGAACCCGTCATGCCCGACATGCTCCGCATCGCCGTGCCCAACAAGGGCCAGCTGTCCGAACCCGCCGTCCAGATGCTGGGCGAGGCCGGGTACCGGCAGCGCAAGAGCAGCCGCGACCTCGTGCTGGTCGACCCCGACAACAACACCGAGTTCTTCTTCCTGCGCCCCAAGGACATCGCCGTCTACGTCGGAGAGGGGATCCTCCAGGCGGGGATCACCGGCCGCGACATGCTGCTGGACTCCGGCGCCCCGGTGGACGAGGTCCTGCCGCTGGGCTTCGGCGGCTCCACCTTCCGCTTCGCGGCGCCCGGCGGCGGCACGATGAAGGTCTCCGACCTCGACGGCAAGCGCGTCGCCACCTCCTTCGACGGCCTGCTCCGCGCCTACCTGGAGGAGCGCGGCATCGACGCGCGCGTCATCCACCTGGACGGCGCCGTGGAGAGCTCCGTGCAGCTCGGGGTGGCCGACGCGGTGGCCGACGTCGTCTCCACCGGCACCACGCTGCGCAACGCGGGGATGGAGACCTTCGGCGACCCGATCCTGGTCTCCGAGGCCGTCGTCATCCGGCCCACGGACGCCCCCGAGGACCGGCAGATCGACCAGCTGCTGCGCCGTCTGCGCGGCGTCCTCGTGGCCCGCGACTACGTGATGATGGACTACGACGTGCACGCCGAGAACCTGGAGGCGGCGGTCGCCCTCACCCCGGGCATGGAGGGACCGACGGTCTCCCCGCTGCACCGTGAGGGCTGGGTCGCGGTCCGTTCGATGGTGCCGCGCAAGGAGGCCCAGCGGATCATGGACGACCTCTGGCAGCTCGGCGCCCGCGCCATCCTGGTCACCGACATCTACGCCTGCCGCCTCTGAGCGCGACCCCGCTCAGCCGGGGGCGACGGTCAGCAGGGTCTCGTCGCCGTCGGCGGCGTCCGGGACGGTGACGTGCAGGACCCGCCGGGTGTCGTCCCAGCGCGACGTCCAGCCGTCGTCCCCGGCCGGGGTGTCCACGGTCAGCTCGTACCCGGCGCCGAAGACGTCCTCGGGCAGGTACAGCTCGGTGGACCCCGACGCCCCGTTCCCGGCGTAGCGCACCGTCAGGGCCCCGGTGGCGTCGTCGTGCCGCAGTTCCCGGGGCTGGCCCGCGACCGCGCGCGGGTAGGCCCGGTTCATGACGTGGGCCAAGGGGCCGGGGGTGAGTTCGTCACCCTCGGCCCGGTCCTCCCAGGGACCCCACCCGTCGTGGTCGTTGGACCAGTAGGCGCGCCCGGCCGCCATCGCCTCGGTCTCCTCCAGCATCCGGCCGACGAACTCCGGAGCGCCCGCGCCGGACATGTCCAGGCCGAACTCGCCCAGCACGATCGGTGCCTCCAGGCGTTCGCCCACCACCCGGACGTTGCGGGACCACAGGTCCACGCTGGCGTCGATCCGCTCCCGGGCCCCGCCCGCGTAGGGCTGGCCCAGGTCCATGGGCAGGGCGTACATGTGCGGGGCGTAGACGATCCTCGGCTCGCCCTCGCGGGGGTCCTCGATCCGGGGCAGGAACGAGGGCAGGCCCCAGTTCACGCCCACGGCCTGGCCCTCCACGAAGATCCACGTGTCCTGGTCGACCTCCCGGACGCGCGCGACGGACCGGCGGTAGAGCTCCGCGAGGGGCCCGGCCTCGAAGTCGGCGCCCTGGAGGCTGCCGCCGAAGGGTTCGTTCATGAGGTCGTAGCCGATCACCGCCGGGTGGCCGGAGAAGCGCTCGGCCACGTGGCCCCAGGCGTCGGCGTAGGCGTCCATCAGTCCCGGGTGCTCCCCGGTGGTGCCCCAGAAGTGGTCGAAGGAGCGCACGACCCCGGGCTCCAGGTAGACCAGCTCCCACATCTCCCGGCTCTCCACCCGCAGCCCGTCGTCGTGGGTGGCCCACTCGGGGGCGCCGTTGCCGGAGTGCTCCTCGGGGCTGGTGTGGCGGCCGTACAGGTCCTGGTGCATGTCGAGCAGCACGTGGTACCCGCGGTCGGCGTACCACTCCACGCGCTCGGCGACGGCGTCCAGGTACTCCTCGTCGTAGACGCCCTCCTCGGGTTCCAGCGCCTGCCACTGGATGAGGAAGCGGACGAAGTTGGTGCCCATGGCGTCGTACTCGGCCTGGACGTCGTCCTCCGTGATCCACGGCAGCCGGTCCGGGTCGCCCTTGGCCGACCCCGACGTGTTCAGGCCGTGGAGGAAGAGCGCCCTGCCCTGGTCGTCGGTGAGGTACCGGGTGGGCCCCGGTTCGTGCGCGGTGGCGGCGGCGGTGAGGCCACCGGCTGCCAGCACGAGCGCGGCCAGGGCGGCGGTGACGAGCCTGCGGTGCAATCTCGCTCCTGGGGGGAGGGTGACTCCGGGAGGTGTGCGATGAGACCTGGGTCACTATCATGCAAAAGGTGAATGTTATTCGCAACAGCCCCCCGGCCCCCCGCCCCCTCCTCGTCCCCGGCGTCGCCGGGGCCGCGACCCTCGTCCCCTGCCTGCTCTTCGGGAACGCCGCCTTCCTCACCTGGCTGGGGTCCCGCGCCGCCTGGCTGACGCTGCCCACGTCACTGGGCGTCCCCTTCGCCTTCCCGAGGCTCAGCCTCACCACCCTCGCGGGCCAGCCGGGCTGGCACCTGGCGACCGAACTCCTCGCCGTCGCGGTCCTGGCCGCCGTCACCGCCCGGCGGGTCCACCGGGCACGCCGGGCCCGCCCCGGGGCGAACGCCTGGCGGACCCTGTTGTCCGCCTGGTCCGGAGTGGCCCTGGGGCTGGCACTGGCCAACGCCCTGCGCGCGTCCGCCGCCGTCCTGGCCGTGGGCGCGGGCCCGGCGGCCCTGTTCTCCTACGCCCTCGCCGGAGCCCTGACGGGCCTGCTGTGGGCGGTCTGCCTGGGATGGGTGTGCGCCGTACCGGCGGCCCTGACCCACCGACTCACCCGCCCGGAGGCCGTCACGCACTAGGGGCGAGGCGGTCGGACGCCTCCGCCCGTGGGGGGCCGGTCCCGGACCCGGGACGAGGGTTCGACCGTGTCCGTCGGGGGATCAACCCCTCTCGTCCCCCACGGAGAGCAGGTCCTCGGTTGAACCCCGATCCGAGCTTCCTTCCCGCCTGGGCCCCCTGGGTCCTCGTCGTGGCGACCACCGCCCTGGTGACGTTCGCCGTACGCACGCGGGTCGCCCCCGAGAGCGGTTACGCCCGGGGGCAGGCCCACCGCGAACGCCTGCTCGGCATGGCGCCGTTCTTCTCCGAGCGCCGCCGAAGGGCGGCCCGCGCGATCCGTGCGGGCGAACGAGTGAGCGATCCGGAGCTGGGCCGGGTCGTCTACCTGCTGGCGTGGGAACGCCACTGGTACACGTTCAACCCCTGGCAGCCGCGCGGGATCGGTTCCCTGACCGTCGCGATGCTGGCCCTGTCCCTGGTCGGCGCCGCCTTCGCCACCGATCCCGACCTCGGGACACTCGCGGGGGTGCCAGCCCTCCTCCTGGCGGCGTACGCGGTCTACGAGACGGCGGTTCCCCGGCGACGGGCGGCCGAGGCGATGGCGGCCCACCGGGGGCATGGAACATCCGAGGACCCGTCACCGGGAGTCTGACCCTCCCGTCGGCGCTCAGGCCCCGGGCTTCTCCTGCCTGGGGCGGGACTGGAGGGCGGCCCAGATCAGGGGCACCTGGAGCGGGACGCGGCCCCAGGCGACGGCCCGGTTGTCCGCCACGGAGGGCAGGCGTCCGGAACCGGAGTCGAGCGCCATCCGGACGTTGGCGGGCCACACGGCCAGCAGCAGCGCCGCGCTGGCCGGTCCGGCCCACCTCCGGCGAGTCAGCAGTCCGGCGCCGCAGACCAGCTCGGCCACGCCGCTGCCGTACACGAACGCGCGGTGCGCGGGCAGCCGACGCGGCATGATCGCCTCGAACGGCCGTGGGGCCGCGAAGTGCAGCACCCCCGAACTCACGAACATCGCTCCCAGAGCGAGCGGGGCCGCTCCGCGCAGCTTCTCCAGGCGTTCACCCATGGACATACACACTCCTCACGTGACGCGCCGGAACCCAAACTACTCGTGAGTCAGGCGGAGGCCCCCACCGGCCCGCCGAACCGGATTCCACCGGCCCGACGCGCGGGGAACGGGCACAATGTGGGTCATGAACCAGCCAACGCGAGACCCCGAAGTCGAGGCTGACTCCGTCACCCTGGCCAGAGTGACGGGTGAGACCGGCGGTGACCTGGTGCTGCGCCGGGTGGGCGCGCACTACGAGATCTACTCCAACGGACTCTTCCTCATGGACACCCGCGACGGCACGTCGGAGCGGGAGATGGTGCGCGCCAGCCTGGCCGCGCTTCCCCCGGGCCGTTCGCACGCCCGTGTGCTGGTCGGCGGGCTGGGCGTGGGCTTCTCCGCCCGCGAGGCGCTCGACAACCCCCGCGTCTCCCGAGTGGACGTGGTGGAGCTCGAACCGCAGGTGATCGCCTGGCACGAGGACGAGCTCGGTGAGGCCGCCGAGTACGTCCACCGCGACCCCCGCTGCCGTATCCACAACGCCGACATCGTCGCCTGGATCGCGGAGGCCTCCGCCGCCGACCAGCCCGGCCGCTTCGACGTCATCTGCCTGGACACCGACAACGGACCGGACTGGACCGTGGTCGAGAACAACAACCGCCTGTACGAGGCGGCCGGGCTCGAACAGCTGACCCGGCTGCTCACCCCCGGCGGGGTGCTCTCGTTCTGGAGCGCCAACGCCGTGGACAGCTTCGAGGCCCTGCTGCGGGGTCGCTTCGCCACGGTGGAGGCCGTGGAGGTGGTGGTGGCCCGGGGCGTCCCGGACATGGTCTACCTGGCCTCCGACCCCCTCTGAGGCGAGGTCAGCCCTGGTTGCGGGACATGTAACGGGCGAACTCCTCCAGGGAGATCCGCTGGTCCCCGTCTCCGTCCATCGCGCGCACGACCTCGGCGGCCTGCTCGTCGGTGGTCTGGTCACCGAGGTTGCGCATCAGAGCGGCCAGCTCCTGGGCGGAGATGAGGCCGTCGTTGTCGGTGTCCACGAGGGTGAAGGTGGCGGCGTACTCGGTGGTGTCGGCCATCGGGGGCTCTCCGGTTCCTGCTGGGGAAAGGGCTCGCGCCAGGCTACCGACGGACGCCGCGCGGGGCCACCGGCAGGTCCCCGACCCGGAACACGCGCGAGGGGCCGCGCCCGCCCACCGGGCGGGACACGGCCCCTCCCAGGGGTCGTTCCGGGGATCAGTGTGCGTTCGTGGAGGCCTTCGAGCCGACCCAGCGGGCGACCACGGTGAAGGCCAGGACCAGGACGAACAGGCACAGTGCGGCGCCCCAGGCCCGGTCGATCCCGGCCTCGAAGGGCTGCGTGGCGCCCCGGTACAGCTGCATCGGGACCGCGCCCTGCGGGTCGCCCTGGAAGGTCGTCACGACCAGGCCCGTGCCGAAGGCGGTGAGCAGCAGCGGCGCCGTCTCACCGATGCCGCGCGCGATCGCCAGCATCGAACCGGTGGTCAGACCCGGCGCGGCGGCGGGCAGCACCGTGTGCACGATCGTCTGCCACTTGCGCGCGCCCAGGCCGTAGCTGGCGTTGCGCATCTCGTTGGGGACCAGCCGCAGCATCTCCTCCGAGGACCGGGTCACGATGGGCAGCATCATCACCGCGATGGCCACCGCGCCCACGAAGGTGCCGAAGCCCATGCCGCCCCAGCCGATCACCAGCAGGCCGTACACGAACAGGCCCACGAAGATCGAGGGGATGCCGGTCATCACGTCGGTGAAGAAGCGGATCGCCGAGGTCAGGCGGTTGGGCCCGTACTCCACGATGTACACGGCTGTGGCGATGCCGAACGGGATCGACATCAGGACGGCCAGCGCCATGATGTACAGCGTTCCGAAGAACCCGGCCGCGTAGCCGCCGCCCTCGCGCCGGGGCGGGGGCTCGACCTGCGTGACGAAGTCCAGGTTGACCACGCCGATGCCGCGACGGGTCACCTCGAAGACGATGAGGACCAGCGGGATCATCGCGACGACCATGGCGGCGGTCAGGACGACGGTGGCGCTCCGGTCCTTGAAGCGCCGGAAGGAGGAGCCCGGGGGGCGCTGGCTCAGGGGGGCGTGCCTGCTGGGGGGTGTCGAGGTCAGGGTGCTCATACGGCGGCGTCTCCCGTCATGCGTCCCAGACGCCAGACGATGACGCGGGCGAGGATGTTGACGATCATCGTGACCAGGAACAGGGCCACACCGATGGCCATCAGGGCGGTCCTGGACTCGGGGGTGGCCTCGCCGAAGGTCGCGGCGATGTGCGAGGCCATGCTGCTGCCCGTCCCGAACAGGCTCGCGCCCCAGGACTGGGATCCGCCGATCAGCATGAGAACGGCGATGGTCTCGCCCAGCGCGCGGCCCAGGCCGAGCATGGCGGCGGCCACGATCCCGGAGAAGCTGGCGGGCAGGACCACGTTGCGCAGGACCTCCCAGCGGGTGGAGCCCAGCGCGTACGCCGCCATCCGCTGCTCGACCGGGTGCACCGCGATGACCTCGCGGATGATGGCGGTCATGATCGGCAGAATCATGATGGCCAGCACGATCCCGGCGGACAGGTAGCCCACCCCGCGGATCGGGCCCTCGAAGAGGAAGAACCAGCCGAGGACGCCCTCCAGGAACTCGAAGAACGGCCGCAGCACGTTCGGCAGGAACCAGTGCAGGCCCCACAGGCCGAAGATGACGCTGGGGACCGCGGCGAGCAGCTCCACCGTGTAGGAGAGCGGCTTGGCGATCCGACGCGGCGCCATGTGGGTGAGGTAGAAGGACACCATGATCGCCAGCGGGAGCGCGATGACGATGGCGATGGTCGCGGTCACCAGGGTGCCGTAGATGAACGGCCAGGCGCCGTAGGTGCCGGTGATCTCGGACCGCGAGTTGCCCGACTGCCACTGCTCCCCCGTGAGGAAGCCGAAGAAGCCCTCCTTCGCGAAGACGGGCCAGGCCTCGGTGGTGGTGCGCAGGACCATCAGGGCCAGGATGACCAGGACGATGGTGCCGCAGGACGCGACGGCCCACTTGAAGAGGGGGTCGGCCATCCTCCCCTTGCTCGACCTCAGCGTCGTGCCCCGCCGGGGATCCTCCGGGGCCGGGGCCTCTGGGGCCTCAGTGGACATGGTGCTTCTCCTCTTGATGGCTTTCGTGGGAGTGGGAGATGCGGTGGCGCCCCGGTGGGGGCAGAGGGGCGGGGCCGGGGCGCTCCGGCCCCGGCCCCGGTGAGGGCTACTCCTGGGAGTCGTCCTCGGCGTTCGCGTCGGCGTTGGCCTCGGTGTCGCCGCCGCCCTCGTTCTCGGAGTTGGTGCGCTCGATCTCGGCGAGCACGCGCTCCTTGAGCTCGTCACCCAGCGGGGCGTAGCCCAGCTCCGCGACGATCTCGTTGGCGCCCTCGTCGGTCAGGGCCCAGGTCCAGAAGTCGATGATCGCGTCGGCCTCGGCCTGCTCGTAGCCGCAGGTGTAGGTGAAGATCCAGTTGGTACCGGCGATCGGGTAGCCCGCGCCGCCGATGCCGTCGATGCTGAACCGGAAGTCCTCGGGGATCTCCGCCTCCTCCGAGGCGGCCGTGGTGGACTCCAGGGTCGGCGCGATGGGCTCGCCGTCCGCGTTGATGACGTGGGCGGAGGCCAGGCCGGCCTCCTGCGCGAAGGCCTGGTTCACGTAGCCCACGCCGCCCGGGTTCTGGCTGATGCCCTGGGCGACACCGTCGTTGCCCTGGCCGCCGACCAGGCCGGGGGCCCAGTCGATCTCGCCGCCCGAGCCGTACTCGTCGGCCCACGAGTCCACCTCGGTGGAGAGGTAGTGGGTGAAGACCTCGGTGGTGCCGGAGCTGTCCGAACGGTGGACCGGGATGATCTCGTCGTCCGGCAGGTCCATGTCCGGGTTGAGGTCCGCGATGGCCGGGTCGGTGTACGAGGTGATGTCGCCGGAGTAGATGCCGGCGATGGTCTCGGCGTCCAGGACCAGACCGTCGAGGTCGGGGTTGTCGAAGGCGATGACGACCGAGCCGAACACGACCGGGAACTGGAGGGCCTCGCAGCCGCGGCCGTCGGCGGCGGTGGCCAGGTCCTCGTCGGTCAGGTAGCGCTCGGAGGAGCCGAAGTTGACCGTCTGCTCCAGGAACTGCTCGATGCCGGCGCCGGAGCCCACGCTCTGGTAGTTGATGCTGACGCCGGGCTGCACCTCCTGGCTGTAGGTGTGCATCCAGTCCTGGAAGAGCGGGTCGGGGAAGCTGGCCCCGGCACCGGTCAGCGAGGCGCTGAGGTCCCCGCCGGAGGCGGAGTCGTCCGCGCCGTCGGAGCCGCTGCCGCACGCCGTGGCGAGCAGGGGGATGGCCGCCAGGACGGCGAGCTTGGAACGCCCGTTGCGCATGTCGTGGTTCTCCTCGTTGAATGACCGCTGTCGGGGCTGACGTGAAACGACACTAGGCGCGTAGAAAGTCGCGGTGTCATCGAAATAGAGGCGGTTGGGTAGAAGAACAGTGAATGCCAGGTGAATGGGGGTTACTGTTTGATAACGGGCGCTGTGTGCGGGGGTGTGCGCGGTCGTGCGGGCGTTCCTCGGAGGTCCGCTCGTGTCCGCTCTGACCTGCTGTGATGGGATCGTTTCCGAGAGTGCTGTCGGTGTCGGTGATGCAGGGGGAGACAACTTCGCATTCTTCGGACGTCACCGTTTCGTGGGCTTCGGTAAAAGGTGACGCGCACATGAACGTCGGGCCACTCCGGCGCCGGCCGGAGAGGCCTCGAAAAAGTGCGCGATCTCCTTTGTCCGCCTACCTGGCGCTCGTCGTGTCCAGCCGGTAGCCGATGCCCCGGACCGTGTGGATGAACCGGGGCTGGGCCTCCGAGTCACCCAGCTTGTGACGCAGGCGCCGGATGTGCACGGCGATCGTGTTGTTCACCGGCGGGAGCGGCTTGCGCCAGACCTCGGTCCACAGCTCCTCCCTGCTGACCACCCGGCCGCTGTGCCGGAGCAGGAAGTCCATGATCCCGAACTCCCGCAGCGCCAGATTGACCGGCTGGCCGTCCACGAACAGCCGGTGCCCCAGCGCGTCCAGCTCCAGGTCGCCCGAGCGCAGTGCCACCGGTCCGCCGGGGGCGGATGACGGGGCGGTCTCGCTCCCCGGAAGCGAACCGCGCAGCAGCGCCGCGAGCTCGGGGATGCGGTAGGGGCGGTTCACACAGGCGGTGGCCCCCGCCGAGAGGGCCCGCATCGCCCGCTGCGAGTCGCCCGCGCCCACCCCGATCAGGATCGGGATGTCCATGGCCCGGCGCGTCACCCGCACCAGCGTCTCCAGGTCCACCTCGGGCGGGGCCGCGTTGGTCAGCAGGGTGTCCGGCCGCACCATCCCCACCCGGAGCAGGGCCTCGGCGCCGTCCACGCACACCGTGATGTCCACGTCGTGTCCGCTCAGCGAGAGCACCAGCTGGTGCGACTGCTCGGACTCGGGCTCCACCAGCAGGACTCTCAACGGACCCTCCGTGCGCCGCGTCGTCTCGTCGTCCGGCGCGCCGGTGGGCGGGGGGACCGGTGCGGAGCGGGTGAGCGCGGGCATGGGCGGGTCCAGTTCGTCGAGAGCTACGGGGGCGGGTGGAGCTCGACCGGCCGGTCTACCCGAAGCGGCCCGAGATGTAGTCCTCGGTGCGCTGGTCGGAGGGCTTGCTGAAGATCGTCGCGGTCTCGTCGTACTCCACGAGGCTGCCGTAGCGGTCGCCCGCGTCGTCCACGCTGGCGGTGAAGAAGGCCGTGCGGTCCGAGACGCGCGCCGCCTGCTGCATGTTGTGGGTGACGATGACGATCGTGTACTCGGCCGCCAGCTCGTACATGAGGTCCTCGATCTTGAGGGTGGCGATCGGGTCGAGCGCCGAGCAGGGCTCGTCCATGAGGATGACCTCGGGGTTCACCGCGATGGTGCGGGCGATGCACAGGCGCTGCTGCTGACCGCCGGAGAGGGCGAAGGCGCTCTCCTTGAGCTTGTCCTTGACCTCGTCCCACAGGGCGGCCTTGGTGAGGGTCTCCTCGACCAGGTCGTCCATGTTGCCGCGCGTCCCGTTGATCCGGGGGCCGTAGGCGACGTTGTCGTAGATGGACTTGGGGAACGGGTTGGGCTTCTGGAAGACCATCCCGATCCGGCGGCGTACCTCGATCGGGTCCACGTCGGAGGCGTACAGGTCCTCACCGTGGTAGGTCACCCGGCCCTCGACCCGCGCGCCCGGGATGAGGTCGTTCATCCGGTTGAGCGTGCGCAGGACCGTGCTCTTGCCGCAGCCGGAGGGGCCGATCATCGCGGTGATCTGGCGCGGGCCCACCTTCATGTCCACGTCGCGCACGGCCTTGTTGGACCCGTAGTGGATCGACAGGTCGCTGATGTCGAAGACGGGGTCGCCCAGGCCGGGGACCTCGCGGTTGTACCGGACGGTGTCGGGGGCGATGCCGCGGCCGGACTCGGTGCCTCGCGGGGTCGCGGTGTTGCTGACAGACATGGGGCCACTTCCGGTTCGGACGGAGCTCGGTGTGCGTGAGGGGATGAAACCCGCGGAGTGCGGTCGATTCCCATGCAAATATGTCCGCGTGAAGCCAGGGTGAACGAACCCCGTGGCCAAGATGAACGTGGGCGGTGGAGTAGGAAGCCCCCGGTGACGTTCGGGTGTCCTCCCCGGTCGGAGCGGTCACGGGCCCCGGACCGCCCCCGCACACGAACGCCCCGACGCCCGTGCCGGTCGTGGCACGGTCGTCGGGGCGGTCGACGCTGGGAGGGTCCGCTACTGGGCGGAGCCCTCGCCCTGCTCGGAGATCTTCTGCTTGACCTCGTTCATGTCCAGCTCCCGGGCCTGGGTGATCAGGCTCTCCAGGGCCTCGGAGGGGAGGGCACCCGGCTCGTTGTAGATGACCGTCTGGTCGCGCACGATCATCAGCGTGGGGATCGACTGGATCTTGAACTCGAAGGCGAGCTCCCGCTGGGCCTCGGTGTCGACCTTGGCGTGCACGATGTCCGTGTGCTTCTCCGAGGACTTGTCGAACACGGGGGCGAACTGGCGGCAGGGACCGCACCAGTCAGCCCAGAAGTCGATCAGGACGAAGCTGTTGTCCTTCAGCGTTTCCGCGAAGTTGTCTTTGGTGAGTTCGACGGTGGACACGTGGTCTCCTGCTCTTCGTTCGTTGTTGGTGTCGACCTGTGGCCAACTGCCATCCTCTTGGGTGCTACAGCGGTCGTGCCCACTCGTTTGTTCCACATGCCTCGGAGGCGGTGCGCGCACGCGCCGCCGACCGGTGGTTTCCGACACAACGCGTGTTGTCGACCTGTTTGGGAGGAAAGGGCGAACACGGTTAGTGTCGGCCTGCGGGGCACGGGTTCATTGTCGTGACCAGAGCTTCCGTTGTGGGTCGAACGCCGAAAACCGGGGGGACCGATGAGCTCCGAGGCGCCGGGGGACGAACAGGGCGTGGACTACCGCTTCACCCTCGCCAACGAACGTACCTTCCTGGCGTGGATCCGGACCGCGTTGGCGTTGCTCGCGGGTGCGGTCGCCGTCCTCCACCTGCTGCCCCTGGGCTGGGACGAGGCGCCGCGCACCCTGGTGGGACTGCTGCTGGCCGTCCTCGCCGGGATCGTCACCGTGTACGCGCCGCTGCGCTGGTACCGCGTGCAGCGGGTGATGAGCCGGGGCGAACCCCTCCCGATGAGCCTGCTCCCGCTGGTCACCACGTTCGCCGTGGCGGCGGTGTGCCTCCTGGTCCTGCTGGGGAACCTGCTGTGAGACCCCGGGAGGTCCGTCGGGACCCCGGCCTCCAGCCCGAACGCACCCTGCTGTCCTGGCAGCGGGCGCTCATCCTGCTCGCCGTGGTGGGCCTGGTCTACCTGCGGGGGCCGCTCGACCCCGCCTCCGGCGTCGTCCCGGAGGTGGCGCCCGCGCTCCGGGCGGCCGTCATGGCCTTCACCCTGCTGCTGGGCACCGGCCTCGGGCTGCACCTGTGGCTGCGGTGGCGGCGCACCGAGTACGGGCTCCGGGAACCGGGGACGGGGCGGGCGCCGCTGAGTGTGGCCCGCCCGTGGGCGATGGTCCTGCTCAGCGCGGGCGTCCTCGTCCTGACCCTGGTCGTGGTGGCGACCGTGCTCCTGCCGTGAGCGCGCCGCCGGAGTCGCGCTGTTCTCCGTGAGGCGGGGGCGGGGCCTCGTCGGCGTCGTCGCGACCTCCGTCGGGACCCGTCCCCGCACGGAGGAGAGACGGACGGGAGGGGCCGGGCGGCGGGGCACCCGGGGGACGACCTCCCGTCAGTGGTTGTCGCGGCCGTCGCGGGACCGCGGTCCCGCTGGCGCGCCCCTAGGCCGGGGCGGGTGCCGGGACCGGTCGGTCCGAGCGGCGGTGCTCGATGATGGACCCGATGATGGCGTCGAGGTCGCGCGTGGGCTCGTAACCGATCAGCCGCCGGGCCAGCGAGGTGTCCGGGTACCGGCGCTGCATGTCCTCGTAGCCCTCGCCGTAGGCCTCCTCGTACTCCATGTAGGTGACCGCGCTGCCCGAGCCGGTCAGGCCCACGACCCGGTCGGCCAGGCCCCGGATCGACACCTCCTCGTGCCCGCCCAGGTTGACCGCCTGGTTGTGGGCCTCGGGGGTGTCCATCAGCCGGGTCATCGCGGGCACCACGTCGAACACCGAACCGAAGCAGCGGCGCTGGTCGCCCGTCCCGTAGACGGTGACGGGCTCGCCGGACAGCGCCTGGTCGACGAACCGGGGCACGACCATCCCGTATCTGCCGGTCTGCCGTGGGCCCACCACGTTGAAGAAGCGGGTGATGACGCAGGGCACGCCGGACTCCGCGCCGTGGACGTAGGCGACCAGCTCGTCCAGCCCCTTGGCGGCGGCGTAGGACCAGCGGCTCTTGGTGGCCGAGCCGTAGATCCGGTCGGCGTCCTCCCTGATGCCGTCCGCGTCGTTCTTGCCGTAGACCTCGCTGGTCGAGGCGACCATGTACGGGACGCGGTGCCGGACCGCGGCCTCCACGACGTTCTCGGTGCCGTGCAGGTTGATCCGCAGCGAGCGGAGCGGGTTGTCGACGATGTTGTAGACGCCCACGGCGGCGGCCAGGTGGAACACGGTGTCCGCCTCCGAGACGAGCCGGTCCACCAGGTCCCGGTCGAGGATGTCCCCCTGGACGAACCGGAAGGCGGGAGAACCCTTCAACTGGGACAGGTTGGACAGCGACCCTGTCGAGAGGTCGTCCAGGACGGTGACCTCGTGTCCCCGGGCGACCAGGTGGTCGCACAGGTGGGAGCCGATGAACCCGGCTCCACCGGTGATGACGGCCTTCATGGTTTTCCCTCCACTACGGGTGGTGCGGGCGTTCCGCACTTCACGGGGGGTGGGTTTCGTGTGACGGGTGGGGGAGCGGTGAGTTCGCGCCGTGCGTCCGGTCAGGCCAGGTGCCGCAGGACGTGGTAGCCCTCTCCCAGGGCCACCCCGGCCTGCATGCCCCGGAGGACCGCGAGGCTGCGCAGGGTGAGTTCCGAACGCGTGTGGGGGTGCTCGTGGCTCTGGGAGCCGTACAGCTCCATGGCCTGGAGCTTGGCCTCCAGGTCCGCGTCGGAGAGCTCGACGATGAGGTTGGGGGAGTCCACGGGCTCGGACCGCCACTGGTCGGCGGCCTCCTCGTAGGAGAGCACCAGGGCGGGGTGGTGGCGCAGACCGGTGTTCGAGGGGCGCAGGGCGGTGTGCACCGCCTCCGCCACGGCCTGGTGGTCCTGGTTGTAGCTCGTGCGGTGCGGCACGAGCACCACGGTGGGCCGCAGGAGCGCGATCGAGAGCGGGCTCTCCCGCTCGATCAGCCGCGTCAGGTCCACCCGGGGGAGCGTGTCCAGCCGCAGGTGGTGCTCGTCGCCGGGCAGCGCCATGTGCCAGTCGTCCCAGCGGAAGTGCTCCGCGACCTTCTTGATCTCGGTGTGGCGCTCCTCGGCCGTGGAGAAGCCCTTCGGTGACTGGTCGGCGGTGTCGCCGACCGTCAGGAACTGCACGAAGACCTCCGCGCCCGCGCGCTTGGCCTTGTGCATCAGGCCGCCGCAGCCGAGGGTCTCGTCGTCGGGGTGGGGGGAGTAGACCAGGAGGCGCTCCTGGGACCAGTCCGTCGTCATGCGGGTTTCCCGTTCTTTGCCGAAGTGGGGCGATCTGTCGCCGCCCGGGCCGCCGGGCCCACCGCGCCCGCTGGCTCGGGTGGACGGTGCCCGCGCTCGCTGATCGGTGTCAGTCGCGGGCTCGCGCCTGACGGAGCACGCCCAGCGCGTCCGGTCCGGCGTTGAGCAGGAGGTCGATCGCCGACAGGCGCGGCACGAAGTCGTCGGAGGGGCCGCGCGTGTGCTGCCGGTACACCGGATGGCGGAACTCCTGCCACTCGACGGCGACTCCGTAGCGGCCCAGGACCGCGGGGTCCAGGTAGCCCCGCGCGCCGTCGCCCGAGAGCAGGGTGTCCGCTCCCGCCTTGGCGCAGATCTGGGCCAACAGCTCGCTCTTGTGCCCGGGGAAGTCCCCGAGCTCGCTCGCGCGCAGGACGGGTGTGTCGATGCCGAATCCGCGTGTCAGCAGGCGCGTGGTGGCGATGGCGAGGTCCGCGAGGTCGTCCCACTCCGTTTCGTAGAGTCGGGCGATTTCCTCCCGGTAATCGGCCCAGAAGGGTGCCTTGCGGTAACAGTGTTCAGAGAGTGCTCTGAAGTGCTTGCTGCGCCATTTCTGTGATTTGTCTATTTTCTTGTCGCGGATGAGCTCGTCGCGGCTCCCTTGGGCGACGGGCACGGTAAGCAGCACAGGATCACCGTGCCCCGCGACGTAGTTTCGGTTCTGCCAACCCCGACGTTCGAACTGAACCGTGTCAAGCATGATGAAACGGTCGGAACGGTCGATCTTGTCGATCAGCCCCAGCCAGGGCCAGTAGTGCGGCTGGTGGACGGCCACGCGCACGCGCGCGTCGTCGTCACTGGTCAGGGCGGTCCCTCCGGGGGCGGATCCCGGGTCGCCGTGCGCGGGATCTGGCGCGGGGGATCGTGGCTCGCCGATCACGCCGGGCGTTCTCCTTAGCTCGTCGGACGGACGACGGGGATTTACCGAAACCCCATGCGTCCCCTCAACCGGGGGTGGCGGTCACCCCCGGGCACCTCGTCGCAAATATCTTCTAATGGGTACCACCTCACGCAAGCCCATGTATACGATTTGCGTGGCCTACATAGGACGCGAACCCGGGTGAACCCGTCGTCCGCGTAAGGCGTCAACCCAACGCCGACTTTGTGGTTTCATGTCGGTCCGAAACCGAGGACATTCGAAGGGTCCCAGGGCTGTGCGTATCGTGCGTTTCATCGGTGGGCTGCTCACCGGGCTCATCGCCCTGGTGCTGGCCGTCGCCCTCTTCGTCTACTGGTTCGACTTCGCGTCGTCCATGGCCGCGGCCGCCGGACTCGGCGCCCTCGGGTACGTCTTCCTGTGGATGGCCTTCGGCCTGAACCTGCTGCTGTGGACCGTGGTCGGCCTGCTCAGGCTGGCCGAGGACGGGGCGCGCGCGGCGCTGCGCCGACGCCCCGAGGGCCGGCGCGCGAGCGTCGCCGGGAACCGTGAACGGCGACCCCTCCTCGTCGGCGCGGGCGGCCCCGGGAACGCCGAGGCGCTGACCGGCGGCGAGACGGCCGGGTCCGCCGAGGGGGGAACGGTCGACACCGTGACCCCGGGCGGCGGCCCGCTGGTGGCGGAGACCCCCGGGGACGCCACCCTCGCCGTCATCATCCCGGCCCACAACGAGGAGCCGGTGATCGGCGCCGCGATCTCCTCCGCCCTGGGCCTGTTCGACCGCTGGGACGTCTACGTCGTCTCCGACTCGTCCGGGGACGCGACCGCCGACATCGCGGCGCGGACCGGCGTGAACGTCCTCGAACTCCTCACCAACCGGGGCAAGGCGGGGGCCATCGAGGCGGTCATCGAGGAGTTCTCGCTGACCGAGAACTACGACGGTGTACTGATCCTGGACGCGGACACGGAGCTCGACCCGGGGTACGTCGAGGGTGCCAGACGGCAGCTCAGGGACCCGGAGGTGGCGGCCGTCGCGGGCTTCGTCGTCTCGGAGTGGAAGCCCGCGGAGCGGGGCCTGGTCGGACGGGTCATCTCGGCCTACCGGGACCGCCTGTACTTCATGCTCCAGTACCTCATGCGTTTCGGGCAGACCTGGAAGCGCACCAACGTGGCCTTCATCGTGCCGGGGTTCGCGAGCGTGTACCGCAGCCGGGCGCTGAGGGAGATCACCGTCAACCCCCCGGGGCTGGTGATCGAGGACTTCAACATGACCTTCGAGGTGCACCACAAGCGCCTCGGGCGGGTCTCCATGCGGCCGGACACCAAGGCCTACAGCCAGGATCCGTTCACGTTCCGGGACTACCGCAAGCAGGTGGGTCGTTGGACCCTCGGCTTCTGGCAGACGGTGCGGCGGCACAGGGTCTGGCCGAGTTTCTTCTGGGTGGCCCTGGCCCTGTACATCGTCGAGGTCGTGCTGGTCTCGGCGCTGTTCCTGGTGACCGTGGCGATCGCGCTGTTCGTGCTCCTGGGCACGTTCGCCGGGGAGGCGCTGACCGGGGTGCCGTTCCTCTCCGAGGGGTTCACGGCGGTCACGGCGTTCCTGCCACTGACGGCCCTGGCCATCGGCCTGCTCGTGCCGGACTACGTGCTCACCTGCGTCATGACCATGGTGCGGCGGCGGCCCTCGTACCTGTTCTACGGGCTGTTCTTCTTCCCGATCCGGATCGTGGACTCCTACCTGGCCCTGCGGATGATCCCCAAGGCCTGGACCGCCAGGTCCGACGGCCGGTGGAGCAGCCCCACCCGGGTCTCCCGGCGGGACCCCGGGTAGCCGCTTCGACCTGCGGAAATGTGAGATTCTCCGAGCATGACCACCCCAGGGGCCCGCCGTGCCGGACACCGCTTAGCCTCGATGGAGGGGACCCGACCCTCCTCGGGGCGCAGTCGTTGAATGGGTGAAGTCGCAGTGGACAAGAGGCGTGTGTCGTTCGCGTTGTACCGGGTGCTCGCGTACATCACGGGAGTCTTCCTGTTGGGTCTGACCTTCCTGGCCATGCCCGCGAAGTACCTGGTGGGCGAGGACTCGATGTTCCACCTGGTCGGCGCCCCCGAGGGGTGGGAGCACTGGTTCGGCCCCGAGTCGCCGCTGATGCTCTACGTCGTCATGCCGCACGGCTACATCTACATGGCCTACGTGCTGGTCGTCCTGTGGGTGTCCCTGGACCGCCGCTGGGGGGCGGGCCGCACCCTGGGCGTCGTGCTCGCGGGCACCGTCCCGGTCCTGGGCTTCGTGGTCGAGCACCGCGTGGTCCGGTCCGAGCAGGCGAAGGAGATCGCCGCCGACCAGCCTCAGGAACCCGCCGCCACGGGCTGATCCTCCCGGGATCCCTCCGCCAGTTCACGGCGCACGAGGATGATCCAGAAGATCACGGCGGAGACCCCGAACATGGCCCACTGCACGGCGTAGCTGAGGCTGCGCCAGTTGACCGTGAACTCCGTGGGCGGCTCGGGCGGAGGCACCGGTGTGAGCCCGTCGACGGCGGGCTCACTCTCGGGCAGGGTGACGTAGGCCGCGTAGAGGCGGTGGTCCCACTCACCGACCAGCACTGACGGGGCGATCCGCTCGACCGTCCCGACCTCGGGGGAGCCCATCGGGACGAACCCCTCCGCGGCGTCCTGGGGCGGCTGGAGCCACCCGGTGACGGTGACGTCCCCCTCGGGGACGGCCGGGAGCCCGGTGCCGTCCTCCGTCCAGCCGCGGCTCACGGTCATGGCCGCCCCGTCCTCGGTGACGAGGGGGAGGACCAGCACGTACCCGTCGACCCCGTCCAGGCGTCGGGGCACGAGGAGCTGCGCCTCGGCGTCGTAGCGCCCGGACACCTCGACCGCCGTGTTGGTCGTGAGGTTGGGATGCAGGAACTCGCCGGGTTCACCGAGGTCGGAGACGGGGATGGCGTCGGCCAGGTCCTCGACCGGGTTGGTGATGACGTCGCGGTCGGGCTCGAAGGCACTGGTGCCCTGCCAGTAGGTGCCCGCGACGCACACGGCGACCACCAGGACGGCCAGCAGGTGCAGACCGAGCCAGCGTGGGCTGAAGAGCGGAGATCTCACCCGACCAGGCTATGTCCGCCCTCGGAGCGCCCACTCATGACCCCGTGTTGACGATGCCCACACCCCGCTTGGCCGGGCCACGGCCCAGGAATGACGATCACTTTAAGTAGTTTCTCGTGACACAGGGTTGTTATTCGTGGGTGTGGTGGGTAGTGTCTCTATCAACGCGGAACGACAAGATCGCTTCCACGTGGCAGACCTTCAGGCCGCGACTCCAGGGGGGAGGAGTCGCAGGCCGCTTCCCAGAGCGAGGGTTGCCTCCGTACTTTGAGGGGGGATGCGGAGGCGACCCTCGCCACCTCGTAGACGGGGACGTTTCCACTGTTCAGTGGAAACGTCCCCGTCGTCGTTTCACGACCGCTGGCTCCGGGGGTTCCCCGGCTCGGTCCGGCGGCGCTCCCCCGAGGCCTCCGTGCGGCTCCGGTGGCGCGCCGCGTACACGCGCAGTGCCAGGTTGACCGCGTCGTCCCTGGTGCGCGCGCCCGAGAAACGCATGGCCTCCCGCAGGGCCTCGTCGTCGATGTCGATCCAGGTCGGGCTCACTCCGCGCTCCTCGCCGCTCGGGATGGGGTCGGGGCCCATCGTCCCGCATGCGGAGGGTGGCGCGCGCACTACCGAGGGTGGTGTCGGTCAGCCCATCGTCTTCTGGCCGTCGAGGGACTCCCGGATGATGTCGGCGTGCCCGCAGTGCTGCGCGGTCTCGCGGATCAGGTGGATGACCACGTCACGGGCGGTCCAGGACGTGTCCTCCGGGAACCACGGCGCGGCCGGGAGCTTCTGGCTGACCTCCAGGTCCGGCAGGCCGCGGACGTACGCGTCGGTCGCCTCGGCCTGCCGCTCGTAGGCGGCGAGCGTCCCCTCCAGGGTCTCCTCACCGATCAGCCGGAAGCTGTTCTCGTGATGGTCCAGGGTCTCCTGGGACTCGTAGTCGACCTCCTGCGGGCCCTCCTCGATGAACCTGACCCACCCCTCCTCCATCTGGGTCACGTGCTTGACGATCCCGGCCAGACACAGCTCGCTCCTGGTGGTGCGCCGGGTGGCCTCCTCCTGGTCCAACCCCCGGAGGGTGGTGAGCAGGAACGCGCGCTGCTGGGCCAGGAAGGTCAGCAGCGACTCACGCTCGGCGTTGACCTGGTTGTTCGTCGCGCCCATGGAAACTCCTACGTCGGTCCGTTCGGATGTCTCGACCCTAGGGAGCGAGGCGGTCAGCCACTGTCCTCCATGTACCGGGCATGACCGGGTTTTCTGGCTTCCTTGAAAGCTCTGCGGATAGCCTGGCGGTCTGGCGACCCGGAGGTTCCATGGCCCTGATTCCGCTCCAGTACCGGCTCGACGGCCCCAGGCACGCGCCCGTCGTGCTCCTCGTTCCGCCGTTCGGTACGAAGATGTCGGTCTGGGAACCCCAGATGCCCGAGCTCACCCGGAACCGCCAGGTGCTGCGGATCAACCACCGGGGCCACGGCTTCTCACCAGCGCCCGAGGGCCCCTACACGGTCGAGGACCTGGCGCTGGACGTCCTCGGACTCCTGGAGGACCGGGGGTTCACGCGGGTCTCGGCGGTCGGCGGCGGCCTTGGCGGCGCCCTCCTGCTGTGGATCGCCGCCAACTCGCCGCGCACGCTGGAGCGGCTGGTGCTCCTGGCCGGAACGTCCCGGACCCCGCCCACGCACCGCTGGGACCGGATCGCCTCCCAGGTCCGCGAGGGCGGCATGGACGCGGTGACCGCCGAGGTGGTCCTGCCCTGGTTCACCCCCGACCTGACCGACGACCGCCCGGAGGTGGCGGCCCGGTTCACGGAGGACTTCGGCTCCGTCGACCCGCACGCCTACGCCTCGATCTGCGACGCCCTGGCCGCCATGGACCAGCGCAACCTGGTCTCCGGCGTGCGTGTGCCGACCCTGGTCGCCTCCGCCGCGCACGATCCCCTGCTGCCCCCGGGGCACGGGCGGCGCCTGGCCGACGGGATCTCCCAGGCGCGGTTCGAGGTGGTCCCCGGCGCCGCGCACCTGCTCGGTGTGGAACGCGCCGACCGGGTCAACCGACTGCTCGCGGAGCACGTCGCGGCCTGAGTCAGACCAGCGGGACCAGGGGGCTGTTGACCTCCAGCAGGTAGCCGTCCGGGTCGCGGAAGTGCGCGGCGCGGATGCCCCACGCCGTCCAGTCGCGGGGCTCCATCACGAGGCGGGCGCCGCTCGCCACCAGTCCGGCGGCCGTCTCGTCCACGTCGTCCACCTCGAAGATCACCGCGAGCCGGTCCTGGTGGGGGAGGGCGGGATCGGCGGTGTCCGTCTCCAGGGCCTCGGCCATCACCTCGCGCTGGTTGAGGGCCAGTCGCGTCCCGGAGCGCACGTCGAACTCGGCGTAGCGGCTCACCTCGTCGCCCCACAGGACGGGGAGCTTGAGGACGTCGGCGTAGAAACGGAAGCAGGCCTCGTAGTCGTTCACGAGGAGCCGGATGTAGCTACAGCGCATGGGGGCCTCCTGCCGTGCGGGCTGGGTGGTCGGCACCATTCTCGGGTCCGAGCATGCCGTACACCTGAGTATCCGTACCCGGATGACGCATGGCCGGATCCGGCCACCCGTGTCGCCCCTCCCCAGCCCGACGAGCAGCTCGACGACGCCCGGTGGCCTACAGGAAGGGGTCGGGGCCCGCCCAGCCGTGGGTGTCGCGCTGGCGGGCCTCGGCGAGCTCGTCCTCGCTCAGGACGCGGGGCTCTCCGACCTGGCGGGCGCGCAGGTAGGCGGCACAGAGCCAGTCGAGCAGCCGGAAGTTCGCCAGGGCCTGCTCCAGGCCGCGCCCGAGGGCCAGTCCGCCGTGGTTGGCGAGCAGGGCGGCGTCGCGGCCCTTGAGGGCCTTGACCGCCTGGTCGGCGATGTCGCCGGTGCCGTAGGGCATGTACGGGGTCACGCTGACGGCGCCGCCCAGACCGGCGGCGCGGTGGTGGATCGGGGGAAGCTCGGGGAACACCGAGGAGACCGCGACGGTGTCCGCGGTGAACGCGTTGACCACGGCGAGGGCCTCCCGGCCCTGTTCGGCGGCGTGGCGGTGCACCGCCATGTGGAGCGTGGTCTCGGCGGCGGGGTCGCGCCGACCCTCCAGCATCCGGTCGTCCAGCGACATCACCGGGCAGTCGATCGGCTGGATCTGGTCCAGGGGCACCCCGTGCGGGGTGACGACCACCAGGTCGCCGCTGCGGACACTGACGGTCCCGGCCTCGCCGGGCGCCGTCCCGGGGTGCTGGGCGATGGCGCGGGCGGTCAGGCAGACGTCGCGACGTTCCTGTTCCAGCTGCATACGATCCTCGGTGGGGTGTGCGGTCAGCGGTCCCCGGGGGGACTCGGACCAACCGACTTAGGTACACCTAATGTACGTGATGGCGTCCGATATGTCTTCCCCGCCTACGCCACCAGGCCGTGCCGGTAGGCGTACACCACCGCCTGGACGCGGTCGCGCAGGTCGAGTTTGGTCAGGATGCGCGAGACGAACGTCTTCACGGTCTCCTGGCTGATGAACAGGCTCGTGGCGATCTCGCCGTTGGAGAGCCCGTTGGCGATCAGCCCCAGCACCTCCCGTTCGCGGGGGGTGAGGGGGAGGTCCGTCTCGGGGGCGTGGGTGGGCCGGATCCGGGCGGCGAAGCGGCCCACCAGCTGGCGGGTGACCTCGGGGTCCAGCAGCGCGGCGCCGGAGGCCACGGTGCGGATGCCGTGCAGCAGCTGGTCCGGGGGAGCGTCCTTGAGCAGGAACCCGCTCGCGCCCGCGCGCAGCGCCTCGTAGACGTACTCGTCGAGGCTGAACGTGGTGACCACCAGGACCTTCACCGGGTGCTCCACCTCCGATCCGGCCAGCAGCCGGGTCGCCTCGATCCCGTCGAGCTCGGGCATCCGCACGTCCATCACCACGACGTCCGGCCGCAGGCGCCCCGCGAGCTCCACGGCGGCGCGGCCGTCACCGCACTCACCGACGACCTCCATGTCCGGCTGCACGCCGATGATCGTCACCAGCCCCGTGCGGATCAGTACCTGGTCGTCGCAGACCAGCACCCGGATGCTCATGGCCGCGCGGGGATGCGGGCGTGCACGGTGAACCCCTCACCGCGGGGTCCGGCGGAGAACTCGCCGCCCATGACCTCGACGCGCTCGCGCAGCCCGACCAGGCCCCGTCCGCTGCCGCCGGGGGAGACCCCGGGGGGTCCGGGGCGCTCGGTGTCGACGTTCACTGTGATCTCCTCGGGACGGTGACGCACGCGCACCGTGGTGGGGCTCCCGTGCGCGTACTTGAGGGCGTTGGTCAGCGCCTCGCGCACGACCCGGTGCGCGACGAGTTCGGCGCCGTTCCCGGCCTCGGCCGGGGCGCCCTCCTCGCTGAACACCACGGGCTGCCCGGCCCGGCGGGTCCGTTCCACCACGTCGAGCATCCCTTCGTCGTTGGCGGGCGCGGGGTTGGCGGGGTCGAGCACGTCCAGGAGCTGCCGCAGGTCGGTGATGGCCTGGCGGCCGGTGTCGGTGACCGTGCCCAGGGTCCGGTCGAGGTGTTCGGGCGCGGCGGTCAGGTAGCGCGCGGCCTCGGTCTGCACGACCATCGCGGTGACGTGGTGGGTGACGACGTCGTGGAGTTCCCGCGCGATGCGGGCGCGTTCGGCGGCCAGGGTGTCGGCCGCGAGACGGCGGCGCCGCTCGGCCTCGGCCACCCGGGTCGACCGCACCCACGAGCCGATCCCCCAGGCCAGGCCGTGCGCGAAGTAGAAGATGACCCACTCGGCCGGGGTCTCCCCCTCGCCCAGCCGGGTCAGGGCCAAGGCCAGCGCCACGAACCCCACCGTGCCCGCCAGCAGGGTGGTGCGCCGGTACCGGTCGAGGTGGACGCCCGCGCTCATGAGCGCGATGGGCATCGCGGTCCCGGCGATCAGGTGGTAGCCGCTCAGCTGGTCGAGGGCGAAGCCGACCGCCACCAGAGCCAGGGTCAGCGCGGGCCACCGCCGTCGACCGGCCAGGGGCAGGCACTGGAGGGCGAGCGCGACCACGCCCAGGGCGTCGAGGGGGCGGTCCGGCACACCGCCGACCTGGGTGCCGTATCCGTGCAGGTCGGGGACGCAGGAGACGGACAGGAGGAGGAGTGCCAGGGGCAGGTCTCGAACGGTGACGTCGAGCCGCCGCCACAGGAGGGGGAGACGTCGGAACCAGGTCACGGACGCAGTGTAGTCGCGCGGAGCCACGGCGACGCGCCCTTTGTCCCCCATGCGAGCTACGTGCGGGTGTCCACTCAGCGGTGACGACCCGGAGCTCCGGTTTCCGTAGCGTTCTCCTCATACCGACGTCCCCTTCCGGCCGCACCGCGCGGCCGGACCCGCTGCCTGGAGGCACCCCATGTTCCGCTCCTTCCGGACGACCGCCCTGACCGCCCTGTGCTGCGCCGCGGCGGTCCCCGGTCTGGTCGGGTGCGGCGTGCTCTCCGAGGTGGGCACCGAACTGGGGTCGGCCGCCGACGAGGTGCAGTCGGACCTGGAGGACGCCGCCAACGAGGTGCTCACCGAGGGGCAGCTGTTCACCGGGACCAAGACGCTGGACGTCGACGGCGCCTCCGTCCAGGTCTCCTGCTCCGGCACGCCCTCGGACGGCAGGCCGGTCATCGTGCTGATGGCCGGGATGGGTGACGGCCTGGACACCCTGGCCGACGTGCAGGAGACCCTGGCCGAGGACGAGCGGGTCTGCTCCTACGACCGGCTCGGCGAGGGGGAGAGCGACCAGCCCGAGGGGCAGCAGAGCATCGACGACGCCGGGGTGACGCTGACCGCCGTCCTGGAGGACGTCGCCGGTGACGGTCCCGTGGTCCTGGCCGGTCACTCACTGGGCGGCCTGATCGCCGCGCGCTACGCCCCCGACCACCAGGACCGCGTCAGCGGGCTGGTGCTGCTGGACGCCACGTCCCCGACGATGATCGACGACATCACCGGCGTGATCCCGGAGTCGGCCACCGGGGAGGGCGCCGAGGTGCGGGCGCAGAACCTGGCCATCTTCCAGGGTGAGAACCCGGAGGGCATCGTGATCGACAGCGACCCGGAGGTCCGCCCGGCCGGTGACATCCCGGTGGAGGTCATCCAGCACGGGGTCCGCTACCTCGGTGAGATCGCGGAGTACGGCGACGACCTGGAGCGGGTGTGGACCGAGGGCCAGGAGCAGTGGCTGGCGCTCTCCGACCGCAGTCGGCTCAGCACCGCCGAGGAGAGCGGGCACTACATCCACGTGGACCAGCCCGACGTCGCGGTCGAGGCCATCCTCCGCGTGACCGACGAGGCCGCCGCCTGAACCCGGCCCCGCGCCGAACGTCCGGAACCATCCGAGTTCCACACAAACGCACGTCAAAGAACTCGTCCCGGTCTTCCCCAGGGTGGTGTGTCCACCCGTCCGAGGGGAGGGCCGGGGCATAGGTCTGTCCAGGTGGGCTGGTGATATGAGCCACGGCCGAGACGTCCCGTAACGCGCTGTCTGCCCTGATCAGTGGGGGTTATGGGAACGTTGTGGCGTATGTGACCTACGAGACGAGGCTGTTTGTGACTAGCGATCCTGGGCAGAGAGGGTCCGTGAACCAGACCCATGTAACCCTGCCGACCGTGCCGTACCTGTCCGAACCCGGAGCGTCCTCCGCCACCAGCCTGTACATCGACGGCGAGTGGAGAGCGGCCCGCAACGGACGCGTCCGGGAGATCCTGGACCCGGCCGACGCCTCCGTGCTGACCATCGTCAGCGAGGGCGGCAGGGACGACACCGAAGCCGCCATCGCCGCCGCGCGACGCGCCTTCGACCACGGCGAGTGGCGCCGCACCTCCGCCGACGAGCGGGGCCGCGTCCTCGAACGGATCGCCGACCTGCTCCAGCGCGACCGCGAGGAGATCGCGGTCATGGAGTCGCTGGACACCGGCAAGACCATCGAGGAGGGCGGGATCGACGTCGACGACGTCACCAACGTCTTCCGCTACTACGCCGGGCTCGCCGACAAGGACGCGGGACGCCTCGTGTCCGCCCCCGAGGGCGTCCACAGCAAGGTCGTGTACGAGCCCGTCGGCGTCTGCGGCATGATCACGCCCTGGAACTACCCGCTGCTCCAGCTCGCCTGGAAGATGGCCCCGGCCATCGCGGCGGGCAACACCATGGTCGTCAAGCCCAGCGAGGTCACCCCGGTGACCACCGCCAAGCTGGTCGAGCTCACCACCGAGGCGGGCGTCCCCGCCGGTGTGGTCAACCTCGTCCTGGGCAGCGGCCCCGACGCCGGAGCCCCCCTCTCCGAACACCCCGACGTCGACCTCGTCTCCTTCACCGGAGGCCTCGTCACCGGGCGCCGGATCATGGCGTCGGCCGCCGAGACGGTCAAGAAGATCGCCCTGGAACTGGGCGGCAAGAACCCCAACATCATCTTCCCCGACGTCGACCTGGACACCGCCGTGGACTACGCGCTCAGCGCCGCATTCTTCCACTCCGGCCAGGTGTGCTCGGCCGGTGCGCGGCTCATCGTGCACAACGACATCCACGACGCCTTCACCACCGAACTCGCCCGCCGGGCCGAGGCCATCCGCATCGGCCGGGGCCAGAACGAGGGCGTGCGCTGTGGCCCCCTGGTCTCCGCCGAGCACCGCGCGAAGGTCGAGAAGGCAGTGGCGCGCGGCGTCGAGGAGGGCGCCCGGATCATCGCGGGCGGCCGGCGCCCCGAGGACGCCGACCTCCGGGACGGCTACTTCTACCGGCCCACCGTGTTCGTGGACTGCGACCGCTCCATGGACATCGTCCAGACCGAGGTGTTCGGCCCCGTCGTGACCGTCGAGCGGTTCGAGACCGAGGCCCAGGCGATCGAGCTCGGCAACGACACCGACTACGGGCTCTCCGGCGGCGTGTGGACCGACGACACCGCCCGTGGCGAGCGCGTGGCCGCGGCCCTGCGCCACGGCACGGTGTGGATCAACGACTACGGCCCCTACTTCCCCGGCGCCGAGTGGGGCGGCTTCGGCCGCAGCGGCGTCGGCCGCGAGCTCGGCCTGGCCGGACTCGACGAGTACCGCGAGGCCAAGCACGTCTACCGGAACCTGTCGCCCGAGCCCCAGCGCTGGTTCGGCTAGGCGCACCGTTCCCCGGGGTCCGGGCGTCGGGAACGCCCGGACCCGCAGGCCACCCGCCGACGCGGTTCCGTCCTCCGTGTCGGCGGGTGCCCTCCTCACCCAGTGCCGCGAACGCCGTGGCACCGCGAGCCAGACCGAGTACACACAGGTCGGTTTCCCCCGGCATCCCCCTGAGCCACACGAACGAGAGGATTCGGCCCGTGTCCACGAACGAAACCACCTACGACTACGTCATCGTCGGCGGAGGAACGGCGGGGTCGGTGATCGCCAACCGGCTCACCGAGGACCCCGGCACCACCGTCTGCGTCATCGAGGGCGGGCCGGACGACCGCGACCTGGAGCACGTGCTCCGGCTCCGCGACTGGCTGAGCGTCCTCGACAGTGAACTCGACTACGGGTACACCACCACCGAGCAGCCCCACGGCAACTCGCACATCCTGCACTCGCGCGCCCGGGTGCTGGGCGGCTGCTCCTCGCACAACACGCTCATCAGCTTCCGGCCCTTCGCCCAGGACCTGGACGACTGGGTGGCGGCGGGCGCCGAGGGCTGGGACAACGCCACCGTGCAGTCCTACGCCGACCGCATCAAGTGCAACATCGTCCCCATCGCGGAGAAGGACCGGAACACGATGGTCAAGGACTGGGTGTCCTCGGCCTCCCAGGCGGCGGACGTCCCGGTCGTCGAGGACTTCAACGCCCTGACCTCCCACGGCGGCGGCTTCTCCGACGGCGCCGGGTTCCTGTCCATCGCCTACGACCCCTACACCGGCTACCGTTCCTCGGCCTCGGTGGCCTACCTGCACCCCGTCATGGACGTGCGGGAGAACCTCACCGTGCTCCTGGAGACGTGGGTCGGCAGGGTCCTGTTCGACGGGGACCGCGCCACCGGCGTCAGCGCCACCACGAAGGACGGCGAGCGGATCACCGTCAACGCCCGACAGGAGGTCATCGTCGCGGCGGGCGCCGTGGACAGCCCCCGCCTGCTCATGCTGTCCGGTGTCGGGAACGCCGAGGAACTGGGCGCGCTCGGCATCGAGAGCCGGCACCACCTGCCCGGCGTGGGGGAGAACCTCCAGGACCACCCGGAGTCGATCATCATGTGGGAGACCACGAAGCGGGTCCCCGAGAACACCGTGATGCACTCCGACGCGGCGCTGTTCGTGCGGCGGGGGGGCGGCGGCGACGACGATCCCCGCCCCGATCTGATGTTCCACATCTACCAGATCCCCTTCGACGACAACACGAAGCGGCTGGGCTACGACTCGCCCGAGGACGGCTGGGCGGTCTGCATGACCCCGAACATCCCGCGCTCGCGCTCGCGCGGCAAGCTCTACCTCACCAGCGCCGACCCGGCCGCCAAGCCCGCCCTGGACTTCCGGTACTTCACCGACCCCGACGGGTACGACGAGAAGACCATCGTGGACGGGCTGAAGATCGCCCGCGACGTCGCCGCGACCGAGCCGTTCCGCTCCTGGATCAAGCGCGAGGTCGCCCCCGGCCCGCAGGTCCGGACGGACGAGGAGCTGTCCGAGTACGGCCGTCGCGCCGCGCACACCGTGTACCACCCGGCGGGCACGTGCCGGATGGGCGCCGCCGACGACGAGCACGCCGTGGTCGACCCCCGCCTGAGGGTGCGCGGGCTGCGCGGCCTGCGGGTCGCGGACGCCTCGGTGTTCCCGACCCTGCCCACCCCCAACCCCATGGTGATGGTGCTCGCCCTCGGTGAGCGCGCCGCCGACCTCATCCGCGAGGATCGGGCCGCCACCGAGGGGGAGGCCCGATGAGCGCCCCGGCCGCCGAAGCGGCCCCCGCGACCGGCCCCACCGACGTCACCTTCTCCGTCCGCAACCTGTGGAAGATCTTCGGGAAGAACGCCGACGACGTCATCGGCACCGAACTGGAGCGGGCCGACCGCGACCGCATCAAGGAGGAGACCGGCTGCACCGTCGCGGTGCGCGACGTGTCCTTCGACGTGCGCCCCGGCGAGACGTTCGTGGTCATGGGCCTGTCCGGGTCCGGCAAGTCGACGCTCATCCGCTGCCTCACCCGCCTGATCGAGCCCACCTCGGGGTCGGTCCTGCTCGACGGCGAGGACATCGGGGACGCCACCGAACAGCGCCTGCGCGAGCTGCGCCGCCACAAGATGGCGATGGTCTTCCAGCACTTCGGCCTGCTGCCGAACCGCAGGATCATCGACAACGTCGCCTACGGCCTGGAGGTGCGCGGGATGCCGCGCGCCGAACGCTACGAACGGGCCCAGGAGATGATCGAGATGGTGGGGCTGTCCGGGTACGAGAGGTCCCGCCCCGGCGAGCTCTCCGGCGGCATGCAGCAGCGCGTGGGCCTGGCCCGCGCCCTGGCCGTCGACCCGCAGGTGCTGCTGTTCGACGAGCCGTTCAGCGCCCTGGACCCGCTCATCCGCCGCGACATGCAGAACGAGGTCATCCGGCTCCAGCAGGAGCTGAACAAGACCTCGGTCTTCATCACCCACGACCTCCAGGAGGCCCTCAAGCTGGGCGACCGCATCGCGATCATGCGCGACGGCGAGCTCGTCCAGGTGGGCACCCCGGAGGAGGTCGTCGGTCGGCCGGTCAACTCCTACGTCGCGGACTTCACCTCCGACGTCGCCCGCACCACCGTGCTCACCGCCCGGTGGCTGGTCCGCGACGCCTACCCGGACGAGCGCACCGACGGCCCGACCACCGAGCCCGGCACCGTCCTCGCGGAGGTCCTGCCGATGCTCGCCGCGAGCACCGCGCCGGTCCGGGTCGTGGAGGGCGACACCCTCCTCGGCTACGTGGGCCGCGACGACGTGCTGCGCGCCATCGCCGAGGACCAGTTGGAGGGCGCCGAACAGGTCGACGCGATGGTCGAGGAGGCGGTGGAGGAGATCTCCGACGACGCCGTCGACCACGGCGGCGCCGACGCGACGGGGAACGGTGGGTGACATGGCCACGGTGACCGAACCCGCCGGAGCCACGGACTCCGGCACGCGTGGCGCGGGGGGTGACGAAGGCCTCCTGCGCAGGAGCTGGTTCCAGGCCCTGCTGGTGGTCGTGGTCCTCGTCGTCGGCTACCAGCTGACCCGTCTGGCGGGCTCGCCCCCCTGGGCCAGCGGCTTCCCCGGTGCCATCGGCAACGGTTTCATGGCCTGGCTCGACGGGGTCTACGCCTGGATCGTCGCGAACCGCAACGACAGCCCGCTGTTCCTCTACTTCTTCAACTACATCTCGGTGGGGCTGGGGTCGGCCGTCGTGCTGATCAACCAGTTCCTGAACGGGCTCACCTGGCTCGGCGTGACCGTCATCGGGGTGGTCGCGTCCTGGCGGGTCGCCGGGTGGCGGGTGGCCCTGCTGGTCCTGGCGACCTTCGCGGTGTTCGCGCTGACGGGGCTGTGGAACGAGTCGATGACGACGCTGTCGCTCATCATCACCTCGGTGTTCATCGCCCTGCTGTTCGGCATCCCGCTCGGCATCCTCGCCGGGCGGAGCGAGGGCTTCTACCGGGCCATCCGCCCGGTGCTGGACTTCATGCAGATCATGCCGGCCTTCGCCTACCTGCTGCCGTTCGTGCTGCTCTTCGGCATCGGGAACGCGTCGGCCGCCGTCGTGACGGCCGTCTACGCGCTCCCGCCGGTCGTGCGGATCACCGCGCTGGGCATCCGCGAGGTGAACAAGGGCGCGATCGAGGCGGCCGCCTCGCTGGGCTCCACCCCGGGCCAGATCCTCACCAAGGTGCAGCTGCCGCTGGCCAAGCGCACCATCCTGCTGGGCGTCAACCAGACCATCATGCTCGCGGTCTCCATGGTCGTGATCGCGTCGGTGATCGGCGCGGGCGGCCTCGGTGACGCCATCTACCAGGCCCTTTCCAAGATCAACGTGGGCCAGGCGTTCCAGGCGGGCCTGGCGATCGTCATGCTGGCGATCGCGATGGACCGCGTCACCGGCGCGGTCGGCCACGGAGCGCACACCCCGAGGATCGAGCCACGGTACAGGATGCCCCTCCTCGGCGGGATGCTCGCGGTCGCGGTCGCGGCCGCCGCCGTGGGGCGCCTCTTCGGACTGGGCGGCTGGCCGCGCGACCTGTCGATCCGGCTCGACATCCCGGTCAACGCCGCCGACAAGGCGATCGAGTCCGCGATCGGTCCGGCCGCCGCCGCACTGGGATCCTGGACGCAGAGCTGGATCCTGGGCCCGCTCGACAACCTGCTGAGCGGATCGCCGTGGTGGCTGGTGACGCTCGCCGCCGCCGCGTTCGGGCTGATCTTCGCCGGGAAGCGGGTCGCGCTGGTCTCCGCCCTGTGCTTCCTGGCGATCGGGCTGCTGGGCGTGTGGGACAACGCCATGGACACGCTCTCCCAGGTGCTGGTGGCCACGGTGGTCACCATCGCGCTGGGCGTGGTCGTCGGCGTCCTGATGTCACGCAGCGACGTGTTCGCCCTGGTGCTCCGGCCGGTGCTCGACTTCATGCAGACCCTGCCACCGTTCGTGTACCTGATCCCGGCGGTGGCGCTGCTCGGGCTGGGGCCCGTCCCCGCCCTGGCGGCCGCGGTCATCTTCGCCCTGCCGCCGGTGATCCGGCTGGTGAACGACGGCATCCGGGGGGTGCCAGTGGGCACCGTCGAGGCAGCGACGTCGCAGGGTTCGACGAAGTGGCAGCTGCTCACGAAGGTGGAGCTGCCCATGGCGCGCGGCTCCCTTCTGCTGGCGGTCAACCAGGGCATCATCCTGGTGCTGTCCATGGTGGTCATGGGCGCGCTGGTCGGCGCGGGCGCGCTCGGCAACGACGTGGTGCTCGGCCTGGCCCAGAACGAACTGGGGCTGGGTATCGCCTCGGGTCTGGCGATCGTGTCCCTGGGTCTGTTCCTGGACCGGGTGACGCAGGGAAGGAGGGCACCCCGTGCCTAGGTTTCTGAGGAGGAGTGCCCTGCTCCGGCTGTTCGCGGCGGGGCTGGCCCTGGTGATGGTGAGCTCCTGCGCGGTGCGCACCGACCAGATCGCCCGCGACCCGAACACCGTGCGGATCGCCGTGAACGGCTGGGTGGGCTACGAGGCGAGCGCCGAGGTGCTGGCCAACATCCTGCGCGAGGAGATGGGCTACGAGGTCCAGCTCGTCCGCGTGGACGAGCAGCCCTCGTGGCAGGCCCTCGACCAGGGCGTCATGGACGTGATCGTGGAGAACTGGGGTCACGAGGACCTGTTCGAGCTCTATGGTCCCGACGGCAACGGCACGGCCGTGGACGGCGGCCCCAACGGCAACGAGGGCGTGATCGGCTGGTACGTCCCCGCCTACCTGGCGGAGGAGATCCCGGAGATCACCACCCTGGAGGGACTGAAGGCCAACACCGACCTGTTCCGGACGGCGCAGACGGGCGAGCGGGGCGAGTTCCTGGCGGGGGCTCCCGGGTTCGTCAGCCAGGACCAGGGGATGATCAACGCCTTCGACCTGGACCTGGAGATCGTCTACGCCGGGTCGGAGGCGGCGCAGATCACCGAGGTGCGGCGCAGGTACGCCAACCAGGAGCCGGTGCTCTTCTACTTCTACGACCCGCAGTGGTTCCAGGAGGAGGTGGACCTGGTCAAGGTCGACTTCCCCGACTACCACGAGGGTTGTGACGCCAACCTGGACGACGTTCCCTGCGACTACCCGGTCTACGACCTGAACAAGATCTTCAGGACCGGTTTCGTGGAGGAGGACGACTACGCGTACCGCTTCCTCCACAACTGGAAGTGGACCAACTCCCAGCAGAACGAGGTCGCGCAGATGATCGCCGACCAGGGGATCTCCCCGCCCGAGGCGGCCGAGATCTGGGTCAACGCGAACCGTGACGTGTGGGAGAAGTGGCTGCCCGAGGGTTACGAGAACCGCGGGTGACCGGAGGGGGCGGGGTCCGGGAGGGCCCCGCTCCTTCGCGTTCACCGCGCGCTCAGTGGCCGGGCCGCTCGTAGCGGAGTCGGCGGCTCACCCAGTAGACGTTCACGCACGCGGCGACGAACCCGACCCCGAGGACGACCACGAGCCAGGCCTGGTGGGTCAGCACGATGGCCGCCGCCGTTCCGAGGAGCAGGACCAGCGCCCCGAACACCGCCAGGACCAGCCGGAAGCCCAGCGCGCTCGCCGGGCGGTCGTGGGTCCCCAGGGCCCCCTTCAACCTGCCGCGTCTGGCACGTTCCATGTCGTTGACACCTCCCTGTGAACAGTCCTACCCCAGTGGAGCCGGACGCACGTTTCGGGGTGCCGTCCCGACGGGTCCCGAGACCGGGAGAATGGGCGGAGGACTCCGCCCCGTCGTCCGAAGGAGAAGGTTGTCCCACCGTGAGGGCCGCGTGCCCGCCTTCCTGGTCGTCGCCCTGCCGCTGGTCCTGCTCCTGACAGGCTGTTCCACCCCCGACACCGAAGCCGAAGCGGAGCCCGAGGAGACCGCGTCCCACATCCCGGTGTTCTGGGTGGAACGTGAGGTGCGGGTGCGCACCCTGGACCGCATGTTCACCGAGGGCGACTCCCACGAGGTCATCGCGAACACGGGTCCCACCAGGGACGTGCTGTTCGACGCCGGAGTCGTCCACGAAGAGGGCGACGGGTACGCCGTCGAACTCGACAAGGACACGTGGGACACCTCGCTCAACCTGAACCGGATCGACGGTGCCCTGGGGGGCACCATGCGCCAGAACGAGGTCACCTGGTGCGGCGAGGCCGTCGAGGCCGAGGAGTTCGTCGAGGACTACATGGACGCGTTCGCGGGGACACTCGACAGCCACGAGGCCTACGAGGAGAGCGTCGTCGACTACGTCGACTGCGGGACCGGGAGGCTCTGAGGACTCCCGGGCTCGCGCGCCTTCCGGAACGCGGAAGGGGCACCCCCGTGTGGGAGTGCCCCCTCGTCGTCTCGGGTGCCTACACGCCGTTCATCAGGGCGGGCAGGGTCTCCTCGTAGGTGGCGCGGAGCTCGTCCAGGCCGATCTCCACCACGCCGCCCGGGTGGATCACCGACAGGCTCTCGCCGCCGACGGTGCCGATCTGCGTGACGGGAACGCCGTGCTGGGCGGCCAGGGCCACGAAGGCCTCCTCCCGGCCCGGCTTCACGGCGACGATCGCGCGGGCGGCGGACTCGCTGAACAGGGAAGTGAAGGCGTCGCCGTCCACCTCGACCCGCAGACCCCTGCGGCCGCGCAGGGCGGCCTCCGCGAGGGCGACGGCCAGACCGCCGTCCGAGAGGTCGTGCGCCGCCGCGGCCAGGCCCTGCTCGGCGGAGGAGGCCAGCACCTCACCGAGGGCCGCCTCGGCGGGCAGGTCCACCTGCGGCGGCAGCCCGCCCAGGTGATCGTGGACGACGTCGGCCCAGGCGGACCCGCCGAACTCGGCGCGGGTCTCACCCAGCAGGAACACGCGGGCGCCGTCGGTGTCGAACCCGGAGCGCAGCCGGGCGTTGACGTCGTCGATCACCCCGAGCACACCGATCACCGGGGTCGGGTTGATCGCCACGTCACCGGTCTGGTTGTAGAAACTGACGTTGCCGCCGGTCACCGGGGTGCCCAGCTGCTGGCAGGCGTCCGCCAGGCCGCGCGTGGTCTCCGCGAACTGCCACATGACCCCGGAGTCCTCCGGCGAACCGAAGTTGAGACAGTTGGTCACCGCCAGCGGGCGCGCGCCCGTGGCGGAGACGTTCCGGAAGGCCTCGGCGTAGGCCAGCTGGGTGCCGACGTAGGGGTCCAGGAGGGTGTACCGGCCGTTGCCGTCGGTGGCCAGAGCCACGCCGCGGTCGGAGTCGTCGGAGATCCGGATCATGCCGGAGTCGTGCGGGGTGGACACCACCGTGTCGCCGCGCACGTAGCTGTCGTACTGCTGGGTGACCCAGGTCGGGTCGCACACGCCCGGCGCGCCCAGCACCCGCAGGAGCTGCTCGCGGAGTTCGGCGTCGCCCTCGGGGCGGGGCAGCTTCGCGGCGTCGTCGGCCTGGAGGGCGTCCTGGCTCTCCGGGCGGGCGAAGGGGCGCTGGTAGACCGGGCCCTCGTCGGAGGCGGTCCGGGGCGGCATGTCCACGACGGTCTCGCCGTGCCAGGTCATCACCAGGCGGCCGCCGCGCTCGGCCTCCTCGGGGGTGACCTCGGTGACCTCGCCGATCTCGGCGGCGAGGATGCCCCACTTGTCGCAGACCGCGAGGAAGTCGGGCATCTTGGCGGGCTCGACGATCGCCATCATGCGCTCCTGCGACTCGCTCATGAGGATCTCCTCAGGCGTGAGCCGGTGGTCGCGCAGCGGTACCCGGTCCAGCTGGATGTTCATGCCGCCGGTGCCGCCAGCGGCGAGCTCGGTGGTGGCACAGGAGACACCCGCGGCGCCGAGGTCCTGGATGCCGACGACCATGTCCTGGGCGTACAGCTCCAGGCTGCACTCGATGAGGAGCTTCTCCATGAACGGGTCGCCGACCTGGACGCTGGGCCGCTTGGACTCCAGTTCCTCGTCGAAGGAGGCGCTGGCCAGCACCGAGGCGCCGCCGATGCCGTCGGGGCCGGTGGTGGAACCGAACAGGACCACCTTGTTGCCCGGGCCGGGCGCCTGGGCGAGCTTGATGTCCTCGTGTTTGAGCACGCCCACGCACAGGGCGTTCACCAGCGGGTTGCCGAGGTAGCTGCGGTCGAAGCCGATCTCGCCGCCGATGTTGGGCAGACCGAGGCAGTTGCCGTAGAAGGAGATGCCGGAGGTCACGCCGGGCAGCATCCGCTTGGTGTCGTCGGCGTCGGCGGGGCCGAAGCGCAGGGCGTCCATCACGGCCACGGGGCGGGCGCCCATGGTGAGGATGTCGCGGACGATGCCGCCCACACCGGTGGCCGCGCCCTGGTGGGGCTCGACGAATGAGGGGCTGTTGTGCGACTCGATCTTGAACGTGACCGCGTTGCCGTCGCCGACGTCCACGACCCCCGCGTTCTCGCCCATGCCCACGAGCAGGGCGTCGTTCTCCGGGGCCTTCTCACCGAACTGGCGCAGGTGCACCTTGGAGGACTTGTAGGAGCAGTGCTCGCTCCACATCACCGAGTAGATGGCCAGCTCGGCGGCGGTGGGGCGGCGGCCCAGGATCTCGCGGACCCGCTCGTACTCGTCCCTGGGCATGCCCAGTTCGGCGTACGGCTGCGGAGTGTCCGGACTGGCTGTCGCGGTGGCGACGGTGTCGAGACCGGGTGCTTCAGACATGCGGTGCTTCCGTTCGGGTGTCGCGGGGTTGCGCGGAGGGTGGAGGCCGAGCCTTGGCTGTGTCCGCCGCCCGGCACCGGATCAGTCTGCGGGCGTGCCCGCGTTGCCGAGCATCAGCAGCGGCTGGGCGTCGGGGTCGGCGCCGGTGGAGTTCGCGACCAGGGTCGTGTCGTCGGAGAGCACGGTGTCCACGAGGTCGACGTCGTCCTCGGACTCGACGCCCTGCGGGAGCTCCTGGCGCCAGCCGTTGGCGAGCAGGTGCTCGTACACCGTACGGACCGCCTCCTGGGACTCGCCGTCGAACTCCTCGCCCTCCTCACCCGCGATCACGATGAGGCGGAAGCACTGCCCCTGGGAGCAGTGGGCCTCGTCCTGGTCGACGTAGGTGAACCCGGACGGCGGGCTGCCCAGCGCATCGACCTCCGGCGGGGGAGAGCCCTGCTCGCCCTGCTGCCCGGGGGCCTGCTGCTCCTGGCCGGCACCCGGGGAGACCACCGGGGGCGAGTTGAACGACTGGAAGAGGCCGATGGCCCCGGAGACCACGAGGCCGACCACGACCAGCCCCACGAGTACGTACAGCAGTCTCCGGGAGCGCAGCAGCGCCATCATCGCGAGGATCGTCTCCCTGTCGGGGTGCGTCGGTTCGGTGGTGGGTCAGGCCTGGGCCGGGGCGGCCAGGTGGCCGAGGATCGAGGTGAAGAAGCCCAGCCCCTCGGTGGAGGGTCCGGTCAGCGCCTCGACCGCGTGCTCGGGGTGCGGCATCAGCCCGACCACGTTGCCGTGTGCGTTGGTGACGCCCGCGATGTCGCGCCGCGAACCGTTGGGGTTGCCCCCGACGTAGCGGGCGACGACCCGGCCCTCGGACTCCAGCTGGTCCAGGGTCTCCTCGTCGGCGACGTAGCTGCCCTCGCCGCTCTTGAGGACGACGAGGATCTCCTGGCCCTCGTCGTAGCCGTTGGTCCACGCGGTCCGGGTGTTCTCCATCCGCAGGACCTGGTCGCGGTTGACGAACCGCAGCGAGGAGTTGCGGGTGAGGGCACCGGGGAGCAGGTGGCTCTCGCAGAGGATCTGGAAGCCGTTGCAGATGCCCAGGACCGGCAGGGCGCCCGAACGCGCCGCCGGGACCAGCTCGGACATCAGCGGGGCGAACCGGGCGATGGCGCCGCAGCGGAGGTAGTCCCCGTAGGAGAAGCCGCCGGGCAGGACCACCGCGTCGACCCCCTTGAGGTCGGGGTCCGCGTGCCAGAGCGCGACGGGTTCGGCACCCGCCAGGGAGACCGCGCGAGCGGCGTCCTTGTCGTCAAGGGAGCCTGGGAAGGTGACGACGCCCACACGGGCTGTCATGAGCACACTCCGAGTTTGTTTGTTCGACGGGGAGGAGTCGGCGGCTGGCCCGTCGCCGGGACGGCGGAAGACAGCCTGGCGACGCGAGCGCGGAGGATTCCACGGAACACGCCCCACATCCGCAGCGTACCCGCTCACCTGTGCTCGGGTACGACCCTCACCCCCTTCGAGGGGGTTCGTCCTGTGTGATCCTCCCAAGGAAGGCCCGTCTGGAGGGGGTGCGGGTGTGCGACTCGACAGTCCGCGAGGCGTACGTCACTGGGCGGGGGTGACCCCCGCGCACGCCGCGTCCCGCGCGGACGGCGCGCGGGGACGGGCGGGGACCCGGGTCCGGGGTCGGTCTACAGGAGCGCGAAGCGCGTCGAGGGCTGGCCCCGTTCCGAGGCCCCCCGATGGGCGGGGTCGCAGGTGGTGACGCGTTTGCGCAGGATGACAGTGGTGTGGGGTTCGGGACGCAGGTCGACCTCGTCCATGAGGTACCGCATCAGTGAGATGCCCCTGCCCGATTCCGATGTCAGGCCCGGGAGGGGCGTGTGTTCCGAGGCGAATCTCCGGACGAGCGCCCCGCTCTCAGGGGCCCTCCCGGGCTGGGAGATCTGGAGTTCGCACCAGTGGGTGGCGAGCTCCACGCTCACCTCGTAGTCGGGGGATGTCTCCCCGTGTTCGACGGCGTTGGAACAGGCCTCGGAGGCGGCCAGGAGTATGTCGTCGACACACCCGGCGCACAGGCCCGATCGGCGAAGCAGCGCGCCGAGGACGTCGCGTACGACGGCGACCGTGTACGCCTGCCTGGGGAGGGAGATCGAGAAAACGGTGTCCATCCGTGTACCTCTCGTGCTCCGTGTCGGTTACCAGCTCGGCACGGTAGGAACCCTTCCCGAGGCCGCCGCGGGTAAAACGAACAGCCGCGCCCTCGAAGGGACGCGGCTGAACATCCGGGACACTTCCGACACTCGGGGGACCTGGGGACGCGGTTGGCGACGACCGTTTCCCAGCCGTGCGCCGCTCCCACCCCGTGGCCCCCGGTGCCCCTGGGAACCGGGATCAGGCGGGGCGGACCTCGAAGTCCTCGATCACGGTGTTGGCGAGCAGGGTCTCGGCCAGACGGCGCACGTCGGCGAGCTTCGCCTCGTCCACCTCGCCCTCGACCTCGACCTCGAAGCGCTTGCCCTGGCGGACCTGTTCGATCCCCTCGAAACCGAGGCGGGGGCAGGCGCCGGCGATGGCCTGGCCCTGCGGGTCCAGGATCTCGGGCTTGAGCATGACGTCAACCACGACGCGGGCCACAGGTCCTCCACAGGAAAAATGGGTATGCCACTGGTCCGCCGTTCTGTAGGGCGCCTCGTCCGGACGCGCCTGGCGGGCGACGCCAGCGTATGACACCCGGGGACGCGCACGCGTCCTGGCCAGGGGCCACACGGACCTTTGCCGGGTCCTTGCCGGGACAGGTGACGGATTCGACTCGTTCGTGACCCGTATCACCACAATTGCTGTCATCATTGGGAGCGTGCGGCGGCGTCTTACAGGGTGGAAGTGATCATTCGGTCGTCCCGAGGGGGAATCTTGACGACTCTCGAAAAGGATCAGATCTCCACGACCGGTGGGGCCCGTGACGAGGCGCAGACACTGGACTTCGCCACCGCGGTGACACCGTTCGCCGACCAGCTGTACCCGACGGCCCTGCGCATGACGCGCAATCCGGCCGACGCCGAGGACCTGGTCCAGGAGACGTTCGCCAAGGCCTTCGCGAATTTCCACCAGTTCCGTGCCGGAACCAACCTGCGGGCCTGGCTTTACCGGATCCTGACCAACACCTTTATCAACAGCTATCGCAAGAAGCAGCGGGAACCGCGCCAGGAGACCACTGACGAGATCAAGGACTGGCAGCTGGCCGCCGCCGAGACGCACACCTCGTCGGGGATGCGCTCGGCCGAGACCGAGGTCCTGGACCACCTGCCCGACTCCGACATCAAGCAGGCCCTGGCCCGCCTTCCCGAGGAGTTCCAGGAGGTCATCTACCTCGTGGACATCGAGGGGTACGCCTACAAGGAGGTCGCCGCGCGCATGGGCACGCCCCTGGGCACGGTGATGTCCCGCCTGCACCGGGCCCGGCGCCAGCTCCGCGAGATGCTCGCCGACTACGGGCGCGAGCGCGGAATGCGGGTCCCCGCCCAGGAAGCGCGGACCGCGTCCGAGTGACCGTCCGCCTCCGGCCGCGCCCGTGGCCGGAAACCGGGGCCCGAAAAGGTCCGGAGGCCTGCGCCGCCGGGGCCGTGGGGCACACCCGGTAACGGCGTTCGAGCACGCGCCGAGAAGTGCTCCCGGTGAATACGGAACAGACCTGGGCGAAGCGCGGAAACGGGTGGGACCGTCCGCCTTCGGCCACCCACCGGACCCCTGACGGAAAACGCACCGGCAGCGACCCGGGGTCGGCACCGGTGCATTCTCCGCGTTCGGGCCAGTGGACGGTTCAGGGGCCCCAGGGGCCGTTCTCCGTCGCCCGCCCCGATTCCGGAACCCCCGCCGTTCCCGACGTCCCCGGAGCCGGTCCGCCCGCGACCGAGGGGTGAGGTGCCCGCTCCTCCGGGGTCAGCTCCGGCCCCGTCCGCCGGGTGCGGAACCAGACCACGGCCGTGATCGCCACCAGCAGCACGCACGGCACCAGCATCACCGCCGACCCGGCTCCCGAGGAGCGGTCGAACCCCTCGGCGAAGTCGCTGCGCAGGACGGTCGACAGCAGGAAGGCGATCGTGTTGTTCACCGCGTGGATGACCACCGCGATCTCCAGACCCCCCGTGCGCCACGTGACGAGGCTCAGGGCCACGCCCATCGTGAAGTAGTACAGGTTGAGCCAGGGGTCGAGCGCGAGGTGCGCCGTCATGAACAGCAGGCTCGACACCACGACGCCCAGCGCCAGCGCCGTGCGCGGCCCCCGGCCCCAGCTCGCGGCCACCCGGAAGGCCAGGCCACGGAACCCGTACTCCTCGCCGGCCGACTGGATCGGCGCCAGCAGGAGCGTGAGGGCGAAGAGCGCGACGAGGTCCCGGAACGGGTAGTCCGCCTCGGGGGCGGCCGGTCCCATCACGGTGAGGACGGCCATGTAGACCGTCCAGAGCGGCAGGATCACCAGGAGCGCCCGTCCGAAGACCTCCATGCGGAAGGCCGACAGCACGGAGTGCAGTGAGGCGCCGCGCACGCCGTACAGCCACCGCTGGATCAGCATGCTCCACGGGAGGAGCAGGGCGAGGCCGAGCAGGGTCGCGGCGTGGAGCACCGGCGTGTACTCGTCGCCGCCGGTCAGCAGGCTGTCCCGGCCGAGGATCAGGTCGATGAGCATGCCGAGGATCGCGAACCCGAAGCTGAGGACCACCATCCCGCCCATGAGGAGCGCGAGCGCGGCGATCCCGCGCCAGACCTGGCGCTTCTCCGTGGTCAGGACCCGGTGGTACTCCCGTCCCGGGGGAACCGGACGGGGGCCGCGTCGCCGTCGTGGAGCCGGGCCCGGCGGCACGCCGTGGGGTGCGCCGGGCCCCTGGGGTGCGGCGGGGGCGGGTGCCGGAGCGGGGTGCGCCGGTGTGTGGTCGTCTTCGGGGTGCATGGTTCGAACCTAGGCCCGGCCGCCCCGCACACGGCAGTCTCCGGAATCACGCGTTTTCGCTGCGAATCACACGGCCGGTCGTATGACAGCTGTCATCCCGTGCGGCGGTGCCACGGCCCCTCGGACCAGCGGCGTCCGTAGGGGCGCGGACACGTTGCCACAAAGTAGTTGGAAGACCTTGTAAAAGCTAGGAAGCCCTGGTAGTTGCGCTGTCGCCAGGGTTCGGGATCATGGGTCGGACAGGGGAAAAGGTGTCGCTGGGGGCTTGCGCTCTCCATAGTGAGTTCTGTCACGATATGGGGAGGGCTGTCCGCACCCACCCAACACCCCGGGTGGACGGACCGTGATCCGGCCGATCAGCGTTCACCCACGCGAAGTCGGCCCCGAGAACCCGAGGAGCGACGTGTCGCACATCGCCGCGCACGAGGAACCGGAGCTCATTCAGCTCCTGACACCGGAAGGGGAGCTGACCGAGCACCCCGACTACCCCCTGGACATCAGCGCGGAGGAGATCCGCGCGCTCTACCGGGACCTGGTGCTGGTGCGCCGGGTCGACAGCGAGGCGATCACCCTCCAGCGCCAGGGCGAACTGGGCCTGTGGGTCTCGCTCCTGGGTCAGGAAGCCGCGCAGATCGGCTCCGGGCGCGCACTGCGCGACCGTGACATGGCCTTTCCCTCCTACCGCGAGCACGGCGTCGCCTGGTGCCGCGGTATCCAGCCCAAGGAACTGCTCAGCATGTTCCGCGGCGCGAGCAACGGTGGCTGGGACCCGCACGAGCACGGCTTCCACCTGTACACGATCGTCATCGGCAGCCAGGCGCTGCACGCCACCGGCTACGCCATGGGCGTCCAGCGCGACGGCGCGGTCGGTGAGGACGGCACCGCCGTCATCTCCTACTTCGGCGACGGGGCCACGAGCCAGGGCGACACCAACGAGGCGTTCAACTTCGCCTCGGTGAACAACGCCCCCGTGGTCTTCTTCTGCCAGAACAACCAGTGGGCCATCTCCGAGCCGTTGGAGCGCCAGTCCCGCGTGCCGATCTACCGGCGCGCGGCCGGTTTCGGCTTCCCGGGCGTCCGTGTGGACGGCAACGACGTCCTCGCCTGCCTCGCGGTCACCCGCGCCGCCCTGGACAACGCGCGGACCGGCAACGGCCCCACACTGGTCGAGGCGTTCACCTACCGGATGGGCGCCCACACCACCAACGACGACCCCACCCGCTACCGGGACAAGGCCGAGCTCGACGAGTGGAAGGCCAAGGACCCGATCCTGCGCGTGCGCCGCTACCTGGAGGCCAACGGCCTCGCGGACGAGGCCTTCTTCACCGCCGTGGACGAGGAGTCCGACAGGGTCGGTGAGACGGTGCGGACCCAGTGCCGCTCCATGCCCGACCCCGAGCCGCTGGACATCTTCCACGAGGTCTACGCCGAACCCAACGTCCACATCGACCAGCAGCGGGCCGAGTTCGCCGACTACCTGTCCTCCTTCGAGGGTGCGGGCGCGGAAGGGGGCCGCTAGGCCATGGGAACCAACCTCACTATCGGCAAGGCCATCAACGCCGGCCTGCGCGCCGCCATGGAGCACGACCCCAAGGTCCTGATGATGGGCGAGGACGTCGGCAGGCTCGGCGGCGTCTTCCGGGTCACCGACGGCCTGTACAAGGACTTCGGCGCCGACCGGGTCATCGACACCCCGTTGGCCGAGTCCGGCATCGTCGGTACCGCCATCGGTATGGCCATGCGCGGCTACCGCCCCGTCGTGGAGATCCAGTTCGACGGCTTCTTCTTCCCCGCCGCGAACCAGACCTTCACCCAGCTCGCCAAGATGCGCCGCCGCTCGGCGGGCAAGCTCGCCATGCCCGTCGTCATGCGCATCCCGTACGGCGGCGGCATCGGCGCGGTGGAGCACCACAGCGAGTCCCCCGAGGCCTACTTCCAGCACACCGCGGGGCTGCGCGTGGTCACCGTCGCCAACCCGGAGGACGCCTACTGGATGATCCAGCAGGCCATCCGCTCCGACGACCCGGTCATCTTCCTGGAGCCCAAGCGGCGCTACTACGAGAAGACCGAGGTCGACACGGAGGCCTCCATCCACGAGGTCACCCCGCTGGGGTCGGCGCGCGTCGCGCGCCCCGGCACCGACTGCACGCTGCTGGCCTACGGGCCGATGGTCAAGACCGCCCTCCAGGCCGCCGAGGCCGACACCGACCACTCGATCGAGGTCATCGACGTGCGCTCGCTGTCGCCGGTCGACTACCCGACCATCACCGCGTCGGTGAAGCGCACGGGGCGCCTGGTCGTGGCGCACGAGGCGACCCTCACCGGCGGCCCCGGCGCGGAGATCGCCGCCCGGGTCACGGAGGAGTGCTTCTACCACCTGGAGTCGCCGGTCATCCGCGTGGCCGCGTTCGACACCCCGTACCCGCAGTCCAGGCTGGAGGAGCACTACCTGCCGGACCTGGACCGGGTCCTGGACGGCGTTGACCGGGCGTTCGCGTACTAGATCGGGGATACCGCAAGACATGGCGATTCAGAAGAGCACGCCCGCGGTCGACGGCGTGCACGCGTTCACACTGCCCGACGTCGGTGAGGGCCTGGTCGAGGCCGAGCTCCTCACCTGGTACGTCAAGCCGGGCGACACCGTGGCCGACGGTCAGATGATCTGTGAGATCGAGACCGCCAAGGCCGTCGTGGAGCTTCCCTGCCCGTTCTCCGGGACGGTCCGGGAGCTGCTGGCCGCCGAGGGCGAGACGGTGGAGGTCGGCTCGGTGATCATCACCGTGGACGACGGCACCGGCGGTTCCGGTGCCGCCGCCCCGGACACGTCCGGGGCGGCCCGGCCCGAGAAGGCCGGGGAGGCCGAGGAGGCCCGGGAGAAGCCCCTCGTGGGCTACGGGGAGAAGGCCGCCGCCACCCAGCGTCGCGCCCGCCGCCGCCCGAGCCCGTCCGGCCCGGTGTCCCCGCCCGTGCCCAGGCCCGCCGAGGCCGCACCCGCGGTCGAGGCCGTGCCCGCGCCGGGGCGGCCGCTGGCCAAGCCCCCGGTCCGCAAGCTGGCCAAGGACCTCGGGGTGGACCTCAGCACGGTCGCGCCCAGCGGCAAGGGCGGGATCGTGACCCGTGAGGACGTCCACGCGGCCGTCGGGGGCGGCTCCGCGCCCGCTCCGGTGGCCGCCGAGACGGTCACGGAGGCCGCGCCCGCGACGGACCGCACCGCGCGTGAGCGGCGCGTCCCGATCAAGGGCGTGCGCAAGCACACCGCCGCCGCCATGGTGAACAGCGCGTTCACGGCGCCGCACGTCACCGAGTTCCTCCAGGTGGACGTCACGAGGACGATGAAGGCGGTGTCCCGGCTGCGCGAGCGCCGCGACTTCGCCGACGTCCGGGTGTCGCCGCTCCTGCTGGTGGCCAAGGCCCTGCTCATGGCGGTGCGCCGCCACCCGGAGGTCAACTCCTCGTGGGACGAGGAGGCCCAGGAGATCGTGGTCAAGGACTACGTGAACCTGGGGATCGCGGCCGCCACCGAGCGCGGTCTGGTGGTGCCCAACATCAAGGACGCCGACTCCCAGACCCTCCCGGAGCTGGCGGCGTCCCTGAAGGCGCTCACCGACACGGCGCGTTCGGGGAAGACCACCCCGGCCGACATGTCCGGCGGGACCATCACCATCACCAACGTCGGCGTGTTCGGTGTGGACGCCGGTACGCCGATCATCAACCCGGGTGAGGCCGCCATCCTCGCGTTCGGGCAGATCCGCGACATGCCGTGGGTCCACAAGGGCGAGCTGAGGATCCGGAAGGTGACGACCCTGTCGCTCTCCTTCGACCACCGTCTGGTCGACGGTGAACTGGGCTCCAAGGTGCTGCGCGACGTCGGCACCGCGCTGGAGGACCCGGAGCTGACCGCCCTGGCCTGGGGGTAGTCGAAGTTCGAGGGGCCGGTGCGGTCGGGGGAGACCCCCGGCCGCACCGGCCCTCACGTGTGGACGGACCCGCCCCCAAGGGGGTGGGGGCGGGTCCTACTCAGAGGTGTTCCCGCAACGGGGGCGTGACCAACCCTTGACCCCCGCTTTTTCCGGAGCACATGGGGGGCACGCGGCGTCGGTCAGGCGAACGGCCAGACCAGACCGTACTGGGCGCCCACGGCGACGACGGCCAGGGCGGCCACCGGGAGCAGCGAGTAGTGGACCCGGCGGACCGGCCCCCACCATCCGCGCACCCAGGCGGCGACCGCGAACCCGGCGGTGACCAGGGCGAGCGGGACCGCGAGGCCCAACGGGAGGGAGAGCGCCGCCGAGCCGTCGAGCAGCCACTCCTGGAGCCGGTTGAGGTCCAGCACCGCGTAGACGACCAGTCCCACCCCGGTCAGGCACGCCAGGGCGGTCAGCCCGGACGACACCGCGGCGGCGGTCCGGGCCGCTCCTCCCGGGCGGCGGAGACGGACGGCCCCGCCGATCAGGAGCAGCAGGGAGACGGCGACCGTCGCCAGGTGCGCGGCGGGGGACCCCCACGCCGGGACGCGGTCGTAGCCGCTGGTGGGGTTGGCGTCCAGGTACACGGCGACGGCCTCGCCGTCCTCCATGACGAACGCCAGCCGGTCGCCGCTCTCCCCGGCCTCGAACACGTCGTGGCCCACCGGGACCCAGCGGTCGTCCGGCACCAGGCCGCCGCGCACGCTCAGGGCTCCGTCGCCCGCGTCCCGCACGGTGACGTTGTCGAACAGCGTGACGATCCGCCCGCTCCCCGAGCCGGGGCGCCGGGTGGTGACGTAGGAGCCGGTGTACGCGCCCGCCTCGGTCGCGTCCGTGCCCTCGGTGTCCGCTTCGTCCGTGCCTTCCGTACGCGCCGCGTCCGGGCCCACGGCGACCGTCCCGCCTGAACTCACGGCGCCCGTCCCGTCCGTCTCCCCGTCCGGGGCGAAGGTGTCGACGAAGGCGTTCAGCACGGTGAAGCGCAGGTCCCGGAGGGGGTCGGCGCCCGCGTCGGGACCGGAGTCGTCCCCGTTGACGGCCACGAACACCCCGGCGTCGATCCCGGGCACGAGCACGTAGCCGGTGTGGAGGCCGTCGAGGTCGCCGCCGTGGCCCACGGCCCGGGACGGACCGGTCCGGAACTCGTACGTCCCGTAGCCCATCGCGGTGGCCTCCGGGTGGACCTCGAACCGCCGGTCGAGCATGGCCTCGGCCCACTCCGTGCCGAGCACGCGTTCGCCGTCCAGCTCACCCCCGCCGAGCAGCGCCAGCATGAACCGGGCCATGTCGTCGCCCGTGGTCACGGCGGCCCCGGCCGGGGTCAGCGGGATGTGGGGGTAGGGAACCGGGGAGCCGTCCGACCGGTGGGCGGTGACGAGGCCGTCCTCCTCGTGGAGCTGCCGGAACCGGCTGCCGTCCATACCCAGCGGGGCGAACACGTTCCGCTCCACGTACTCCTCGAACGGCACCCCGCTCACCTCCTGGACCACGAACCCGGCCAGCCCGGTCCCGTAGTTGGAGTAGGCCGTGAACCGGCCGGGCGGGAACAGCCGCTCGGGGGTGTTGTCCCGCAGGAACTCCTCCAGGCCGCGCTGGCCCGCCGGGTCGTCGGGGTCGTCCATCTCGGTGCGCTCGTCGAACCCGGCGCTGTGGGTGAGCAGGTGGTGGAGGGTGACGGGCCGTCCCTCGTGGGTGTCCGGGACCCGGAGGTCCTCGGGCAGGTAGGTGTTGACGTCCTCGTCCGGGTCCACCTCGCCGCGCTCGACCAGCTGGAGGACGGCCAGGGCGGTGAAGGACTTGGCGACGGACGCGGTGGGGAGCCCGTGGGCCTCCGGGTCCAGCGGCGTACCGGTGGCGAGGTCGGCCTCCCCGTGCGCGGCGGAGGCCAGCGGAGCGCCGTCCCCGACGACAGACACCACCACGCCGGGGGCGCCGTGTTCGGCCAGCAGCTCGGGGACGCGTTGGTCGACGAACTCCCGTGCGGTCTCCTCGGTGAGTCCGGGAGAGGGAGGTGGGGGAGCGACGGGCGCGGCGCTCGCGGCGGCCGGAAGGACCAGGGCGGCCGCCAGGGCGAGGCCGAGAGGGGCGGTGAGGAGGCGGAGGGAGGGCAGGGATGGCGCGGGCAACTGGTGACTCCAAGAGGTGTTCCGATGTCACTCCCCACGCTAGGAATCCGGCCCCTCGGAGGCACTGGAGCCCGCGACCCTCCTCCGGGTACGGCCAGCTGTAGTACGCCCCGGAAGAAACCCCGAACCGGCAAAAACCAACACAGCGTTGGTCGAGTCCTAGAGAGTGTTGGAGAATCGAGCCGAGGAGCACCCCCCCCATGCCCACACGACGGACCCGCGTACTGACCGCGACCGCGCTGACCGCCGCCGTCGCACTGGCCCTTACCGGCTGCGGCGTCGTCCGTGACCTCCGGTCCGGCGACGAACCCGAACCCCTCACCGAGGTCATCGAGCCCGAGGAGGAGAGTCCCGAGGTCGACCCCGACTTCCCCTACACCCGTGAGGGCACGATCTTCCAGGACACCGGCCAGGACTCCACCCTGCGCTTCTCGATCACCGGTCTGGAGCGCACCGACGAGTACACCGTCCTCCACTACGAAGAGACCTACGTCGACCACTTCCAGGGCATCGTCAGCAACCTGGCGATGCCCGCCACCCTGGTCGACCCGGTCAGCGGACGCGCCTACGCCGAACTCACCGACGCGGACGGCTACCCCTACGGATCCGTGCCCCCCGACGACGGGGTCTTCCCGGTCGGGGTGGGCGCCACCAACCAGTACCGGGCCTACTTCCCCCGCCTGCCCGACGAGGTCGAGCAGGTCACCCACGTCGGCAGCGGACTCGGCGCGATGACCGGCGTCCCCGTCGTGGACGTGGACGAGGAACAGGCCGACCCCGTGGACCCCGACGGCGCGGGCATGACCACCCGGACCGGCCCCGAGGCGGGCGAGACGGTCGCGTTCGAGAACGAGCGCCCCGCGCCCGGCTGGGAGGAGTGGATCGGTGAGATGGAGAGCTTCGTCGACTCCGACGTCTCCTCCACCACCCGCGACGGCGACACCGAGACGGTCGCCCTGAAGGCCGACGTCATGTTCGACTTCGACTCCGCCGCACTCACCTCCGAGGCCGAGGGGATCGTCCGCGAGGCCGCCGCGTCCCTGGAGCGCAACATCGACCCGGACGACCCCGAGGTGACCGTGATCGGCCACACCGACGGCAAGGGCACCGACGACTACAACCAGACCCTCTCGGAGGAGCGCGCCGCGACCGTCCGCGACGTGCTGGAGGAGGAACTGGAGGAGGACCTCACCCTCACCGTGGAGGGGCGGGGCGCCGCCGAACCCGTGGCCGAGGAGGGCGGATCCGACACCGAGGAGGCCGAGGCGCGCAACCGTCGGGTGGAGTTCTCGTACCGCGTGGACCGGAACGGGGCCTCCGGCGGCGACGCCGAGGAGGGCGGTCTCGGCTCCAGCGAGCGGCACGTGTACCCGCCCGCCCCGTTCGTCGAGGACGACACCGCCGAGGTCGTGGACACCGTCACCGACGGCGACATCCGGCTGGACGTGCATCCGCTGCGCCGCGACGGCGCCTACGTGATCAGCACGGTGACGCTCACCAACACCGGCGACGCACCGGCATCGCCCGACATGGGCGGCGAGGACGCGGCCTCCCCGGGCGGCCCGACCGAGTTCAGCCAGGGTGCGCTCGGCGGCTTCCAGCTCCTGGAGCCCGGCACCGACCTGGTCCGCTACGTGACCCTGCTGAACTTCGGCGGACAGAGCTTCTCGGGCTTCGCGGAGGAGGTCCACGAGATGCAGCCGGACAACGCGTACCAGCTCATCGCGGTCTTCGCGGCCCCGCCCGCGAGCGTGGAGACGCTGACCCTGCGCGCGGGCCCCTTCGGGGAGATCGAGGACGTCCCCTTCACGTGACCGGGGACCGCCCCCGATGACCGGGGACCGCCAACGACCGCCCGTGGCCCCGGCGGTCAGCCCAGCAGGAAGGTGATGGCGAACAGCACCGGCACCGTGAGGAAGGTGGTCAGCAGGATCACCTCGCGCGTGAGGGTCTCGCCGGTCCGGTACAGGGTGGCGTAGTTGAACACGTTCTGCGCCGTCGGCAGGGCCGCGAGGACCACCACGGAGAACAGGGCGGCGCCGTCCAGGCCGAACACCAGGGACCCCAGCGCCCAGGCGATCACCGGCAGCCCCACCGACTTCAGGAGCACCGCCAACAGGATCGGGACCTGGTCCGGTCCGGCGCGACCCGGCAGGGAGCTGCCGTGCAGGGAGATCCCGAAGGCCAGGAGCATCGCCGGGACGGCCATGCCGCCGATCAGCTCGAACGGTTCCATCAGGGGAGCGGGCGGGACCCAGCCGGAGGCGGAGAGTGCGACCCCGGCGATGGAGGCGATCACCACCGGGTTGCGCACGGGGGTGCCCAGGGAGCGCCGGAGGACCGGCCAGAACCCGCGCGCGGTGCCGTTGGCCAGGTCCAGGACGGTCAGGGAGACGGGGGCCAGCACCAGCAGCTGGAACAGCAGGATCGGGGCGACCAGGGAGGCGTCCCCGAGGACGTACACCGAGATCGGGATGCCCAGGTTGCCCGCGTTCACGTACGAGGAGCCCAGCACGCCGACGGTGGTGCGGCCGACGCCCCAGCGGCGGACCACGCCCACCACGAGGAAGGCGAGCGCCGCGATGACCACGGCCAGCACGCTCACGAGGACCGGCCCCGAGACCAGGATGGACAGGTCCGTCCGGGCGAGGATCGTGAACAACAGAGCGGGACTGGCGACGAAGAACGCCAGCTTGCTGAGGACCTCTCTGGCCCCCGGACCGAGCAGGGGTATGCGCCCGAGCATGTAGCCGATGACGACAATGCTGGCGATGACCCCGAACCCGACGATGACCCCGGACAAGGAGCGCCCTCCGAACAACCGTGCGGCCGCGACCCGCCGAGGCTAACGGAGTCCGTCACAAAGCGAAACGGCCCACGTCACACCACGGAAAGTGACCGATCAGTGCTCCGGGTCGCACTCCTGCCGGGCCTGGAGGGCGTCCACCATCCTGCGGCGGCGGGCCTCCCGGACCGACACCGAGACGATGCGGGTGACCGCGACGGCGGTGATCACCGCCAGGGGGAGGGCCAGCGCGGTGGCCGGCTGCCGGATGGGCCGGTAGTTCGCGCCGTCGGGGCCCACCACCAGGTAGCCCGAGGGACGGACCCGGGTGAGGCCGATGCCCCCGGCGCCTTCCCCGCCGAAGAACGGGAGGTTGCCGGTGCCGCCGCCCATGGTGCTCAGGGTGCTGACCCTGGCGACGGGGACCACTGTGGTCGCTCCCGAACTCACCGGGGAGCCGAAGGCCGTGGCGGACCCGGCCACGGCGCGGGTGTTGTCGAGCAGCGAGGTCAGCGCGGCCATGGTGCCGCGCTGGTTCCGTTTCCTGGGCATCCGAGGTGTCCTCTCCCTGGGGTCGCGGGATTTCACGCTATAGGGGGTTCTCCACGAACGCGATGAGGAGCACCTCGCGGGTGTGTCCGAGCGGCCCGGGTGGTGCGCGGGGTGCGTGGGAGGGGACGGGAGCCCTGGGAGGCACGGGAGCCGTGGAGGCGCCTGGGGCACGCACTCCGGCACCGGACACGGGGACGGCGTCCGCCCAGGCGTGGTGGGGCGGGTGGTCGCCCGGCGGCACACGGTCCCGCACCGGGCCGTGGGTACACGCCGAAGCGTGTTTCGGAACGGCGAGCCTGCATCAATCGGACGCACCATTCCTGCGTCAGGCACAGGGGTAAGTGCTGATTGGACATGTTTTGCGATCCCCCGCAGACGATTCTTCGGATCCAATCGTTTTCACCGAACGCGGAGGGGCCATCACAAGAGCGGTTGCCCGAGGCAGCGGAGGAGCCCCCACACTCCTCCATCACACGTTCCAGGCGGGCCCTCACCTGCTCAAGGAGAAGAACACCCATGGCGCACATTCACGCCCACGTCACCACCGGATTCGAGAAGCGCAAGGAGACCCTCGCGGGCGGCACCGCCTTCATCCTCTACTGGGACCGGTCCGACCTGGGCATCTACTACCCCGTCAGCCTGCTCGGAGGTTCCGGTGGGGACAAGCACGACTTCGCGTTCAAGGACGGCATCTCCCCGTCCTCGATCCTCCAGTTCCGCTTCGACACGGCGGCCGACGAGCTGACCGAGGCGGTCCTGGACGACACCAACCTGCACTTCCGCCGGGGCCGCACCGGTTCCTGGGAGCGGGCCGTGCAGCGCAAGGGCAGCGACTACTACATCGCCGCCGAAGGCTCGAACAACAGCATGACCGGCATCCAGCAGGGTCACGTCTACGACGAGCAGATTCGCTTCGCCCTGCGCATGGCCATCGCGGGCAAGGGCGACTCGTGGATCTCCGCCGACGAGAACTCCGGCAGCATCCGCATGCGTGACGACGTCATGCGGCGGGCGCACCTGGTGGCCCTTCGCCGGGGCGACGACCTCAATGACGCCACCGGTGGCTACGACGCGAAGTTCTACCCGATGTCCTCGGCCGAGCTGATCGACGAGATCAAGTAGTACCGGGGCGGGATCGTGTGGGTGCCCGGAGGGAACTCCGCCGGGCACCCACACGCGTACCCGGCGGACGGGTGTGATCCGCAGGAGTACGCGTCGCGGCCTCGGAGAGGGGCGAGGGTAGGACCCGGTCTGGGATCGGGTGTCAGGCGGTGGGGCTTTCCGAGGGGGCGTCCGGCGGCGGCTCCTGGGACCACCGCACCACCAGGGGCCAGCCGTCCATGGAGGTGTCGTGGTAGCGCGGGAACGTCTCCTCGGTCTCCGTCACCGCCCCCTCCTCCAGGTCCACCCGGAACCACGCCTCCTCGGTCTGGAGCAGGATCGCGTCGCGCTCGGGCGCCAGCGTGTACTGCACGACCGGGCTGGAGGCGTCCTCCAGCAGAGGGGTCGTGCCGTAGCTCTGGCCCTCGACTGTGAGCAGGTGAGCGCCCGTGACCCCCTCACCGCCGCCGTCCGGGCGGAGCAGGGCCTGCTCACCGCCCCAGACCGGCGCGTCGTCGAAGGTCTGCCACTGCTCGCCCCCGGTGGTGAGGGTCGCGTTCACGACGGTGCCGTTGGTCGATCGCACCACGAGGTTGCCCTCGCCCCCGGTGACCTGCTGGGTGGGGACGCTGTTGCGGATGTGCAGGGAACCGTCCGGAGTGATCGTCCAGTCGCTGGGCCGTTGCCCCTCCCCGAGGGCCAGACTGCCCTCCTGGTTGGGGGTGCCCGCGGGCGCCTCCAGCGGTACCGACTTGACCTGCGGCGGCTGCCCCTGGCCCTGCGCGGAGACGTACCAGAGCCGCTCCCCGTGGATCACCGGGTCCGAGAGCTTCTCGTCCCCCGAGGCCTGGATGGTCTCGACCGGCTGGTACGAGAACTCCTCGCCCTCCTCCTCGGCGTCCTCGGGGTCGCTCAGACCCGCCAGGTGCACGGCGTTGGGCTCGTTGGTGACGAAGGCGAAGTACTGCCAGTCCTCCGAGAACCTCTTGTGCACCGGGACTGCGGGCGCCATCGGGTCGACGGCCCCGTCGGGGAGGTCGATTCGCTGGAGGGGCGCCCCGGTCGCGGGGTCGTGGAAGACCAGGACCTGCTGGGTCTCCGGGTCACCGCCCTCGAACCCCCGGTGCACCAGGGCCAGACCCACCAGGCCGCCCTCGGTGAGCTCCTCGACCGTCTCCGGAGCGTCGTCCGAGGACGACCCGGAGGAGGACTCGCACGCGGTCACGGCGAGGAGGCACACAGCGGAGGCCAAGGCGAGTGAACGCCGCATGGATCGCCTTTCGGGGGACGAAGGAGGAGCGGGTGGTTCCAGGGTGTGGGATCCCCGGCGACACGTCACGGTTCTCCCCGAACCTCACGTTATCCGAGGGCCCGGTCGAGAGGGGCCCGGACTCCGAAGAGGCTCAACCGGTCCATTTCCTGATCGCGAGGGGTCATCGCGCCCGCCCGTTTCGTTCCGCGGCAGAAGGGGTCTGAGCGGGCGGCCACCGTTCCTTCACCCTTCGACAAGGAAATGCGGGGGAGGGGCGTGCGAAGGTCCGGACCATTCCCTTGGTGGTGTGCCGTCGAAAGGAATGCCCGACTCTCCACGTGCCTGGGCACCCCGAGGTCGCTACTCGTCGGCGTTGGGGGAGGGGGACGGCGAGGGATCGGGTTCTTCTTCCTCCTCCTCTTCCTCCTCCGCAGCGGCCTCCTCCTCGGCCAGGCGTTCCGCCTCGGCGGCACGCTCCGCGGCACGGGTCGTGCAGACCTCCTCGGCGGGGGCCGCGCCCCCGTCGACCGCGACGACGACGAAGCAGTACTCGGCCTGGGTGTCGTCCGTGGGGACCTGCGCGGTCACCGCGCCGGGGCCGGTTCTGGCCAGGGTCACCGGGGCGTGCCCCTGCGGGCCGCCGACCACGAAGTACGAACCGGTGCCGCCCGTGTGGTCGGTCCAGGACAGGGTGACGGCGCTGAGGGTGTCGTCCAGCCTGACCTCGGACGGAGGGCTCCCCTCGGGCAGGGGTGAGGGCGCCGCCACCGGCTCCGCGGCCGTCTCCTCGTCCTTCGTCGCCTCGACCTCCTCGCTGGCCACGGTCTCGACCACGGGCTGGGAGGGGGTCCTGGCGGCGAAGGCACTGCCCACGACGGTGACCAGGAGGACCCCGCAGACTGTCACGCCGATGTGCATCTGCTTGCGCCACCGAGGCGGTTCGAGGGGCGTGGAGAGCGAGTCCCACTCCGGGTCCGAGGAACGTTCCTCGACGATCTCGTCGGCGGGCAGGTACGCGGACTCCGCGTCCCCTTTCCATCCCTCCAGCCGGGCCCAGGCGCGCAGCGGGGAGACCTCCTCGCCGCGCAGCTTGGCCATCATCAGGTCGGCGGTGCTGTGCGGGGACGCCTCGGGGACCGCGCCGTGGCGCTCCCGCTCCTCCGGAGTGGGCAGGGCGCGCTGGGGCGGACGCAGACTCGACGCGCTCGCCAGACGGGACCTGTCCTCCGGCGGGGTCGAGGGCGGTTGGGCGGGACCCGTCTCCACGGGGGGCGCGTGCGGCGGCCGGGGAGAGGGAGGCGGTGGGGGCGGTGGGGTGTGCGGCCCCGACGGCGAGGACAGGTGCGAGATCTGGGGACCCGACGGCGCGGCGAAGGGCGTCTGCGGACCGGACGGGGGCGCGATGGGGGCCTGGGGTCCGGAGGGTGCGGCGAAGGGCGTCTGTGCCCCGGACGGGTGAACCGGGAAGGCTGTTTGGGGACCGGAGGGAGGAGCGATGGGGGCCTGGGGGCCCGAAGGCGTGGTGAAGGCCGCCTGTGGTCCTGACGGCGCGGCGAAGGGTGCTTGGGGTCCCGAAGCTGACGGGAAGGGCGCCTGTGCCCCCGAAGGGGCCGCCGAGGTCCAGGTCTCCGGAGAGACGGGCGGTGTCTGCGGCCCGCTGTGCGCGAGCGGTTCCTGGGGCCCCGAGGCCGCGGGGCGAGGACCGGTGGAGGCGTCCACCGGGGCACCGAGCATCGAGGTCTGCGCACCGCTGGGAGCCGTGCCGGGACGCCCGGAGCGCGCCTTCTCGAAGGCCGCCGCGAACTCCGCCGGGCTCGCGTGGCGGGTGGCCGGGTCCTTCGCCAGGGCACGGGTGAGGACCCCGCGCAGGGAACGGGACACGTCCTGACGCGGTACCGGCGCGATCTCCTCGCTGAGCACCCGCTGGGCGTAGGCCCGGGGATCGAAGGGGGAACCGTCCGTGGTGGAGAACGGCGCCCGGCCCGTGAGCATCGTCCAGACCGTCGAGGCGAGCTGGTAGACGTCCGACGCCGCCGTGCGGGGTTCTCCGCGCAGCGACTCCGGTGGCGAGTGGAGGAACGACTCCATCTGGGCGGGCGGCGGGGACAGCGCCTCACCGATCCGGCAGATCGCACCGAAGCCCGTGAGCACCGGGGTCCGACCGGCACGCAGGACGTTGCCGGGACTGATGTCGTTGTGCAGCAGTCCCCGAGCGTGCAGGGCTCCCAGCGCCCCCGCGACACTGCGGGCGACCGCCGCCGCCTCCTGGATGGGAGCGGGTCCCTTCCGCGCCAGCATCTCCCCGAACGAACCGTCCGGGTAGAACGGCGTGACCACGAAGAACGCACCGTCCGCCGTGGACCCGGCGTCCAGCAGGGGCACCACACCGGGCACCCCGTCGAGGGTGCGCAGGTGCCCGAGCTCGGACTGCCCCGCCTCCATCGGCAGCACCTTGAGCACCACCTCGGCGCCGCTGGTCACACGGACCGCGCGGAAGATCCGGGCACGGCGTCCCTGACGCAGCTGCGTGGAGGTCTCGTATCCCGGGGCCCAGGCGGGCAGGGGAGCGGAACCAGACATGCGAGATCGCCCCCTTCGTGGTGGAGGCCCGCCCGGTCAGACGGAGCGGGGGATGGCGTGTGCGGTCAGGGACGGTCCGACGGGGCCGGCAGGTCGATCATGGCGCTCCCGACCTGGCGGTTGGCTCCCCACCCTCGTTCCTCGTTGATCTCCTGCTGGCGGCCGAAGGCCCCCACCAGGGCGATGACCCCACAGATGAGCGCGATGAGGATGGCCCCGCCGATCACGGCCGGCCACACCCGCTGGCGCCGTCGCCAGTAGCGACTGGACCCGTACAGCAACGCCGACCGGAGCTGCCGGTGCCGGAGGGCGTCCGCCTCGAGGACGTACTTCTCCTCGTCGGGCGTGTAGTGGAACGCCTCGGGAAGCTGCGGATCGGGGTCGGTGGAGGGCGGCGAAGGTGGGGAGGACATCGGAGGTCAGCCTACTAGAACAGTCCGTCCAGGTACCGGGTGAGCTTGCCGTACTTGTCGGCGGTGTCACTGGTGGCGTCGATCATCTTCGCGAACGCGGAGTTGACCTCGGAGAAGTGGGTGTCGAACTCCTGGGCCTTGGACTGGAACTGCTGGCTTCCGGAGCCCTCCCACTGGCTGACGGTGCTTTCGGACTGCTCGTTGATCTGGCTCATGATCGCGGTGAAACGACCGAGGTGCGCCTGCTGGTCGGAGGCCAGCGTCTGGAGACCGCCGACATTTCCGTAGACGTCGAACTGGGAACCCATGAGAGTGCCTTTCCTGGGGGTGGAACGGGTAGGGAGGGCGGATCAGGCGTTGACCGGGCGGGAGAGGCCGCCGAGGTCCTGACCGGACGCCGCGAAGTCGTCGCTCGCCTCGCTGTCGGTGAGGTTGAACTGCTGCTGGCCCTCGTTCAGCTTGATGCCGTTCTGGCTGCACCAGGTCATGAGCTCGTCGAAGCGCTCGGTGAGGCTGTTCCGGGCCTCACGGAAGTCGTGGAGCGCCTGCCCCTGGAGGGAGTCGGCGTCGCCGCTCATGTCGTTGATGAGCTGGTTCATCTGCGTGCGGAGGCCGTCGGACTCCTGGCCGAGCTGTTCGCCTCCCTGCGACAGACTATTGACGTTTTCAAGACCGGCGTGATTGGACATCCGTACCCTTTCGAGGAATCGGTGATGGGTGAGTTCGTGGGCCTGTCCCCCATGGGCAGGGTGTTCGCTGGCTGCTCGACGAACACGGGAGGTACGGCGCTAGGGAGATTAGTAAGGGTAAGACCTTTCGGTCAATGTGCGTGGGCCTTTTGCGACGGGGCGCATCGGGTGGGCATTCCGCGCCGTCCCGGGCGCCTCCGGAGTTCGGGGTGAGGGTGTCGAGGCTCCGCGAACGGAGTGGCCGATACCGGTCACGGAGCACCGGTCCCGCAGTCCACATAGTCGACGACGCTCGCCGTGTACTCGTCCTGAGTGTCGAAGGAGTCCTCGTACTCGTCCATGTAGACGTCGACGAAGTCCTTGCCACTGACGGCCTCTCCGCACCACGCGACCTCGTTCTGGTTCATAGCGGCGCCGAGGGCCCCGTCGACCTTGGCCAGGTGGATGTCGTCGTCCCAGGAGCCCTTGTCCAACTGGACGGCGTAGCCGTCCCCTTCCTCGGACACGACCCCCCAATCCAGGAGGTGGTCACGAGCGGCGCCCGTGTTCTCGACGACCTCCGTCGAGTCCCCCTCGGTGAACATCCGGTCCAGGGTGTGGACCCGCACCTCTCGTTCGACCCACTGTACGGAGACGTAGTCCTCGGGCAGGCCGGACGTGGGCTCGGGTTCGGGATCGGAGGCGGAACAACCGGACAGCACCAGCCCTGCGGTGAGGGCGAGGGCGGTCAGGCCGGTCGTCCGGCGACGAGGAAGGGCCTTCACGAGAATCCCGGGACGGGACGAGGCGGTGCCGGTCGGCGTCACGGGGCACCGGTCCCGCAGTCGACGTAGTCCACGATGCTCTCCTCGTAGGCCTCGTGGCTGTCGAGGTTCCCGTCGAACTCGTCCAGGTACGCGTCGACGAACTCCTCGCCGCTCACGGGGCCCCCGCACCAGGTGACCTCGTTGTGGTACATGGCGTCGTTCAACGCGCCGTCGATCCGGGACAGGTTGATCGATGTGTCCCACTGGTCCTCATCGAGCTCGACGACGTAGCCGTCGCCCTCCTCTCGGACGATGCGGGACTCGAACAACCGATCCCGCAGCTCACCGGTGTTCTCGACGACCTCGTTGGAGTCGCCCTCGGTCAACATCCGGTCCAGCGTGCGCACCCGCACCTCACGTTCCACCCAGAACGCCGAGACGTGGTCCGCAGTTTCCTCGACGTCCGGTTCGGCCGCGGTCTCGGAGCCGGGGTCCGAGCAACCGGTCAGGACCAGACCGGCGGACACGGCGACGACCAGGAAGGCGGGCACACGGCCCTCACGGCGGATCAACGGCTCTCCAAGTGCTGTCGGGATCGTTCACGGGTGGCCGGGCGTCAGTTCTCCTTGCTGTCCGCGAAGTAGCCCCGTGTGTCGTTGTACGCGTTGTTGTACTGGGTGATGACGTCGTCGACGCGCTTGTCACCCGTGTGGGTCCGGCCGTCGGAGGTGGTGATCTCCACGTCGTCCATGATGTTGCTGACCGCGGAGTCCATCCGGTCAAGGTCCCTGTTCTGGTTGTCCTTCCAGTTCTGGGGGTTCTTTTCGACGTCGACGGTGACGGAGTCGTCGAAGACGAAGTCATCGTCGAGGTCGTCGGCGGTGAGCGGGGTACCGTCCCGCTCGATGGTGATGGCCTCACCGTTGATCAGGGTGCGGAACTCCTCGGGGGTGACGACGCTGTTGAGCGTCTCGGGGGACTGCTGCGCGAGGTAGTCGAGCCCCTCGAGCCGGTAGTTGCGCTCGATGAACTCCGCCCCGGTGAAGGTCGGGTGACGCGGGGAGACGTCGTACTCGCCGTCCACGATCGCGCTCACGATGTCGTCCTTCGCCAGCGACATCCCCTTCGAGATGCCCTGGCCGATGACGGGGATCTTCTGGGACAGGTTGCTGGCCTCGGTCACCGCGAAGCCCGCGAGCTGCTCCTCGCGCTTGATCTGCTCGTCGAGATCGGCCGACCGGTCGGCCGAGTCCCTCTTCAGCCCCTCCTCGAAGAGGGCCTGGAGCTGGCCGGAACCGCGCGCCGCCTGCTCGTCCTGGCCGTGCTCGAAGTACGAGGCCGCCTCGATCTGCTGGTAGATGTCGATCGAGGTGGCCACGTTCGCGGCGCTCTCGTCATTGCCCGCGAGGAACTGCATGTACATCGCCCGCTCCTCCGGGCCCATACGCACGAAGTTCGTCTCCGGGTCGAAGTCCTCCACCCCCGTGACCGGGTCCCTCCCGTCGAAGATGTCGCTGTCCGCGAAGCTGTAGATGTGCGCGTCGAAGATGTCGGCCAGGCTGTCCGCCAGCGCGCCGTTGAACTGGGTGAACGAGGCGTCCGAGTATTCGTTGTCCCCCTCCGTGACGTCCACGCCCGTGTTGATGAGCGCCTCGTGCATGTCGGGGTCGGTGAGGGTTCGCATGAACCCGGCGAAGGCGTCGCCCGCGCGCTGGCTCTCCTCCGGGTCCTCGCTGTGGACGTCCTCCGCGAGCCAGTCGGTGAGCTGCCTCGCCGTGTGCCCGTGGTCGTGCCACTCGAAGGTGAGGGTCCCCTCCAGCGCCTGCTTGCGCAGGTCGGCGTCTCCGTAGGGGACGCCCGGCTCCTCGTTGAGGTGCTCGCCGGTCAGGATGTAGTAGTTGGAGTCCTTGTTCCGGGAGGCCACGTCGATCATGTGCGAGACCTGCTCGGAGTCGGGCAGCACCCCGCTTGAGTCGTGGACCTCGTCGCCCCACGCGTCCAGGAACGCCCCGGTGGACAGGTGGAGGTTGGTGGACAGGCCGTACCCGGCCTCCAGGCCGTCGTCCGTGTGCTCCATGAAGGCGGAGAGCGCCTTCATGTCCATCCCCAGGGAGACGGGGGTTCCGGGCAGCTTGCCCTCCGCGTCGGGGTTGATCCACGGGCCCTCGACCGCGTACCGGAAGCTCTGGGGCAGGTTGTCGTAGCCGCCGCCGATCCGCGGGTCCGAGAGGGCCAGGAGACCGTCTCCGAGCACCCCGAGGGCCCGCTCGCGCTCCTCGTCGGACATCCCGGACTCGGCCATGAGCTCGGGATAGACCATGAGGCCGCCGCCGACGCCGTCGCGGAGGTAGGGGTCCTCCAGCTGCTTGTAGAACTCCTCCAGGAACCCGACCTCGTCGGCGCTGAACTCGGTCCCGTTCTGCTGGTGCTGCTTGGCGCTCGTCCCCAGCATGGACATCACGAGCATGAGCTCGTGGTACCGGTCGTCGACGGGCCGGTCGCCGGACCAGTAGGCCGCGAGGTCGTTCGCGTACTCCTCGGCGTTCTCGGGCGTGATCTCGATGTCGTCGCCGATCAGCGAGGAGTAACGGGAGGGGTCGAGGCTGAGGAAACCCCAGCTGGCGTTGCCCGCCTCGATGAGCTTGGAGACGTTGTCGGGGGTGGGTCCCTCCTCCAGCATCCTCCGGGCGTCCTCCGCGACCTCCTGGAGTTTGTCCCAGTTGGTCTGCTCACGGGTGACGAGGCCCTCGCGGACGGTCGAGAGCTCGTCGTACAGCTCGCGGCACCTCTTCTCGTCCCCGGCGCCCCAGTCCGTCCAGAGGAAGCCGTCCGCCTGGGGATGGGACTCCGTGATCCGGTCGCCCTGGTAAGCGGCGGGGACGGCCCCCTCCTTCTCGCTCTTGCTGATCCGCCAGTCGGACTCCTGGGCGTCGCGCTCGTCCTGGAAGGCCTGGACGGCGTCCGCCCACATCTCCGCGACCGAGGCCGCGTAGCTGACGGTGACGGCGGCGTCCCGCCACTTCTGGACGTCCTCCTCGGACTGCCCCCGGATGTCCCAGGCGATGATGTCGGTGAACTGCTGCGCGGCCGCGTCGAAGCCGCCCCCGAGGTCGTCGGCCCGGCCGAGCACGCGGGCGTTGAGGATCTCCAGGTCCGCGGCGCACTCGTACATGGTGTCGGGCTTGCCGGAGAATTCACGGGGGGCGAAGGCGAGGGCGATGGTGGCCACGGACATCCTCAGGGGTGGGGATCGAGCGGGGTGGTGAGGGGGACGCGGGGGTCCGGCGCGTCGCGGGGGTCAGAAGTTGAGTTCGCGGTGGGACGACCAGGGGTGGAAGTCCTCCGAGCTCTCCTGGTCGTTCTTGACGATCTCGCCCGCTCCGGCCTGGATGTTGTTGGCCAGGGCGAGGCCGTGCTCCTGGAGGTCGATGAGGGCCTGGTCGGCCTCCTCGCGGAACTTGGTGAACCCGGCCCGCAGGTCCTCGTGGCCGCTGGCGGTCGCCGCGTCGCCCATGAGGATGTCGAAAGCGTCGGCCAGCCCGGCCATCGCGGCGGCGAGGGTCTCCGCGTACTCGCCACCCTCCATGGCCTCGATCGGATTGGCGCCCGATTCCGTCATGGGGGCACTCCTTTCGGAAGAGGGTGCGCACCGGCCCGACGAACCGGCTTGCGCTCTCTCCGGTGGGGGAGAGATGAGATCAGGATCGACTGGTGCGACGACGACGAGGCAACGAGGGTTTCATACCAAAGGGAACAAGTAGGTAACGAGACTCATCGTTCACCCAGGTGGGACCCGGTACCGCACGCGGCGCGGGCACGGGGGCCGGGCCCACGCCCGCGCCGTCGACGGTCTACGGGACCACGCCCACCAGACGGCGCGCGCCTCCCGGGACTTCTTCCTTGACCACCAGAGCCCCCGGGGCGACGGTCATGTCGGCGGGGTCGGTGAACGGGCCCGAGGGACTCCCGTCCTCCTTGTAGTCGCGCTCGACCCGGATACCGAGGTCGATCACACGGGACTCGTTCTCCTCGTCGACCACCAGGCGTGCCTCGCCCCAGACGGATTCCTCGGGATCGCGGGAGTACTCGGTCCGGTTCACGTCGAGCCAGACGATCGCTTCCTCCAAGGGGAGGTCGAAAGCACGCCACCGGCGCTCCAACGGCGCGGAGACACGGATCGTCTTGCGGGTGTCGCCGGAGAAGTCGATGTACTCGTACTCGAGCTCGTCCCCGTCTGCCTGCTGGATCTCGTTCACCACGGTGTCCTCCAGAACACCGATCACATTGCCTTCTCGGTCTGAGAAGAACCTTTCGTCGGTCAGGTGCTCCCCTGTGGCGGGTTCGAGTATCCACTCCCCCACACCCTCCGTGACCACGGAGCCGGAGACCTGCTCAACGCCGAGATCGAACGGATGGAGATCGACGGGAGCGTTTCTGTCGACCTCATGGCGCCAGAGCTCCTCTCCCGAAGCGGAGTCAAGGCCGAGCAGGACGACCGTGTGCTCCTGCTCTTTCGTGACCTCGTCGAGGGAGTCGATGTCCTCGTCCATGAAGTTGCCCGAAAGGATGAGGGTGTCCCCTGACGCGACCACTCCCTTGGGGTGGAAGTTCCGCCCCTCCTGGCCCTCTTCTCGGAAGTCCGTGATGCTCCATGACTCGTCGCCGGTCTCCAGATCGTGAGAGAACACGCCGTCTCCTCCATCGTCCATGTCCCGATAGACGATCCGGGACGAGTCGGAGAGCAGACCCAGGTGCTCCGGCATGGGGGACAGCGTCCTGATGTTCCCGGGGATCCGCGCCTCGGCGGTGAAGTCCTCCACGTGGGAGCTCAGCTCCTCGCCCGTGGCGGAGTCGAAGAGGACGACGTCGTGCGGCACGAGCGCGGCATCGGTGTCCTCCTCGACGGGGTAGGCGAGGGCTACGCGTTCTCCGCTCGTCGTGACGTTCGCGTCCGTCACCGCCTCACCCACCCGTCGGTACCGCCAGAGCTCTTCTCCTGTGTCGCCCCGTAGGGCGACGATCCCGTCGGAGACGGTAACGACCACGCCGAGGGGGAAGGGACGCACATTGACGATGCCGGTCTCCTCGGGGGCCTCCCAGTCCCACCCCACGGAGGACAGGCTCCGAGGGACCTCCAGCGGCTCAGCGGTTCCCTGGAACACCACGTGCTCGATCTCGCCCTCCTGCCAGCCCTCAGGCGCCAACGAACAGGACGAGAGCAAGGAAAGAAGCGCGATCGCAGTCAGTTGTCTCTTCAGCTCCACAGTCATCCTCTGAATGCGATGTGATCGGTCAGGCCGGGATCGCACGGGTCGAAGCCCCTCTGGAGGACGAGTGCGGCTGTGTGGCTGAGGACGAGGCCCGTGGTGCGCCCGTGGCGATGGCCAGTGAACGACGCTGCATGCTTCTAGGGACGACTTCCTTGTGCGGGGGCGCTGTGGGCGGGGCGGCACCGCGGTTCGCTCGCGGCACCGCCCCGACTCCTACGCGGGGGGTTCGCTCCAGCCGACCTGGACCAGGTCGGGGCGCTTGCCGCGCAGGGCCAGCTGGGCCCGGCCCTGCGGCAGCTGCTTCGAGGCCGCGCCGTTGGCCAGGCGGCCCTCCATCCGGTCACCGGAGAACAGCACACCCGGGGTGGCCATGTCGCTCAGCGACTGGAGGACCGGCTCGAACATCGCCCGCGCCGTGCCGCCGGTACGGCGGGCGGCGATGATGTGCAGGCCCAGGTCCGCGCCCTGGGGGATGAACTTCGCCAGGGACGCCAGCGGGTTGCTGCGGGAGGCGAGCATGTCCATGTCGTCCACGATCACGTACAGGTCGAGCCCCTTCCACCAGCTGCGTTCCCGCAGCTGCTTGGGGGTCACGTCCGGACCGGGCAGGCGCTGCTGGAGCGAACCGGCGAGGTTGTCCGCGACGGCCTTGGTCTGCTCCGCCGTCGTGCAGTAGGCGAGCAGGTGGTCCTCCGGCACCAGCTCCAGGTGGGACCGGCGGAAGTCGACCATCACGATGCCCAGCTCCTTCGCCGGGCGCTTCACGATCTGCTTGACCAGCCCTCGGATGAGCGTGGACTTGCCGGTCTGCGGGTCCCCGAAGACCACCAGGTGCGGGTCTCGGTCCAGGTTCGTGACGGCCGGGGCGAGCGAGCTCTCCGCCATGCCCAGCACGAGCTCGCGGGACCGGGTGCGGCCGGACTTGCGGCCCTTGAGCAGGTCGTCCAGTTCCACGCGGGCGGGCAGCGTCCGCACACCCTGGACGGCCGCCTGCGGCCAGCGTTCCCGGACCCGCTTGATCAGGTCCTGGATGCCGTCGGTCAGGTCCTCGTCGCTCGCGACACCGTCCACACGGGGCAGCGCCACCTGGGCGTGGTACTCCTCCGACGTCAGACCACGGCCCGGGGAGTCCTTCGGGATGTCCTCCGCGATCTTGCGGCCGATCCCCGAGTCCATCGGGTCGCTCAGGCGCAGCTCGAACCGCCCGCCGAAGAGCGCCTGCAACCGGGACCGGACCTGGGACGACGCCGCGCCCGTCAGGATCGTGTGCACGCCCAGGGAGGGTCCCCGCGTCGCGATGTCCATCAGGAAGTCGTCGGCCGCGTCGAAGGAGTCGCGGACCGCCGACCACCCGTCGATCATCAGGAACAGGTCGCCCACGACGTCGGACGGCACCCTGCCCTCCGCCCGGGCTTGGCGCAGGGCGGCGGGGGAGTCGAGCTTGTGCTTGCGGAAGACGCGCTGGCGACGGTCCAGGTGCCCGGAGACGTCCGTGAGGATGCGCTGCACCCTCTCCGGATCGGAGCGCCCGGCCACGCCGGCCACGTGCGGGAGCTCGTCCATCGCCTGGAGCGCTCCGCCGCCGAAGTCGATCGCGTAGACCGCCACCCGGCCGGGCGGGTACCGCCAGGCCAGGCTCGTGATGACCGTCCTCAGCAGGGTGGACTTGCCGGACTGGGGACCGCCCAGGACGACGATGTTGCCCTCGCCGCCGGTGAAGTCCAGTTCGGCGGGGACCACGCGCTGTTCACGCGGGATGTCGGTCAGGCCGAAGACAGCCTTCGCCTCCGCCGCGTCCGGTTCGGTGCCCTCGCCCTCGAGGTCCTCGCCCTCTCCGAGGTCGGTGAGGACGCTGTCGAAGGTCAGCATCTCGGGCATCGGCGGCAGCCAGACGGGGCGCACCGGGTCGGCACCCGAGGCCACCAGCCGGTCCACGGTCACCTGGAGGGTGGTCCGCTTCTGCTGCTTGGGCTTCTCCTCCGCCTTCGCCCTGATGGAGTCCACGAGGGACTCCACCAGCGAACCGGTCCCGGTCACCTTGTTCAGCCCGTTGTAGGACAGCAGCGGCAGGACCGGGTCGTGCTCGGTTTTCTCCTCCTTGACCGGCGGCTCGTAGGGCTGGGAGACCATGGCGGCCTTGAACCGTTCGAAGACGGACGTGTCGACCTTCAGGTAGCCCGAACCGGGTTCCGGCGGCAGGTGGTAGGCGTCTCCGACACCGATCGCCTCCCGGCTCTCCGCCTCGGAGAAGGTCCGCAGGCCCACCCGGTAGGACAGGTGGGACTCCAGCCCCTTGATCTTGCCGGACTCCAGGCGCTGGGTGGCGAGCAGCAGGTGTACGCCGATGGACCGGCCGATGCGGCCGATCGCCACGAACAGCTCCGCGAAGTCCGGGTGCGCGGTGAGCAGCTCGGAGAACTCGTCGATGATGATGAGCAGGTGCGGCAGCGGCTCCAGCTCGGGGTTGGTCTCCCGGGCCGCCTCGTAGGCGTGCAGGTTGGGCAGGTTGCCCGCGTTCTTCAGGATCTGCTGGCGTCGCAGCAGCTCACCGAAGGTCGCTTCCCGGAAGCGGACCACCAGGCCGTCGTCGTCCGCGAGGTTGGTGATGAGCCCGGCACTGTGCGGCAGGCGGTCGGTGTCGGCGAAGGTCGCGCCGCCCTTGAAGTCCACCAGCAGGAGCGCCAGGTTCTCCGGTGAGTGGTTGATGACCAGGGACGCCACCATGGTGCGCAGCATCTCCGACTTGCCGGAGCCCGTCGCGCCGACCACGAGGCCGTGGGGCCCCATGCCGCCGAACGCCGACTCCTTGAGGTCCAGCAGGACCGTGTTGCCGCCCGGCCCCACGCCGATGGGCACACGAAGGTAGTCGCCGGTGCTGCGCTTGCGCCAGGTACGGCGCGTGTCCAGTTCGGCCACGTCGGACACCCCGAGGATCTCCGGGAGCCCCACCGTCTCGTGCATGGCGTCGTCGCCGTCGGTCACCGCGATGCCGTAGGGGGCGAGGACCCGGGCGAGGGTCGTCAGCCGCGCGACGTCGGAGCGGTCCGCCCTGCCCTCCAGGGGGACGTGCGTCGGGTCGTCGTCGGTCCCGGTGCCCTCGGTGTCCTCCTTGAGGGTTCCGTCGGCCTCGATCCGCAGCCGGAGCTGCACGCCCTCGGGCTCCTCCCTGCGGTCCGACACGAGGGTGATGACGTGGATGCCGAGGTCGGCCAGGTTCGAGACCGGCGGTTCGGCGTGCAGACCGGACAGGGTCGACTGGTACTCACCGTCCAGGACCACCACGAGCCGTTGCGTCCCCGGGCCCGGGGGCTTGCCGCGACGGCGTTGCAGGTCGACGGTGCGGCGCTCGATCTCGTCCGAGAGCAGCTCCGCGATCTGCACGGTGTTCCCCGAGACGAACCGGGCGGGCATCGGCCCGTCCATGGCGTCGTCGAAGGTGTTGTGGGGCAGCCACTTCAGCCACTCCCACCGGTCCCGGAGCTTCTGGTCACGGACCACGCCGACGCGGAGGTCGTGCGGGGAGTGGAAGACCGACAGCTGGGCGATCATCGACCGGGCGAGCCCGCGCCCGGCCGCGCGGTCGCCGTTGATCGCGATCACGCCGTACTTGCGCAGGGAGACGACCAGCGGCATCTCCGGCACGTCACCGTAGAGCTCGATGAGCTGGTCGGCGGCCCCCTGGCAGACGGGGTCGTAGACGATCAGGGGGGAGGAGGTGTCCACCTTGAGTTTGAGCCGTCGGGCGAGCGGGCGGGTCCCCGAGCCCACACGGACGTCGAGGAAGTCGGGGTCGGACGCTCTGCGCTCCCACCGCCGCGCCCGGGACCGCGCCGGTTCCGTGAGAAGGTCGGGTGGCGGGTGCCGGAAGGCGTTGTCGGAACGTTGTGTGGCGGCGACCTCGCGCACGATCTCGCGCAGCTGGTCCAGGTAGTCGACGTAGCGTTCCCGCTGCTCCCGAATGCGTTTACGGGGGCCGTTGTGCTGGGCGACGAACATGATGATGCCGACGATCACGCTGGCGATCATGATCATCACGCCCGCGACCATCATCAACGGCCGGTGTCCCATGGTGATGGACATCAGGAGGGAGCCGGAGCCGGTGATGATGGGCATGATGATCATCGCGCCCGAGCTGCCCGCCGGGGCGTTCTCCGGCATCTGTGGCGGAGTCGCGATGACCAGGGGAGAGTTCCCGGGAGCTGGCGGGGTGTCGCGGGCGGGGCGGGGAACTGGTCTCGTCGCCACGGGGGTCCCTTCTCCGTCCACCTGTGAGGTCTCGAGTCTGGGTGACTACGCTATAGATGATCTCGTGAACATCGCGAATCACCTAATTCGCGTCTGGCACAGCCCTTAGCCATGGAAAAAAGCACACACATTGACAAAGAGGGTCTCGGGTGAGCGGATACTGCAGGGTCACGATCACCGGACCCCAGAACTGGGCCGATCTGGCGCTACCGGGGAGCGTGCCGGTCGCCGCGCTCATGCCGCGCATCATCGAGGTGTGCGTCCCCGAGGATGAGCCCTCCGACCCGGCCTCCTGGTCCCTCACGACGGTCGACGGGAACCCGGTGCGGTCCGACGAGCCGCTGGAGGGCGCCGGAGTCTACGACGGGGACGTCCTCCTCCTCGACCGCGTGGTGGCTCCGAGCCGCCCCGCGCACGTCGACGACGTACGCGGCGCGGTCGAGGACAGCGTGGACGAGACCGCGTGGATCTGGAACCCGACGACCACGCTGTCGTTCGGCCTGCTCGTGGGCGGTATCGGCCCGCTGCTGATGCTGTTCCTCATGATGTGGCTGCGCCCCTCGGTGGGATATCTGGGAGTGGCGGCCTTCGGCACGCTCCTGACGGTCGGGACGATGCTGCTGGCCGCCCGCCGTCCCCTGCCCGTCGTCGCGAACGTCCTCTTCGCGACGGCCTGCGTGTGGGGAGGCGCCACGGCGGTCCTCACCGCGCAGCTCGTGGTCAACGCGTCACCCCTCACCATGGCCGGGATCGCGCTGTCCGGCGGGCTGCTCGTGGCGTTGATCGGCTGGTCACTGCACGAGACCGGGCTCTCCTACATCGCGGGGCTCACGGTGGTGGCCCTCGCCGCCGGTGTGCTGGTGCTGGTCGGGATCTTCGTGGATCCGACACAGGGGGTGCGGGCGATGGGTATCGCGCTGACCCTGTGCGTGGGCGCCCTGCCGCGTGTGGCGATGGTGATGGGCGGCCTCTCCGGGCTCGACTACGAGGTCGGGCGGTCGGGCCAGGTGGCCACGGAACGCTTCGAGGAGACCTTCACCAACAGCGACCGCCTGCTGTTGGGGATCGTCATGGGCACCGCCGTCGCGGGCGGCGCCGTCACCGTCCTCCTCGCCTACTTCGGTTCGAGCATCCCCGACCTGCTGCTGTGCGCTCTCCTCGGTGTGCTGCTGGTGATGCGCTCCCGCCTGTTCGACCGCATTCGGCACGTGCTGCCGCTGCGGCTGGCCGGGGTCGTGGGCCTGGGCGCGGCGGGAGTCGCGGTGGTCACGCAGTATCCGGTGTTCGGCCCCTGGCTCCCGGTGGCCGTGCTCCTCGGAGGCATCCTCCTCAGTGTCCTGAGCTGGGTGAAGCTGAACGACGTCCCCAGGGCCTCGCTGAGGAGGGTCCTCAACTGGACCGAGATCCTCGTCATCATGGCGATGTGCGTGATGTTCGCCTGGGGAATGGGCCTGTTCGAGTTCGTGGCCGGTATGACCGGAGCCAACTGATCCCGGTGCGTTGATTTCTCGAGGAATTCGCCCGGGTGTTCGCACCTTTCCGCTTTCCATTCCGCTCTCGGAGGGGGAGTGGACGATCACCCGTCGACTCCTCGGCGGCGTGACGGGAACGGTGCCGGGGCGGGGGCATTCCCGGTTCCCGCGTCGGTGGGGTGACTGGCTTCGCGGGGCTATTCGGGGAATCCGTGCAGGACCTCGAAGCTCTCGGCGTCCACGATGAGGAGCCGTTCCCCGTCGGGGGTGACGGTCGCCATCACCGTGCCCTCCGGGTGGAAGCCCAGCTGCGAGTAGAGCGGTGCCCCGCCCTCGGTCAGCAGCTCCCCGGTGGCCGTGTCCCACACGCGCCCTCCCCGCTCCGAGGCGCCGTCGTCGCCGCTGGCGACCAGCCGCGACCCGTCCGAGGAGAAGTGGATCTCGTACAGCGGGTGGCCGTTGGTCCCGGGCGCTTCCAGGGGCGTGGTCGCGCCGCTGTCGAGGTCGTACAGCGCGGTGTCCTCGGGACCGGTGGTGACGGCGAGCAGCGAGGGATCTGTCGGGTGGAAGGCCAGGTGCTTGAGGTGGTGCCCCGTGTCGTCGGGCACGGCGGGGAAGTCCTCGTTGGGGAGCTCCAGGACGGTCTGCCGGGCGTCCAGGTCCCACACGAGAGAGGTGCCGGTCCCCGAATAGTCGCTGACGACCAGCAGGGAACCGTCCGCGTTGAAGTGCAGGTCCCGGGCGTGGGAGTCGGTCCCGATCTCGAACTCCACCTCCGCGGCCGCCAGGTCCCACACCTGGACCAGGGGCGCGCCCTCGGCGTCGTTGACCGAGGCCGCCAGCCGTGTCCCGTCGGCGGTCGGCACGGACCGGTTCCACTCGCCGAGTTCCTCGTCGAACAGGTGCCGGGCCCGGTCCGCTCCGGGGTCCCAGACCAGGGCGGCGTCGAGGACGGTCCCCACGACGGTGCCGTCCGCGCCCACGGCCAGGTGGTTGGGGCGCTGCTCGAACCGGCGGAGCTCCTCCCCGGTCCGCCAGTCCACCTCGACCAGGTGCTCCGTGCCCGAGACGTACAGGCTCTCCCCTTCGGGGGCGAAGCCGACGCCCAGCAGCCGGTCCCCGAAGACCTCGGAGGGTTCCGGAGGCGTCTCCCGGACTCCCTCGGCCTCCGGGGCGGCCTCGCTCCGCCAGGGGGCGGTGGACAGGAGGCCGAGGGTCGCCGCCATCACCACGACGGCCACCACGGCGGCCCCGACGACGAGGGCGGTGCGGGCCCGTCGGCCTCGCGGCGGGGTGACGGGCACCGGGGAGACGGGCGTCGGCGGGGCGACCACGGCGCGCGCCCGCGACTCGTGGGCGCTGACGGCCTCGCTGACCCGAGGGGGCAGCCAGCCGTGTTCGGCGGACGGCAGGGGCCCTGCGGAGAGCTCGCGCACGAGGGCGTCGGCCGTGGGGCGCTCGGCGGGGTCCTTCGCCAGGCACCGGGCCAGGAGCGGGCGCAGGGCCTCCGGAACGCCGTCCAGGTCGGGGGCCGCGCCGACCACCCGGGGGAGGACGTCGGCCGCGCGGCCGGTGCCGAAGGGCGGTCGGCCGGTGGCGGCGAGGACCACCACGCCGGCGAGGGAGAAGACGTCGCTGGCCGGAGAGGTCCCCCGCCCCCTGACCTGCTCGGGTGAGGTGTACGTGGGGGTGCCGAAGCTCTGGCCGGTCCGGGTGAGGACGGTGCCCTCGACGGCGCGGGCGATGCCGAAGTCGATCACCTGCGGGCCGCGCGGGGACAGCAGCACGTTGCTCGGCTTGAGGTCCCGGTGCATGAGCCCGGCGGCGTGGATCGCCTGGACGGCGCCGGCCAGGCCGAGGGCCAGGACCCGCAGCGAGGGTTCGGGGAAGGGGCCGTTCTCGCGGACCGCCTCCTTGAGCGTGGGGCCCGGGACGTACTCGGTGGCCATCCACGGCGGGTCCGCGTCGGTATCGGCGCTGAGCACCGCCGGGGTGTACGGGCCGCGCACGCGCTGGGCGGTGCGCACCTCGCGGGCGAAGCGGGAACGGAACTCCTGGTCCCCGGCGAGGTCCTCCTTGACCACCTTGACCGCGGCCAGGCGGCCCTCGGGGGTGCGGGCGAGGAGGACCTCGCCCATGCCGCCCGCGCCCAGGGGGGCGAGGACGCGGTGAGGGCCGATGTGGGAGGGACCGGTGGGGGAAGGGCCGGTGTGAGAGGGGTCGGTGGGGTTCGGGGGACGCACGGGGTGGTCAGCTCCTGGGGGACGGATACGGGTCGGCGGGTTCTCCTGGCCGGTCAGCTCAGCTCCTCCACCACCTCGAAGGTGTCGGGGTCGACCAGGACCAGTGCGCCCTCGACGGCGGTGACGGCGGCGAGGACCCCGCCGTCCGGGTGGGGGACCAGGGCGCTGTAGGCACCGATGGCCTCCCTGCCCTCAGCGAGGTCCGCGCCGCTGGTCAGGTCCCACACGTACGTGTGGAACCGCCACGCCCCGGGCCCGGTGCCCACCTGCCAGGTCGCGTACACGCGGTCCCGTCCACCGTCCACCAGGAGCCGGGTGAGGAAGGGATCGTCGTCCGTCTCGAACTCCTCCCGGGTGAAGGAGGTGACCTCGGCCCCGGTGGTGTAGTCGCTGACGACGATGCTGTCGTCGTCGAGGTAGGCCACCTGGGTCTCACCACGGACCGCGGCGAGCCGGGTGTTCGAGGCACCGACGACGACGTGGACCTCCTCGCCGGTCTCGGCGTCCCAGACGTGGATCTCGCCGCCGCTGTTGGTGGCGAAGTGCCGGTCGTCCACGAACACCGTGCCGTACTGCGTGCCGGGGGCCATGGGCTCGCCCGCCGCACCGGTGGCGGTGTCGATCACCACGGTGCCGTCCTCGCCGCTCGTGCCGCTGAGGGTCACCGCCAGCAGGCCGCCGTCCGGTGAGAAGTCCATGGCCTCCACGTCCCTCGGCTTGAGGAGCCAGCGGCCGTTGCCGTCCGGGCCCTCCTGTGCGCCCAGGTGCTCGGTGGTGGTGCCCGCGGACAGGTCGTGGGTGTACCCGATCCTCACCGGGTGCTCACGGCCCTCGTACTCGACCGGCTGGGCGGAGGTCACGGTGCAGCCGGACGGGGAGAACCTCGGTTCGACACCGTAGGTCGAGCGCGTCGTCGGCTGTGCGACCAGCTCTCCGGCGTCCCAGTCCCAGACCGTGAGCCCGGCGGTGGAGGTCGCGGCGAGCACGGCCCCGTCGGGGGAGAAGACGGGGCCCCAGAACGTGGTGTCGTCGGGCAGGGGCTCCTCGGGCGCGGGGAGCCAGGGGCCGTCGAGGCAGCCCGCCCCGGTGACCAGGGCCGGGGCTTCGGGGGCCCGGGGTTCCGGCGCCGCCTCGCCGCCGAACCGCGCGTACACCGCCCCCGCCCCCGCCAGCACCACGAGGGCCAGGGCCCCGGCGCCGAGCGCCAGGGCGCGGCCCCGTCTCCGGGGGGCGGGCGCGTCGCCGGTGGGTGTCAGCATCGCCCTCTGCGCGTCGGCGACCGTGTCGATCGCCGCCCGCACTGGGGGAGGCCAGGCGGCGGGCTCCGCCGGGCCGCCGAGCATCCGTACGAGGTCGTCGGCGCTGGGGCGCAGCCGGGGGTCGTGTTTGAGGCAGGCGTCGATCAGGCCGCGCAGCTGCAGGGGCACCCGGGCCAGCCCGTCGGGCCCCTCCACGCCGCTGGCCGCGAAGCACAGGGTGGAGGCCCACGAGAACACGTCCGTGGCCGGGGTGGCCCCGCCCTCGGGTGCGGCGAAGGCCGGGTGCGGCGCGCGCCGTTCGGTGTCGCTGGTCGCCCACTCCAGGCCGGGGTCGGCCAGCAGGGCGGTAAGGGGTGACAGGAGCACGCCGTCCGGCCACAGGGAACCGTGCGCCCGGTGCGAGGTATGGAGGTCGTCCAACCCCTGGGCGAGGGCCAGTGCGAGCGGGTGCAGGGCGTCCGCCGGGAGCGGGCCGTTCGCGGCGACGAGCTCGGCCAGGCTCGGGCCGAGGGGGCGCGACACCGCGACCCAGGGCACCGCGCCGCGCAGGTCGGCGTCGCGGACCGCGCACACGTGCGCGCTGGCGAGTCCCGCCGCCGACGTCACCTGGTGGGTGAAGGAGGAGCGGAAGGCGGGGTCGGTGGCGTACTCCGGGCGGACCACCTTCACCGCGACGGGGTCCTCCGCGCGCACGGCGCCCAGGTAGACGCGCGCGTAGGCGTCCTCGCCCAGACGGGCGTACAGACGGTGCGGCCCGACGGAGGGCGGGTCGTGCGGATGGAGGGGGAACATGGGCCCTTCCGGGTCGTGGGGTGGCGTGCGGGGCGGGGGGGTGACCAGAGGACAGGGGCGAGGGGGACGTGGGCACGGCGGGGTTGGTGGGGTGGCCTGGTGTGGCGTGCGGGTGGTCGTCCGCCCGCCTCCGCCGACGTCCGTGGGCGCCCGCCCGCCGCTGTGCCCTGGAATCCGCGTCGAGGAGCGGTGGCGGGCGACGGACGGGACGGTCCGGGACACTCCCTAGAAGCGGTCGATGATGCGCATCTCCCGGGGGTCCACGACCCACATCCCGTTGCCGGAGGAGGGGACGCCGATGATGACCTCGCCCCCGGGGTGCGCGCTGATCTCCCACAGGAAGCCCTCGCCGGACTCGGAGGTCAGCTCCTCGCCCGTGGAGTACTCCCAGATCCTCATCTCCGCGTGCTCGGGGTCGTAGTCCGACGGGACGAAGGTGGCGTACACGCGGTCGGCCGCCACGCTGTACGCGACCTGGTGCAGCGACAGGTCCTCGTCCAGCTCCTCGGTGAGGAACGGGACGCTCTCATCGGAGACCACGCTCTGGGCGCGCGCTCCCTGCGCGTCGGTGTGGACCAGGGTCTCCTCGTCGGCGAAGCTCAGGGCCGAGGGGTCGGTGCCCGGGATCTCCTCACCCGTGGCGACGCTCTCACCGGTCGCGGCGTCCCAGACCGTCGTGCGTTCGAGGATGTCCTGGGCGGCGACGTACCCGCCGTCGGGGGAGACGGCGACCGACGTGACGGTGTTCCCGATGTCGCCGTAGACGGTGGCCAGCTCCCCGGTCCCCAGGTCGTACTCCACGACCCCGGAGTCCACCCCGTAGTCCCCGTTGCCGACGACCAGGCGCGCGTTGTCCGGGGTGAAGGCGACCGCGCCCACCTCGTACCCCTCGGAGAGGACCGTCACCTCCCCGCTCTCCAGCGAGTACACGTACGCGCCGTCGTCGGAGGCGTAGGCGAGCGCGCAGTCGTCGGGGCTGAACACCGGGTGGCCGAACCCGGACGCGATCTCGGCCTCGATGAGGGCGAGCTCCTCCTGGTTCCGCCAGTCCCACAGCGCCACCCCGCCGGTCGCCGCGACCGCGAGCACCTCGCCGTCGTGGGAGAAGCTCGTGTGGAAGAGGCCGCTGTCGCCCTGGTTGGGCACGGTCATCTCGTCGTTGGCCGCCTCGGTGTACGCGGGGGCCAGGTGCTCGGAGGGCGAACAGACCTCTCGGTCCGGCACACCCGACTCCTCCCCGGCGGCCGCGTCCGACCCGGATCCGAGCAGACCGGCGTCCCGCGCCGCCCACACGCCCAGGCCGCCGACCATGGTCAGGGCCAGGGAGGCGGCTCCGACGATCAACAGGCGGCGCCCGACCGTCCCGCCCGTGCTGCCCGCGCCCGCCGAGCGGACCACGTTCCCGTACTCGTGGGCGACGCCGTCTACCCGGGCGGCGGCGGCCGGGGGCAGCCAGACGTCGGACGACGCCGCCGGGGCGGTGGGCCCGCCGAGGGCCTGGAGCACCTGGGCCGCGTTGGGCCTGCGGGAGGGGTCCTTCTCCAGACACGCCGTGACGACGCCGCGCAGGGAAGCGGGGACGCCGTCGAGGTCGGGTTCCAGGTTGGCGATCCGGTAGAGCACCGCCGAGGGGTGGCCGTCGCCGAAGGGTCCGTGGCCGGTGAGGGCGTGGACCAGGAGCCCGCCGAGCGCGAAGACGTCGGCCGCCGCCCCGCTCTCCCGGCCCTCCACCGTCTCGGGGGCCATGTACCCCGGGGTGCCGGTGATCCTCTCCTCCTCGCCGCTCCGCGCGTCCTCCAGCGCGCGGGCGATGCCGAAGTCGATCACCTGGGGACCGGAGGGGGAGACCATGACGTTGCCGGGCTTGAGGTCGCGGTGGACCAGGCCCGTGGCGTGCACGCGTTCCAGGGCCTGGGCGATGCCGCGCCCCATGAACCGCACCGCGTGTTCGGGCAGCGGGCCGGTGTCCTGGACCAGGTCCTGGAGGGAGGGGCCCATGACGTACTCGGTGGCCAGCCACGGGGTCTGGCCCGAGGTGTCGGCGGCGAGCACCCGCGGCGTGTAGTTGCCGTGCACGCGCTGGGCGAGTTCGAGCTCGCGGGCGAACCGCTCCCGGAAGCCGGGGTCGTAGGCGTACTCGGCCCGGACGACCTTCACCGCGGCGGGGGAACCGGAGGGGTCCAGGCCGAGGTAGACGCGTCCCATGCCACCGGAGCCGAGCAGGGCGACGACTCGGTAGTGGCCGACCCGTCCGGGGTCGTGGGGGGCGGGGTGCTCCATGGTGCCTTCCGGGAGGTCAGCTCACCTCGGCGACGACGTTGAAGTCGGCGTCCAGGATGAGGATGGTGTAGACGCCGCCCTCGGGGGCGGAGGGGGTGGCGATGAGCTCACCGTCGGGGTGGACCCCGAGGGGAGGGTTGAGGACCAGGTTGTCAGGGGTCACGAGGTCGCCGTCGCGGGCGTCCCAGACGAACCCCGGTTCGTCGCTGAACTCCGAGGTGGCGCCGTAGACGAGGGAGCCGTCGACGGAGATCTGGACCTCGTGGAGTTCGCTGTACTCCAGGTCGGGGTCCTCCAGGTCGCGGACCTCTCCCGTCTGGATGTCCGCGACGTGGGCGCGGGCGTTGTCCGTGGCCATGGCCAGCGTCCGGCCGTCCGCGGCCAGGGAGACCTGGTAGTAGTCGGCGTCGTCGAACCGCTGGAGTTCCTCACCGGTCTCGGGGTCCCAGACGAACACGCCGACGTGGGTCGCGTAGCCGGGTTCGGCGACCACACCGACCAGGGACGCGTCGTCCGGCGTGTAGAAGAGGTCGGTCAGCAGGCCCCCGATCGGGAACTCGCTGACGATCTCCCCGGCGCCGACCTCCCACACCTGGATGTGCGGCGCGCCCTCCACGGTGCCGTCGTCGGAGCTGAGTGTGGCGACACGGGTGCCGTCGGAGGTGAGCGCGGGCATGTCGAACTGCCCCCGCACCTCGTCCTCGTCGTTGCCGAGCACCGCGACCCGGTTGTCGCTGCCGCCGTCCCACACCGCGACGTAGTCGCTGGTGGTGCCCGCCGCGAACCCGTGGGGCGTGATCATGGCACCGGTCGGCGTGGGGGTGTAGTGGTCGACCCCCACCCCCTCCCGCCAGTCCCAGCTGGAGAGCGTGTTGGAGCCGAAGACGTGCATCAGCTCGCCGTCCGCGGAGAAGTCGATGTCGTAGAGGAACCCCTGGAGGGCGATCGCGTCGAGTTCGCTCCACTCGCCCTGGGCCGCCGCGTCCTCGGCCTCTCCGGAGGGCGCCTCGGCGGCCTCCTCGGCGGGGTCCTCCGGGTCGAGGGGGAGGGCGTTCAGCGCCAGGGCGCCGCCGCCGAGGAGCACCAGGGCCGCGGCGCCCGCTCCCACGGCCAGGGCGGTCCGGCCACGCCTCCTCCCCTTTTCCGGGGCGGGCGTCGGCGGTCGCTCCGCCCCCTGGGCCCGCTGGGTCTCACTCGCCTTGGCGCTGATCTGCTGGTTGACCTGCGGGGGCAGCCAGCCGTGCTCGGCGGACGGGAGCGGGAGGGCGGAGATCTCCCGCAGGACGGTGTCGGCGTTCGGGCGCCCCGCCGGGTCCTTCGCGAAGCAGCGGGCCATCAGGTCCCGCAGCGGGCCCTCGGGAACGGCCTCCAGGTGCGGTTCGCCCTTCATGACCCGGGTGAGGGTGCTGACCGGACTGCCCGAACCGAACGGCGGCGCGCCGCTCGCGGCGAACACCACGGCGCCCGCCAGGGAGAAGACGTCGGCGGCGGGGGTCACGTTCCGGCCGGTGATCTGCTCCGGGGACGTGTAGGAGGGGGTGCCGAAGGTCTGGCCGGTGCGGGTGAGGACGGTGCCCTCGACGGCGCGGGCGATGCCGAAGTCGATCACCTGGGGGCCGCGCGGCGAGAGCAGGATGTTGCTCGGCTTGAGGTCGCGGTGCATGAGCCCCGCCGCGTGGAGGGTGGACAGCGCGCGGGCCAGGCCCAGGACGAGGACCCGCAGCGACTCCTCGGGGAAGGGGCCGTTCTCGCGGACCGCCTCCTTGAGGGTGGGACCGGGCACGTACTCGGTGGCCATCCACGGCGCGGGCGCCTCGGGGTCGGCGTCGACCACCGCCGGGGTGAAGGGGCCGCGCACGCGTTGGGCGGTGCGGACCTCGCGGGCGAAGCGGGCGCGGAACTGGGCGTCGTGGGCCAGGTCCTCCTTGACCACCTTGAGGGCGCACAGGTGACCGTCGGGGGTGCGCGCGAGGTACACCCGGCCCATGCCGCCCGCGCCGAGGCGGGCGAGCAGCCGGTGGGGGCCGATGGCGTTCGGGTCGTCGGAGGAGAGGGGTTGCACCGCGGCGGGGTCCTAACTGCGTGCGACTGCCGCGTTGGAGTCCGTGTCACGGCAGGTCCGGGGGTGGCCCAGGAGTCGGTGTACTCCGCCAATGTAGCCGGTTCACGACAAAGCACCCAGGCGTGTGGCCCGAACCGGTCGCTCGCACGGTGAACCGTCGCGACCTCGGGGTGCGTGAGGTGTGGTGGAGGCGATCGTGCGGAGCAGTGGAGGGGAACCAGTCAGAGGTGGGGGCGCCGCCGTGGCCACGGGTGCGCGGGGGTGCGGTGTGGGGCGGCGCCGGGGCAGCCTTGTGGGCACGCGCCAGGGTGTGGTCACTGCCGTGACCACGGAGGCGTGCGGGCGTGCGGTCACTCCTGTGGACACGGGTGCGTGTGGGGTGCGGTGTGGACGACGGCGCCGGGGCAGCGGCGCGGGCACGCGTGGGGCGCCGCCGTCGGCGGTGTCCAAGGAGGGCGCGCGTGCGTCGCGCGCGGAGAGGGACGCGGCTGGCGTCAGGCGGCGACCGGCTGGCGGTGCGTGTAGTAGTGCGCGGGCTCCGGAACCTGGGCGAACGGGTTCAGGAGGGCGGCGGCACCGACGGGGTCGCTCGCGGGGTGCGAGATCGTGCCGCCCTGGAAGAGGTCGTTCCAGAAGAAGCGGCCGTCGCGGCACCAGACGTTGACGTCGCGCATCACGGAGGCGACGGCCATCTCGGAGGTGCCAGACCAGTAGAGGGGACGGGAGGCGACCGAGGCGAGCTCGCTCAGCAGAGCCGTGATCGCGCGCTCAGCGCAGAACGCGTGACGGGGCTTGTGCTTGATTCGTCTGGCGAGGGCCGACTTCGCCCGGGAGGCCCGGGGATTGTTCAGGCGCCAGTGACTCAAGGTCGTCTCCAGTGTGTGTCGGGAACCGCGGGTGTACTGACCGTGTGTGCTGCGTGTGGCGGCCACGTCGCCGCGGCGTGAGTTCCGTTCACCGCACCGTCGTCCGGAGTTGGTGACATCCCTCCGCGAAGTTGGCGAGGCCCGAACGGTGTCGTTACCTCGTAGTTATTCTTCGCGCTCCGGATGCTAGCAGTAACTGACCCCTCGTAGTCGAGGCTTCCTCAAGTGACGCATCTCACAGTTAACAACTGCGTATGGACCTGTTTAAAGCAGAAACGTGCAGTTCGGAAGGGGTTTTTCGGACTGCTGTACCTGTGGTGATTTTGCGGAGAAGAGGCCGTAGTCCCGTCCTGGTTGTCGTGGGTCTCACCCCTTTTGGGAACCCTTGGCGCACTCCGTGTCACCCAGGGTGACAACGCGTGCGTTGCCGGGTCTTTGCCGTTCCTTGCCGACTTCCGCATCCCCGCCCTCGCGGGCTGTTCCCGCCCGGGTTGCGCGCCTGGTCACCCCCGGTGTAATGAGCGCTCGACGGCCTGGAGGACACTGGAAGGCGGTGTAAACGAGGAGAGAAGCAGCCAAGTGACGCGAATCCAGACATCCGGTGACAGGACATCCGTAACAGGACGAGTTTCCATGGAGCCGGTGGGTGGTGCGCGGGCCTGGCTGGTATGGGGTGTCGCGGTCGCCGGCTACTTCCTCGCCATGCTGCACCGCAACGGGCTCGGCGTGGCGGCTCTGGAGGCGCAGAGCCGGTTCGACGTCGGGCCGGCGCTCCTCTCCCTCCTGCCGATGCTCCAGCTCCTGGTGTACGTCGTCCTCCAGGTGCCCGCCGGGCTCCTGGCCGACCGGCTCGGCCCCCGGTACACGCTGGGCATGGGGATGATCGCGATGGCCGTCGGCTCCTGCCTGTTCGCTCTGGCGCCGGGGATCGAACTGGCCGTGGCCGGTCGGTTCCTCATCGGCCTCGGTGACGCACTCGTGTTCCTCAACGTCATCCGGCTCGCCGCCCTGTGGTTCCCGCGCTCGCGCTACGCCCTGGTCAGCGGCCTGACCGGGGTGGTCGGCGGTACGGGCCAGGTGGCCAGTGCGGCCCCGCTCGCCTGGGCGCTGGACGGCGTCGGCTGGGAGGCGGCCTTCCTCGCCACCACCGGGGTCACTGTGCTCATGGCCCTGATGGTCCTCCTGGTGGTGCGGGACCGCCCCGTCGGCGCGGCGGGACGGTCCACGGTCGCGGACCCCATCTCCGTGTGGGAGGCGCTCAGGGAGGCGCTGAGGGCGGACGGCCCCCGGATCGGGATGGCCCACCACGCGGCCGTCATGGCGCCGTTCACGATGATGATGGTGCTGTGGGGCTACCCGTTCCTCGTGGGAGGCCTGGGGCTGTCCGAGGGCACCGCGGCCCTCACCCTCACCGGTCTGGCCGCCGGGGCGCTGTGGCTGGCCCCGCTCGCGGGCGCGCTCGTCGGCCGCTGGCCGGGCGTGCGGGTGTACTTCGCCCTGGCCCTGAGCGGCACCCTGACACTGGGCTGGCTGCTCCTGGTGGCGTGGCCCGGCGGCGCTCCCGTGGCCGTGGGCGTCGCCGTGCTGGCCGTGAGCGCCCTCGGGCAGGTCATGGCACCCACGGTCTCCTTCGACTTCGCCCGCGACGGCATCCCCGCCAGCCGTACCGGCGTCGCCTCCGGTCTGGTCAACATGAGCGGCTTCACCACGGCCGTGATCTGCACTGTCGCGGCGGGGGCCATCCTCCAGGCCCTGCCGGAGGGGCCGACCGCCTACCAGTGGGCCTTCACCCCGATGGCCGTCGCCACCTTCCTCGCCACCTGCGTGCTGGTCGTGTTCGTCCGCCGTCGGGCCCGCGTCGCCGTCGCTCAGTAAGAGGAGAGCCCCCGCGTGCGCGGGGAGAAGTGGCCAAGCAGTGCTGCAAGACCAGCGTCGGCGGGACCATCCCCGCGTGCGCGGGGAGCAGCAACGAGAAGGAGGCGCCCCGTGAGCGCTGAGGGGGACCATCCCCGCGTGCGCGGGGAGCAGACTCTTTCACCTGCGAACTTACCAGTGGCAAGCGGCCGTTTTTCCAACTTTTCGACAAACAGACAAAACCGGCATCCGCCTTCGTCGTTGCTGACACGAGTGAGCCTAGGGGCAAGGGCCCTGCCTCCTCCAGGCCTTCGCTGACCGGTCTTCGTGTCGAGGCCGGTCGCGCATTTCACCGCAACAGCGGCAGTCACCTCCGGGGAACAGGGCCTGGGATACGGCGAAGGGGCGGGACGATCGCTCGTCCCGCCCCTCAGGCGCTGATGACCCTCCGGAAGGCTAGAAGGCCTCCTCGGGGACCTCCATGACGCCCAGGTTCACGGTCTGGGCGATCTTCAGCTCGGACTCCACGCGCGGCAGGAACTGCTCGGCGAAGAAGCGCGCGGCGGCGATCTTGCCGGTGTAGAAGTTCCGGTCGTCGTCGCTGGCGCCGTCGATGCTGGCGAGCGCGATCTCGGCCTGGCGGAGCAGCAGCCAGGCGAGGACCACGTCACCGAAGGCGAAGAGCAGACGCACGGAGTTGAGGCCGACCTTGTACAGCTCGCGGCTGTCCTCGGCGGAGCCCATCGCGTGGCCGACCATGAGCTCGACGATCTTCTCGACCTGGCCCAGGGCGGACAGCAGGAGCCTGCGCTCCTCCTTGAGCTGACCGTTGCCCGCGTCGCTCTCCGCGAACGCCCTGATCTCGGCGGACAGCGTGCCGATGGCCTGGCCGCCGTTCTTCACGATCTTGCGGAAGAAGAAGTCCTGGGCCTGGATGGCCGTGGTGCCCTCGTACAGCGTGTCGATCTTCGCGTCACGGATGTACTGCTCGATCGGGTACTCCTGGAGGAACCCGGAGCCGCCGAGGGTCTGGAGGGACTCCGCGAGCAGCGCGTAGGAGCGCTCCGATCCCACACCCTTGACGATGGGCAGCAGGAGGTCGTTCATCGCCTCCAGCTGGGAGGCGTCCTCGCCCTTGGAGTGGGCGATCTGGATGGAGTCCTGCTGGGTGGCGGTGAAGATGACCAGCGAACGCATGGCCTCCACGTACGCCTTCTGCGTCATGAGGCTGCGGCGCACGTCCGGGTGGTGCGTGATGGTGACCTTCGGGGAGTCCTTGGACCCGGCGAGGTCGTTGCCCTGCACGCGGTTCTTCGCGTACTCCAGGGCGTTCAGGTAACCCGTGGACAGGGTGGCGATGGCCTTCGTGCCGACCATCATGCGCGCGTACTCGATGACGAGGAACATCTGGCGGATGCCGTCGTGCTTGTCACCGACGAGGTAACCGATGGCGGGGTGCTTGTCGCCGAAGGTCAGTTCACAGGTGGTGGAGGCCTTGAGGCCCATCTTGTGCTCGACGTTGGTGACGTAGGCGCCGTTGCGCTCACCGAGCGAACCGTCCTCGTTCACCAGGAACTTGGGCACGAGGTAGAGCGAGAGGCCCTTGGTGCCGGGGCCGGCGCCCTCGGGGCGGGCCAGCACCAGGTGGAAGATGTTCTCGGTCATGTCCTGCTCGGCCGAGGTGATGAAGCGCTTCACGCCCTCGATGTGCCAGGTGCCGTCACCCTGGTCCGTGGCCTTGGTGCGGCCCGCGCCGACGTCCGAACCGGCGTCCGGCTCGGTGAGCACCATGGTGGCGCCCCAGCCGTTCTCGATGGCCTGCTCCGCGAACTTCTTCTGCGCCTCGTTGCCCTCGGAGTGCAGGATGCTGGCGAAGCCGGGACCGGCGGAGTACATGTGGACGGACGGGTTCGAGCCCAGGATCAGCTCGGCGGCCGACCACACCAGGGAGCGGGGGGCGCCGAGGCCGCCGAGTTCCTGGGGGAGGTCGAGGTTGTACCAGCCGGCGTCCATGTAGGCCTGGTAGGACTTCTTCAGGCTCTCGGGGAGGGCGACGCTGTTGGTCTTGGGGTCGAAGACCGGCGGGTTGCGGTCGGCGTCCTCGAAGGACTCCGCGATGACACCGGTGGCGAGACGGTTGATCTCGTCCAGGATGGTGCGCGCGGTCTCCTCGTCCAGCTCCTCGAAGGGGCCGTCGCCCAGTACGTCCTGGCGTCGGAACAGCTCGAAGAGGTTGAACTCGATGTCGCGCAGGTTGCTCTTGTAATGCGTCATGGACAGCTCCGCTGTGTCCCTGGCCGCGGTGTCTGTACACGCGGATCTACCGACTAGTAACAAGTCAATGTTACTACCCAGTAGAACAAGATGCCAGTGAGGGTGGGCACTTGTCACCCCACGGTCAGGTAAAGCGAACGTCCGCGCAGTTCGCGAGTGGTTCGAGTGACTCAGGTGCCCACCGGGAGCAGGGTCAGCACCGTCCGATCCACCCCGTCCAGGTGCAGCAGCGCGTTGGCCGCGTCGTCGGCGAACCCCGAGACCACGAGCGAGCGCAGACCCAGGGCGGCGGCGCACAGGGACAGGTTCTGCGCCACGTGGCCGCACTCCTGGAGCAGCAGCCGCAGCGCACGCTGTCCGTACCCCTCGCGGAGCCGGCCCAGGTCGCCCACCAGGAACACCAGCGCGCCCGTCGTGGACGCCTCGACCCCGGGACGGCCGTCGGCGTGCTCGCGGAGGAACGGGGAGAGCTCGGTCAGCCGGTCGGTCTCCGGGACCCCGTCCGCCCTCAGCAGCCGGTGGCCCTCGGGCTGGTAGCGGTAGACCCCCGGTTCGAGGTCGGCCACGTGCCGCGCCACCACCCAGACCTCCGTGGCGTAGGCCGCCCCCGGTGAGGGGTGGGTCCGCGGCGGCGCGTGGCGGCCCGGCTGGTCCGCGCGGACGCGGCTGATCCCGGCTCCGTGCCCGAGGAGCGCGGAGAGGGCGGCCAGCTCCAGGTGGGAGCCGTAGTCACCGTGGTCGCTGTTGCGCTCTGCCAGCACCCGACCGAGGGACGCGCTGAGCGGGGCGGGCGCGGGGAGCGGGACCGTGGGCGCCAACGAGGCCCCCTCGCGCACCCCCTCCGGCGGCACCTCGCGGGGGAGGTGGTCCCCGGCCATGGTGTCCGGGAGGTACTTGCTGGCCTCCAGGTAGGTGCGGTCCGGGGAGCCCACACCCGGGTCGAAGTAGTCGCCCGGCGGCTCCCAACGCGGGTAGGCCAGGGAGAGCAGCCAGGCGATCCGGCGCTCGTCGTCGATGTCCAGCCCGAGCCGGTTGTGCGTCATGTGCAGCAGCGACCAGACGATCCGGTCCAGCCCGTTCGCCAGCCCCTCCTCGGCGTCGATCCGGCGCAGACGCGCGACGGTCTCCCGCAGCCCCCGGTTCCACAGGTGGTGGGTGGAGGCCCCGTCACCGGACACCAGCCGCGCCACCTGCGGACGCCGCTGCAACCACCGGGCGGGCGCCGAGTGGAACAGCCGCTCCGCCTCGGCCCGCGCCTGGGTGCCGCCGCGCGCGACCTCGGCCGAGTAGTCCCAGGTGGCGTAGTACCCGCGCGCCTGCCGGACCGCCGTCACGTCGTCGAAGCCCAGCACCCCGAAGGCCAGGGAGGTGAGGTCGACCGCCACGACCTGCCGCTGGTGCTGGTGGGGCGCCGACCGCAGCACGGCCAGGGCGATGCGCGTGCTCACGACGAAGAAGTCCTCGCACGCCTCCAGGGCGCGCGGGCCGCCGTACCGCTCGGTCTCGGGCTCGTACACCGCCTCCGTGACGTCGCCGTCGGCGTACCAGCGGGCGGGGTCGGCCTGGGGGAGGTCGGCGTAGTAGGCCTCGCTGTCCAGGTCCAGGGCGGCCGCCGAGGTCTCCTTGGCCAGCGCCCGCACACGCTCGGCGAACTCCGCCACGGCGTCCGGGTCGGCGTCCAGGAACCGGACCCGAAGGTGCGGACCGCCGTCCCAGTAGCGGAGGAAGAACCAGGCGGCGGCGCGCCCCGAGGAGACCAGCCGCTCCGCCTCGGGGGCCAGGTGGTCCAGGAGGAAGGTGTCGATGTCGGCGCGGCTGCGGTGCAGGTACACGTACACGGCGGACCAGGTGCGGGTCATGGGGTCTCCGGGGCGGCGTCGACGGGGGTGTCCAGGTAGGTGCCGCGTTCCGCGCGCACCCACAGCTGGTAGGCGGGGGTCTGGTCGGGGTCCAGGCCGAGGGCGGCGGCCCAGTCGGCCTCCGCGTAGTTGCGCATGGGGCGGACGCACAGGTCGGTGGCGGCGGCGCCGAGGCACCCCCACTGGGCGATCCACCCGAGGAGGGTGTGCAGGACCGTCTCCGCGTGGTCCGGGCCCAGGGCACGCGCCCAGGCGGGGAAGTCCACGGCGAGGGTGTGGCCGAGGGTGGCGGAGAAGTTGGTCTCGCCGGTGCGGGGGACGGGGCGAGCGGGTCCCGGGGGTCCGTCCGGGGGAAGTTCGCGCACGACGCGGTCGTCCACCCGGTCGTCCTCCAGCGTGTGCTGGTAGAGCCGTAGGGAGTGGCTGCGGGGGAGGACCTCGTGGACGGCGGCGAGCGCGTGCACCAGGCCGGAGGTGATCGTGGCTCCCTGCTCCGGGCTGACGTACGCGCTGGTCACCAGGTTGGCCGTGGAGACCCCGCTGGTCCGCTCGTCCAGCCAGCGCCGCAGGGTGCGGCCCGCCGGGGCGACGGAGGCCGCGACGCGGGCGGTGGCCTCGGGGGAGAGGGTCACCCCATCGCCGGGGCCGTCTCCGTTCGCGCTCCCGTCCCCGTTCTCGGAGCCGGGCGTGAGGTGCGGGGGGCGTGTGGCGGCAGTGCCGGAGGAGACATCAATGCCCGAGTGGGTGGCGGTGCCACCGGGGTTGTGGGTGACATCGGAGCCGTCGGGGAGGCTGGTTCCGCTGGTGACGGAGGGAGCGCAGGTGCCCGGGTGGGCAGTGGTCTCGGTGGTGCCCGGGTCGCCCACGTCCAGGGTCACGGCGGCGATGGGGGTCATGCCCGGAGGGAGGAGCGGGGCCGCCGCAGTGCAGGCCGGGTGCGCCGGGTCGGGGTGGGTGCGGGGTCGTAGACCGGCCCGGGTGAGGGTCAGGCCGAGGGTGGCCAGGAGGTGCCCGGCTTCCAAGCGGGCCAGGGAGGGGCGGAGCCGACCGTACTCGGGCGGGTACCGGTGCTGGTCCACCGCCACGACCAGGCGGGCCCCCTCCAGGTTCGAGGGGGCCGCCGGACCCCCGACCGGTTGCAGGGCGTGCGACTGCGGGTCGACCCGCAGGCACCACGTGGGGCTGTCGGGGGGTGTGGGGTCTCCGGGCGTGGTGGTCTCCAAGGGAGATGTGGGACCCCCGCCGGGTGTGGGGTCCCCGGGAGCCACGAGGAAGAGGTCCGCCCCGAACAGGCCCCGGGGAGAGGGATAGGCGCGGTGCACCGGATACCGGTCGGCCGCCGAGATCCGGCGGACCCGCACGGCCTCCACGCACGCGGCGAGCAGACGCTCCACCGGCGACCAGCCGCCGCCCAGCGCGGGCGTCGCGGCGTCGAGGTCGCGCAGCGGCCCCAGCGCGGGCAACGGAGTCCGCACCTGCCCCGGGACCGGCCGGGCCAGGCCGTTCGAGGGCTCGGCGCCGAAGAACAGCGTCGCCACCTGGGACACGTCCTTCTCATGGGACTGCGCGTGGAAGTGCGCGAGCGCGTCCTCGAACCCGGTCCTCAGGGGAACGGGTGCGGAACCGGGTACGTCCTTCCGGGCGCTTCCCATGGAACCCCTCCCTCGAACAGCGTCGACGCTCGGGCCAGCCGCTCCAGGGAGCGGGTCCGGCGGTGTGTGTGGCCGAAGGTCATCGGCAGGGCCCCGGGCACGATCACCTTGACCGCCCGGGTTCCGGACGCCGCCGCGTACGGGGCGCTGCTCTGGTCCACGACCACCACGTCCAGGCCGAGTCCGTGCACGGCCGCGAGCCGGTCCCGCAGCACCGAGGCGAGGTCGGTTCCGGCGAACGAGGGGGGCCGCCCGGCGGTGAGCCGGTCCAGGGGCACGCCGCCGCTGGGGTGTTCCAGGAACTCCCACATCGGTCGGGCCTCCCACAGCCCGTGCAGGCCGGTGTGGTCCTCCAGGGTGCGGACGAGCGTCGGGTCGTCGAGCATGGGCCGACACCGCTCCACCGAGACGGACGGGCGCATCCGCACCCACTTCGGGTACATCAGCGCGTTGGTCGCGGTCTCCTCCACCGCCGCCATGAGCGCGCGGCGCGGGTCGAGGTGGGTGCCGGTGGCCAGGCTGAGCGCGGGAGCCCGGCCTTCGCGGACCGCCTCCTCCGGGGCGGTGACCGTCGCCAGGACGGTCGGTATCCCCAGGTCGGAGGTGAGGTCGAACAGGCGCGGGGTGAGGCCGCGCTCGGTGAGCAGGTCCGTGAGGTGCGCGAGGTCGGGGTCGTCGGCGCCCTCGATCAGCCGCAGCCGGGTGCGCGAGTACCAGGCGAGCAGGAACGCGTCCCGCTCCACCACCTCGAACAACCCGTACAGGACGGCCTCCGCGAACGTCCCGCCCACGGCGCAGCCGTTGGACGACTCGTACAGGAACCGTTCCTCGGCGCGGCCCGCGTGCCAGTACGCCACGTGTTCGGGGACCAGGACCCGGCGCCGTTCCCGGGTGGACCAGCCCCACACCCAGGTGGTGGGGGTGTCGGGGGTGTACGGGACCGGCTCGAACGCGGGGTGCCCGTACCACTCGGGTTCGTGCAGGCCGAGGCGCGCGGGGTCGACGGCGTCGTCGGCGACGTCCGCGTAGGACCCGTGGACGGTGGCGGCGCCGTTCAGCCGCCGCCCGCCGGTCACCCGTTCCACCCCTTCGAGGAAGGCGGGCACCTCGCTGGCGGTGAAGCGGGTGGAGCGGCCGTATCCGCCCTCGCGGGACGCGTGCCCGGGGGCGACGGTCTCGCAGGTCACAAGGGCCAGGGGCGACTCCTCGTCCCGGTAGACGTGCGCGACCGGTCCGAACCGGAAGTCCAGCAGCCGGTCGCGGAGGGCGGCGCGGTCCATGGCACGGGTGCGCAGGGCGTCGCCCACGACGGGCAGCGGGTCGGCGAGGTCGAGGGTGTCGCCGGGTTCCGTGACCCCGAGGCCCCGGCCCTCCGGGAAGCAGTGGCCGCAGGAGGGGTGGGGGACCAGGCCGTGCCGGGTCACCTCCCCGGTGCGGCAGTCCAGCGCGACCACGCGCAGGCGCAGGTCGGCCGGGTCGGTGGTGGCGGCCAGCGCGGCGAACGCGTCGGCCCACAGGGCGAGGAGGCCGTCCGAGGGCGAGGGTGCGTCGGCCGTCTCGCCCTCCACGTCCGAGCGCCAGAGCCCGGCGCACCGCGCGCAGCCCGTGGCGCCGTCCGGGGTCCACGGGCCGAGGACCGCCAGGGCGCCGCTCATCGCGGAGTGCAGGAGCCCGCCCGCGACGCGCACGGTGTGCGGCCGGTCGAGGGTGGCACCAGCGGGGGAGGGGGCGTCGAGGTCGGGGATCAGGTCCACGCGGCCACCGCCGAGTGCACCCCGAGGGCGCGCCAGCTGTCGGCCCCGCCGGGCGCCTCCACCCGCACGGCACCCGTGTCCAGGGCCCATCGCGCCAGTCCCGGTGCTCCGGTGGCGAAGGGCGGAAGGACCGCGTCGGGTGCCTCCTCCGCGAGGCGCACGCGCGCGACCGCCTGGAGGAGGGCCGTCTCCACGCAGGTGACGGGGTCGGGTGCGGCGCCCGTGCTGAGCGGCCGTCCCTCCGAGGTCACGCGGGCCCGCCACACACCGGTGCCGTCGAGCTCCTGGAGGGTGAGCTCGGCCGACACCCCGAACCGCAGGGTGAGCGCGGCCCACAGACGGCGGGCGGTGGGGGAGGGGGAGGGGGGGTCCACGTCCTTCCACCGGGTGTCGGGTGCGCGCAGGACGAGGTCGCCCACGGCCGCGCCGATCGCGGCGGCCTGGGTCAGTCCGATCCCGAGGCCGGGGGTGGATGCTGAACCGCTCGGGGAGCGTCCCGCGTCGGGACCACCCGAGCCCGACCCCGCCCCCGCCCACACGGCCTCGTGCCGGTCGTCCTCGCGGGCGGGCACGGTGGTCGACCCGTGTCCGGCCCGGAGATCGACCCCGTCGGCACGGTGTCCCCAACCGCCCGTGGCGGAGCCCGTCGTGGTCGTTCCGTCGGTCGTTCCCGGAGTCTCGGGGTCGGTTCCACCGTCAGCGGGGCCAGTGGTTTCGTGGGTGTCCCACACGACCGCGTTCAGGGCGTTGACCAGGGCGTTCTCACGGGCGAGCGCGGTGGTCAGCCCGTACCCGGCGAGTCGTCCCGACCGAGCCAGTCCCACGGGCAGCTGCGACAGGTCCCCCGGTGCTGGCTCGCCGACCGGGCCGAACACGCGGTCCCACAGGTGGGTGACGGCGTCCAGGCGGTCGGGGACCTCCAGCGGCTCCGCCGGGGCGAACTCCTCCGGTGCGGTCCTGGGCAGCGGCCGGGTCGCGCGCGGGTCCAAGGGGTCCGCGACGAGCAGGGTGTGGGGTTCGCTCACCAACTCGTCCGTGGTCACCATGAACTCGGGGCCCGGCCCCGGCACCGGAGCCGACCCGGGCGCGGACACACCGCGCGCCACCTGGGCCACCAGGGCCAGGGTGAGCTGGGCGGCGACCAGGCTGCGGGTGACCCCCAGCGCCTCGGCGTCCGGCTCCGGGCGGTCCGGGCCGGATTCCTCCCTCCCGGCGAACCAGGCGCGCAACCGCCCCGACAGGTCCGGGGTGCCCGGACGGTCGCGCGGCCCGGTCAGCCAGAGGCCGTCGCCAGCGGCGACGACGTGTTCGGACCCGGCATTGGCCGCGTCCCCGGGGAGGGACGGCCGGGCGGTCAGCGGGACCGGGGCCTCGGGCACGGGCCCGGTGTCCGCGTGCACCTCGGCACCGACCGCGTCGCCGGAGGGGGACAGCCGGGCGGTCAGCAGGACCGGGGCCTCGGGCACGGGCCCGGTGTCCGCGTGCACCTCCCCGAACCCCGCCCGGGCCAGTGCCCGCCGCACCCGTGCCTCCAGCAGCGGGCACGAGGACCGGACCCGGACCACGCTCGTGCGCAGCGCGGCCAGCGCGGCGTAGGGGCGGTGGGTCACCGACTCCAGGTGCGGGTAGGCGGCCCGTTCGGCCTCCGTGAGGGACGCGGGCTCGGGTTCGAGGTCGCGGAGGAACCGGTGCTCCTCCAGCTGGTCGAGGATCCCCGCCAGGAACGGACGCCCCGCCTCGGGGAAGCGTCCCAGTAGTTCGCTGCGGTGGAACCCGGCGCGCAGGGCCGGTTCCAGGGCCCGCCAGACGGTGTCGGCCCGGGAACCCCGGACGACGACGGCGGTGGCGCCCATGCTGAGCGCCACCCCCTCCGACGCGAGCGATCGGGCGCGGACGGCGCTCTTGAGCCGCACCGCCGGGGTGGTCGCGGTGGTGTCAGGCATCGCCCACCCACGGAAGGGTCGGCCGCAGCTCCGGGTCCGCGCTCTGGTGGTCGACGACCCGGCGGACGGTCTCCTCCCAGCCCTCGCCCACCACCTCCTGCGCGGCCTCGGTGAACAGGTACGCCACCGAGTACCGCTGGACGGGGGCGACCCCCATCAGCGGCAGCAGGTCGAAGAAGCAGTTGATGAGGAACCGGAACGCCGCGAACCCGTACCCGTCACCGAGCCGGGTGAAGTCGAGCTTGCGGAACTCGCGGTGGAAGTCGCTGTACGAGCGGTCGTCGGAGCCGCTCCAGCGCACCCGCACGTCGTCACCGAACTTCGCCGCCTGCTCCTGCCGCTCCGGATGCGGGAACGGCAGGATGTGCTCCTGGCGGGCCAGGGCGATCGCCTCGGGCAGCCACCGGTCGGCCCACGCGCCCCAGGCCAGGGCGTACGGTTCCGTTCCGGCTCCCTCGTGCACCGCGCGCAGCGACTCCACGAGCCCCTCGCGCTGCGCCCGGTAGGCGGTCGCCAGCCGTTCCTGCGCCGCCCCCTGCGGGTCGGACCAGTGGAAGTACTCCTTCCAGTGCGACAGGAAGGCCTGGTAGCCGGAGCGCAGACCCCACTCGGGGTAGCGCGTGGCGATCGCGCCCATTCCGGCGAAGACGTTCGCTGAGACCGCCCGCTCGCCGCCGCGCCCGCCCGCCTGGTCGGCCACCCGGGACAGGCCGTCGGTGAGGACCCGCCCCTTGAGCGCGACCGCCTCGGGACCGCGCAGGAACGTGTCCACCGGGTCGCCCGCCAGCCGCCGCGTGCTGTTGTCCGGCTCGATCGGCGCGTAGGGGCCCTCCACCAGCTCCAGGCGTCCCATGCGCTGGGAGAACGCCTCGTACCGGACGGGGTCCAGCCCGCGCCGCGAGGGGTGGCCGCCCAGGAAGGCGCGGACCCGCACCTCGGCCTCGGCCACGGCGGCCTCCACCGCGGTCGGGTCGCCGTCCGCGTAGAGCACGCAGTGCGGACCGAGCCGCCAGTGCAGGTGCAGCCACGCGGCGGTGACGCCCTCGCGGTCGGCGGCCGTGCGGGCCGCTGGCACGAGGCAGTCTCCGAGCAGGGCGCTCTTGTCGCTGTCGTGGTAGTTGACTCTGAGTCCGACGGTCAAGGGGTCAGCCTCGCTTCGCCTGGGGGATGGGAAGGGGGAGCGGGGACGGTGCCCGCGGCGCGCGGCACCGTGGAGAGTTCGAGGAACAGCTCGCTGGCGTGCGCGCCGTCCGGGCCGCGCACCCGGTGGTGGTCGGGGCCGGGGAGCATCTCCTCCACCAGGAGCGCCGGGCCCAGGTGGGCCAGGCGCTTGGCGGCGGTGCCGGTGTGCAGCCTGCTCAGGAAGTCCACGTGCTGGGGCTTGGGCGCCATGGCGCGCTCCAGCGGACCGAGCCTGCCGCCCTGGAGCGGGCGGACGAACACCTGCTCGGGGATGCCCCGGACCTCGCGGTCCACGTTCAGCCGCCGGTGCAGCTGGGCGGCGGACTCCTCCGGACGGAGGGAGAGATCGGCGGTGTCCATGCCCCACCTGCGGCGGAACAGGGTGAGGGCGCCGAACCCGATCCGGGGCGTCCCGCCCTGGAACCCGTGCCGGGTCCAGCGTTCGTGGAGGTCGATGGTGAGGTCCGCGAAGGAGAAGAACGGCGAGTCCGCGACCATCGCCACGAGCATCTCGTCGTAGGGCAGCGCGTGCGGCACGAGGAAGCCGGTGTAGACGGGGTCGATCTCGCGGCCGTCGTCCCGGACCAGCCGCAGCCCGTGCGGAGTGTGCACCAGGGTGAGGTCCAGGGTGGAGGGCCCCGGCTCCAGGGTGGGTTCGTCGCGCAGGGCCAGTTCCTCGTCGGCCAGCGCCGGTGACAGGTTCGCGTTGAACCCCAGCGCCGACCGCATGTGCACGGTGTCGGCCGCCGCCGGGCCCAGCCGCCGCACGTGCGCGGCGACCCGCTCCCGGACCTCCTCCGGCAGGTGGCCGAGGAACCGGCTGAAGTAGCGGGCCCGGCCGCCGTAGAGGTGGTTCACCACCAGGCCGTCCGGGACGGCCTGCCCGAACACCGCGAAGGAGCGGCGGGCCGCGAACTCCCGGTCCGGCAGCATCGCCGCGACCTCGTCCACCACCGCCGGGTCGACCTCCACCCGGTCCCCGCCGGAACGGCCGAGCTCCACCAGGTGGTCCACCGCGCGCCGACGCGCGGACAGCACCCGGGTGAGTTCCGGGTCGGCCCCGGCCAGGGCGGCGGGTGCGCCGCCCATGAGCTCCTGGGTCAGGGGGAAGGCGGCCCGCGCGTGCTGGGCGAACCCCTCCAGGTCGGAGCAGCGCCCGCCCCGGCCGTAGCGGGACACGAACACCTGCTCCAGGGCGCCCGAGAGCACCCGCTGGTCGTCCAGGGCGAACAACAGCGGCATGAGCCGTCCGAGGTCGGCCGACCACGCGCGGGTGCGGGCCCGATCCACGGGGACGCCCCGGGAGACCAGGCAGTCCTCCACCACGGGCGAGGTGGCCGAACCCTCCACGCCGACCGCCGCCGACCACAGGTGTTGCAGCCGCAGCACGTCACCGGAGCGACCGGCCCCGTCGGCGTCGGCGAACCCGGCCAGCACCGTCTCGGTCTCCGCGAAGGCCGTCGCCACCCGGGCCGCCGCCTCGCCGGGCAGGGCGCGCGCCAGCCGGTGCCAGTGCCGGGTGAAGTCGGGGGACTGCTCGGGCACGGGCGACCACGGCACCAGGACACCCACCCCGATGAGCTGGTCCAGCACGCCCAGCGCCCGGTCCGCGCCGCAGCCGAGGTCGGCCGCGACGGCGTCGCGCAGGGCGGCCAGCCGCACGGGTGTGCTCGCGCGCTTCTCCAGCACCGTGACGAGGCGGTCCCAGCTCCCGGTCATGGGCAGGCGGACCTCCTCCTCACCGAAGGCCTCCGCGCGCAGACCGGGGGAGGGGGGCGCCCACACGCGACGGCGCACGACCAGGCGTTCCCCCTGGTCGGTCACCTCGCGTCGGGCCCCGCCGGTGAGCACCCACTCCAGGCCCAGGCGCGCCTCGGGGTCGGCGGCCAGGGCCCGCGCCGCCTGCCGGGGGAGCAGACGGCGGAGCGCGGCGTGGGAGGTGAGCTCCAGGGGTCGCTCGGCGTCCTCCGCCACCTCGGCCTCCAGGGGCGAGAAGTGCACGGCGGTGTAGAGCGAGTACGGGCTGACCTTCACCGTGGAGCGCGAGAAGTACCGGACCAGGGCGGCCTCGGCCTTGCGCATCCGCTTGTCGGGGTCCCGGTCCGTGGCCGCGCGGGCGGCGACCGCCCGGTGCAGGTCCGGGCTGGACAGCGCGGTGGCCCGGTCCACCCCGGGGTCGCGGGCCCACGCCGTCAGTGCCGCGCGCTCGGCCCGGAGCGCGGGCTCGTGTTCGGCGTCCACCAGCGCCGCCGTGGCACGCGACTCCCGCCAGAGGTCCGCCCAGGCGCCGAGCAGGGGGATCTCCCGGGTGACCGGGTGGTCGTACAGGTCCTCCCGGGGAGGGCGGCGGTTGAACACGGCGCGCTTGGCGGCCAGCGCCGCGTTCCGGTGGGCGCCCAGCTCGGGCGCGGCCCGGTGCAGGGCGTCCAGCAGTCCTTCACGCAGGTCCTCGCGCTGGAGTTCGAGCCGGGCGAGGGAGCGCAGCAGGGGCGCGGTCGGCGTCGTGCCGCGCAGCTGCCGATGGGGGTGGGGGTTGACCCGGGAGACCAGGTAGGGACCCTCCACGACCTCGAAGGACCGTGAGGGTTCGTCGGAAGTGTTCAAGCCCCGGTCTCCTCGGGCTTCGGGGCCTCGTCCTCGCCCTTGCGCCGGGACGAGCCGAACCCGCGCGGCTCCCGCTCGGAGGCCCACCGGAACCAGCGCAGCGCGGCCACGGTGCCCAGCAGCGACCACGCCAGCAGCAGCGCCACCGCGGACCAGTCCCACACGGGACCGGACTCGGACAGGGCCCCCTGGACGAGGAGTGTCAGCGGTCGCCCGGGGAGGAGGTCGACGACGGCGCCCACGGTGTCGCCCAGCGGGAGGATGACGAACCCGCCCGCGAGGAAGGCGGTCGGGAAGAAGATGCCGTTCACCATGGGCACGGCGGCGTCGGCGTTCGGCGGCAGGAGTGACGCGGCGGCGCCCAGCGGGGCCATGCACAGGAAGCCGAGCACCAGGGCGGCCAGCAGCTGGGGCAGGCGTGCCGGATCGATGGTCACGCCCATGCCGAGCAGGCCGATCGCGGTCACCACGCCCAGCACGATCACGGCGGTGAGCAGTGTGTTCACCAGGTAGGCGCCCATCACCGTGGCCGGGCTGACCGGGGTGGTGCGGAAGCGCTTGAACAGGCCGTGGTGACGGCGGATCGCCAGTCCGATGGCGACGTTGGCGAAGGCCACCGACATCAGCGCGAACCCGAGGATGCCGCCGAAGCTCAGGTTGGCCTGGGTGACCTCGTGTTCGCCCACGAGGCGGATCTCGTCCGCCTGGGAGCGGAAGGCCAGCCCGAAGCCCACGTAGAACATCACCGGCATGAGCACGATGAACGCCAGGGTGATGGGGGAGCGCCAGAACTCCTTGAGCTCACCGTCCACGTGCAGCCAGAAGGAGGAGGGGCGGCGGGTGCTCCGCGCGCGTTCGGTTCCCGTGACGCTCATTCGCTCTTCTCCGCTTCCAGCACGCCGTTGTCCAACATCGCCACGTACGCGTCGTCCAGGCTGGGCGGCACGATCGTGAGGCCGCTGATCCGCGTCCCCTCGTCCCGGGCCCAGGCCTGCACGCGCTCCACCACCGCGTCCTGGTCGTCGGTGAGGATGCGCACCCTGCCGTTGACCAGTTCGGCGCCCTCGGGCAGGCGGTCGTCCGTCCCCTCGGGGCGGGCGAACTCCACCACCGTGTACGCCGCCGAGCCCCGGACGAGGTCGTCGGGGCTCCCGGAGGCGATGAAGGAGCCGTCGCGGATGACGTCCACGCGGTCCGCGAGCTCCTGGACCTCGGTGAGGTCGTGGGAGGTCAGCACCACGGTCGTGCCGCTCTCGCGCAGCCCCGCGACCAGGCCGCGGATGCGGCGGCGCGAGACGGGGTCCAGCCCCGTGGTGGGTTCGTCGAGGAAGAGCAGTTCCGGGCGGCCGGTCAGTGCCAAGGCGAGGTCGAGACGGCGGCGCTGGCCGTCGGAGAGGGACTTGACCAGGGCGGACCGCTTCTCGGTGAGCTCCACCTGGGCGAGGGCGTCGTCCACGTCGAGCGGGTCCGGGTAGTAGGAGGCGTGGCGGCGCAGGATGTCGCGGACCGACAGCCCCGGTTCCAGCATGGTCTGTTGCAGCACCACGCTCATGCGCGTGCGGAGCTGGGCGAAGTCACGGCGGTTCCCGGGGTCGAGGCCGAGCACCTCCACCCGGCCCGAGGTGCGTCCCCGGTGCCCCTCCAGGATCTCGATCAGCGTCGTCTTGCCCGCCCCGTTGGGGCCGAGCAGTGCGGCGATCTGTCCGGTGGGCACTTGGTAGGAGATGCCGTGGAGCACCTCTCCCTTCCCGTAGTCCTTGGTGATGTCCGTGGCGTCGATCGCGTACACGTGCGGCCCTCGTCGTGCTTCTTCTGGGGGGTTCGGGGGCGGAGGGAGGGGCGACCCCGCGAGAGGCCGCCCCGGTTCAGCGGGTCAGCCGCACGAACCCGAGGAGCAGCAGCTGCTGGAGCCGCAGCACGAGGTGGAGGTGCAGGAGCTGGAGCCACTGGTGGCGCCGGTCTCCGGGACGGCGACCGCCTCGCGGACGCTCATCACCTCCATGTCGTCGAAGTTGAGGTCGGGCAGGTCGATCGTGGGGGTTTCCTGCGACGCCATCGGACACCTTCTTCTGGATGTGAGGGGGATGTTGACGTGAAACGTTGGAGCTCGCCCCTGCCGAATTCACGCATTGTTCCTGCGGTCACGCGTTCCGGTGGCGGGGGCCTTCCCGGAGTACTCCGTCAGCCGCAGGAGCCACCGGAGCAGCAGCTGCTGGAGCCGCAGCACGAGGTGGAGGTGCAGGAGCTGGAGCCACTGGTGGCGCCGGTCTCCGGGACGGCGACCGCCTCGCGGACGCTCATCACCTCCATGTCGTCGAAGTCCAGCTCGGGCAGGTCGATCTCGGGTGCCGTCGAATGGGGCATTGTGGCCTCTTCGTTTGAATCTTCCTAGCGGATCCCCCGGGCGGGTAAGAAAGTAACATGCGTTTCGGCGGGTAGATAGAGGTTGTATTGATCCTTTTCCCTGGTGTGGCCGCTGGTTCTTCTGTGCTTCACGGCGGGAACACCGGAAAAGGAAACGGGCTCTGGTCCCATGAGGAACCAGAGCCCGAATTCATTCGACACTCAACGTGATCAGCAGGAGCCGCGCCCGGTGGTGGTGTCGCACAGTCCCAGACCGTCGGTCCAGGAGAGCGAGTCCCGCGCGTTGCCGCCGAACGGACGGGTGACGGTCACGTCGACCCCGTGCCCGGAGTCGGCGGCGAGCCACACGCGCACCTCCCGGACGCCGTCGCCCGAACCGGCTCTGAGCACGTAGAACGGTGACGGCACCGGGGAGCGGCCGCTCTCCGGTCGGGTCCACCAGTCGGCTCCCTGGGCGTCCGCGACGTCCACGAACAGGCAGTCGTACGAGGCGCCCTCGAACTCGCAGGTGCGCGGCTGCGCTCCGCCGTGGCGGCCCACGCTCGGGTCCGATCCGATCCCCGTGTTCATCGCCCGCCAGTACACGGTGTCACAGTCGCCGCCGGCGCAGGCGTTCCAGTCGGCCCACGCGGTGGCGCGCGCGGCGGGCGCCGCGGAGCCTCGCTCGATGGCCGCGCAGTACTTGTCCACGATGTAGGGCACCACGAAGTCGGAGACCCAGACGGAGTCGATCGCCTCGCCCGCCGTGTTGTTGGTCCCGAGTCCGGCGGAGTCCATCTGCCACAGGCCGACGCCCGGGTTGAAGAACAGGCCGTCGCGTCCGGCCGGGTCGTACAGGCCGGACTGGTTGTCGTACCTCGACAGGGTCATCGGTGACGGGGGCAGGGACGAGCTCGCGGAGACCTCGGGCCAGACGGGGGCCAGGGCCAGCGCGGTGGCGGACTCCGCCGTGATCGCGCAGGAGGCCCCGGCGGCCGCGCCCTCGGCGGCGTTCCGGGCGGCGGCGAGGGGTTCGGCGCCGAAGCTCAGCGGTCCGGGCGGGATCGCGGCGTTGGCGAGCTTCTCCTCCACCGCCTCCCGGTCCGCCTCGGCGCGTTCGGCGGGGGTGTCGGCCGGTGTGGGGACGAACGCCACGGGGTCGTCGGGCGCGGCCAGGGCCGTCTGCGGGGTGCAGAGCAGCGCGGCGGCGGCGAGGGCGGTGAGGGTGGTCAGGGCACGCCGTCGGAACGGCGGTCGGGGGGTCTTCACGTGTCCACCTCTGGAGCGGGTTCGAGGGGAGGGGGCTCACCGGCCGGGTCACTGTCGGTGGTTTCCAACGTGGATGTCTGACTCGGAGGAAAGTTACCTCCCGGCCCCGGTTCGGGCAAGGGCCCCTCCCCGACCGCTCCGGACGTTCAGCGCCGGGAGTAGGAGTCCTCCTCGTCGTCCGGGCTGGCCGTCCCGGTCGTCCTGCGGGCCCGTCGGCGCTCCCGGACCCGGGCGACGACGAACCACACGCAGGCCACCGCGACCACGGCCAGGACCACCTTGGACCCCGCGCTGACGTACTCCTCCACCACGTGCCACTGCTCGCCCAGGTGGTATCCGACCAGGACGAAGATGGTGTTCCACACGGCGCTGCCCAGGGTGGTGAGCCCCAGGAAGAGCGGCAGGGACATGCGCTCGATCCCGGCCGGGACGGAGATGAAGCTGCGGAACACGGGGATGAGTCGGCCGATGAGGACCGCCTTCGGCCCGTGCCGTTCGAACCAGGCCTCGGTCCGGTCGATGTCACTGAGCTTGACGAGGGGGACGCGGCTCGCCACCGCCCTGAAGCGTTCCCGGCCCAGCCAGGCGCCGAGGCCGTACAACGCGAGCGCGCCGACCACGGAGCCGACGGTGGCCCAGACCAGGACCTCCACGAGGCCCAACTCGCCCCGGGACGCGGCGAAACCGGCGGTCGGCAGGATCGCCTCGCTCGGAATGGGCGGGAAGAGGTTCTCCAGCGCGATGGCCAGACCGACTCCCGGTCCGCCGAGGACCTCCATCAGTCCGACGACCCACCCGACGAATCCGTCCGTGGGTTCGGCCGCCGCGAGGGCGAGATTGGCGTTCACTCGTTGCTCCTGTTCACGGTCCCTTTGAGAAGGGTGGAACAGAACGTTAGGCGCCGGGGGCGACGCTCCGCGTAAAGACGGATCACTTTCTCCGGCCGCATCGGGGCAAGGGGGGTGTGCACGGCGGAACGCCCCGGTCGGTCGGCCCCGGGGCGGGCGGTCTCAGCCGCCGAGGACCCGCTCGACAAGGGTCCGCCAGCTGTCGGCCAGGTGCTCGCAGCCCTGCTCCCCGGCCGGGCCGGTGAGGTCGTCCGTACCCAGGTACAGCAGGAACGGTCCCTCCAGGGCGGCGGAGAGCTGGAGTGCCAGGCCCTCCGGGTGGGGGAGTGACGGCCTGACCTGGCGGAGCAGCATCCGGAAGTGCGGAGGGGTCATGCTCACGGTGGCGGGGGTCGGCGCGGATCGGTCCAGGCCCTCGCGGATGACGGCGTGGTTGGTCCTGAGCATCTCGAAGCGGGCCAGGCCGTAGGCGATCAGGCGTTCCCCGGGCTCGGCGCCGGGCCCCAGCGGCGGCGGGCCGAACAGCACCGACTCCTGGAACCGCAGCTCGTCGTCGTGCATCACGGCCTGGAAGATGCCCGCTCGGGTGCCGAAGCGTCGGAAGACCGTCCCCTTGCCCAGCCCGGCGCGCTCCGCGAGGCCGTCCATGGTCACGTTCTCCGGCCCCAGTTCGTCGATCATCGCGCGGACCGTCCGCAGCAGGTGCTCGCGGTTGCGGGCCGCGTCGGCCCGTTCGGGGCGCGGCTTTCCGAAGGGGACCACTGGCACATCCACGGAGTCAATCTACCCCGGGAATACTAAGCGGGGGATAGTCCGTTTAAGCTGTCGTTACACCGCGAGACCCGGGCACACGTCCGGCCAGCGGCACACCGAACCCATGGGAGAAGTAGGAATCATGCACCTGTTCCGACTGGACGCCAGCATCTTCCCGTCCGTGTCCTCCAGCGCCGAGATCGCGGACCGCGCCGAGACCGAGTGGGCGACGGCGCACCCGGGCGGCGTCGTGAACCGCCGCCACCTGGGGACCGACCCCCTGCCCGCCGACGCCTGGGTCCAGGCCACCGTGGGCTCCGCCACCCCCGAGCCCGAGCGCACCCCGGCCCAGATCGAGGCACTGGCCCTGGCAGCCCGACTCTCCGGGGAACTGGAGAGCGCGGACGCCGTGATCCTGGCCGTCCCGATGTACAACTACGGCGTCTCCCAGCACTTCAAGACCTGGGTCGACCTGGTCATCGCTGGTGCCGGGCCCACCAACCCGGTACTGAAGGGAACCCCCACCGCGCTGGTCACCACCGCCGGAGGCGGATACGGTCCCGGCACCCCCCGCGAGGGCTGGGACCACTCCACTCCCTACCTGGAGCGGGTCGTCGGCGACCTCTGGCAGGCCGACCTCACCCTGATCAAGTGCGAGCTCACCCTCGCAGCCACCACTCCCGGGATGGAGGGGCTGAGGGACCTCGCGGAGCGGGAGCGAGCCAGGGCCCTCGACGCCGCGCGCGACACCGGTCGGGCGCTGGCGGGGGTCTGACCTCAGGGCGGGGGCGGCGCCACCACGCCGCCGCCCCCGCCTCGCCCCCGGACGGTGCTGAGTCCCGGCCGCATATTCTCTGAGGTGCACCGATCACGAACCTGGAGAGCACACGATGCTGGAACTGCTGCCCGGACTCACCCAGATCTACGAGGGGTGGGCGCAGCACTACCCGGACGTGCACCCGCTGACCATCCAGTTCCCCGCCCGCGAGTCCGAGCAGGGGATCGACGGGGTGCTCGCCTACCCCATGGAGGGCCACTGGCTGCTGGTCACCTTCGGCCTCACCGAGCTGGGGGAGAAGACCAGCGAGGAGAAGCGGGTCTCCGGCGCCGGGTTCGAGTTCACCTGCCGCATCCCGCGCGCGGACGGCGACGAGACCGTGCCCGCGTGGATTCTCCGGGTCCTGCACGCGCTGGCCGACCAGTACGTCGCCGGGGCACAGCTCGACGTGGGTCACTGGATCATCACCCGCTCCCCGCTCGGCGGCGAGAGCGCCAACGGCGACATGACCTCGCTCGCGATCGTGCCCGACGCCGACATGCGCATCCTGGACACCGACAACGGCCTGGTGCTGTTCTTCCAGGTCGTGGGGCTCAAGGCCGACGAGGGCGCGTACGCCCAGGAGGCCGACACGATCGCTCCGATCATGGCGCTGCTCCGCGACCGCGACCCGAAGATGATCACCGACCCCGCCCGCGAGACCATCCGCCTCTAGAACGCCCTTCCCCACGGGTTCCCGTGGGGGTCGACCCGCGTACCCCGCGCGGTCACCCCGGCTCGCGAGCCTGGGGTTCCCGTGAACACGCCCCGCCTCCCCCCGCAGCCCGGACACCGGCCGGAGATCGACGGCCTGCGCGCCGTCGCCGTCCTGCTCGTGGCCTCGTACCACGTGTGGTTCGGCCGGGTCTCCGGCGGCGTGGACGTCTTCCTGCTGCTCACGGGTTTCCTCGTCACCGGATCCCTGGTGCGCGCGGCCGAACGCGGCGGGTTCCGCTACGGCGCCTTCCTCGGGAGGCTCGCCGTGCGGCTGGTTCCCACGGCGGCCCTGGTGATCGCGGTGTCCCTGCTGGGAGCCCGGCTGCTGCTGCCCGAGGTCCGCTGGCGGGGCACCGTCGCGGAGGCCGTGGCCGCCGCGTTCCACCACATGAACTGGCACCTGGCGCTCGGTTCCGTCGACTACCTGGCCCGCGACGACACCACGAGCGTCTTCCAGCACTTCTGGTCGCTGTCGATCCAGGGCCAGTTCTACCTGGTGTGGCCGGTGGTGATCGGCGTGGCCGCGTGGTGGGCGACCCTTCGCGGCCGGTCCGCCCGCCGAACGCTCCTCGCCGTCCTGGGCGCGGTGTTCGCGCTCTCCCTGGCCTACTCGGTGCTGATGACCCGCGCAGACCAGCCGTGGGCCTACTTCGACACCGGCGCGCGGCTGTGGGAGTTCGCGCTCGGGGGGCTGCTCGCCCTCCTCCTGCCGCACCTGAACCCGCCCCGAGCCCTGCGGATCCTCCTCGGTTGGCTCGGTCTGGCCGCGCTCGTCCTGTGCGGCGTGCTCCTCCAGGTGTCCACGGTCTTCCCCGGCCACGCGGCCCTGTGGCCGACCCTCGCCGCCGCGGCGGTCATCGTGGCCGGGGCCACCGGTTCCCCCTGGGGCGCGGACCGCTGGCTCACCCTCCGCCCGGTGCTGTACCTGGGCTCGCTCTCCTACGCCCTGTACCTGTGGCACTGGCCGATCCTGGTCCTCCACCTGGAGACCACCGGCCGGAACCTCGCCGGTCCGCTCGACGGCTTCCTCGTCCTCGCCCTGTCGGTCGCCCTTGCGGCGGTGACGACTCCGCTGGCCGACCGGATCGTCGCGTTCGGCCGGGCGGGGGCCCGGTGGCGTCCTCCGGTGGTCGCCGCCGCCTGCCTGGTCCCCGTCCTGCTGGCCACGGGCGCGTGGACGGCCCGCATGGACGCCGACCAGCGCCGTCTGGAGGAACTGCTCGCGGACCCGGCCCGCTACCCCGGGGCGGTGGCGCTGCCCCACGACGACCCGGGAGCGTACCCCGACCCGGTCCACCCGCCCCCGGCCTCCGCCGCCCTGGACCTCCCGGTCACCTACGACGACGGCTGCAACCAGTCCACGTCCGGAACCGAGGCGCTCACCTGCGCCTACGGACCTCCGGACCCCGACCGTACGGTCGCCCTGGTCGGCGGTTCGCACGCCGCCCACTGGTTCCCCGCCCTGGCTGAGATCGCGCAGCGCCGCGACTGGCGGCTGGTCAACATCACCAAGGGCGCCTGTCTGTTCACCGACGCGCCCCAGCTGTACAAGGGGGAGCCCTACACCGCGTGCGCCGAGTGGAACGCCAACGTCATGGACGAACTCCGGTCGCTGCGCCCGGACGCGGTGTTCACCACAGGCACCACCACGAGCCGGGACACCGGCGCGGGCTTCGGGCAGGAGGTGCTGGTGGACGGCTACGTGGACCGGTGGCGGGAGCTGGAGGACCTGGGCATCGACGTCGTCGCGGTCCGCGACACCCCGCGCCTGCCCTTCGACGCCCCCGAGTGCCTCGCGGAGTCCGACCCCGAGGGGTGCGCGGTCAGCCCCGCGGACTCCCTGGCCGAGGAGTCGCCCCTGGAAGGGGCGGAGCTCCCCGCCAACGTGACGCCGCTGGACCTGACCGACCTGCTGTGCGAGCCCGACCTGTGCGGCCCGGTGGTCGGCAACGTCCTCGTGTACTGGGACTCCAGCCACATCACCGCCACCTACATGCGCACCCTGGCCCCCGAACTCGAACGCCGCCTCCCAGACTCCACAGGCTGAGTGGTCAGGAGGAAAACACCCGAACGGCCTTCCAACTCGGAAAGGCACCCCGGATGGTCAGCCGGACCCCTCGCGGTACTGGCGCTCGATCGCGTCCACGACCTGGTGGACGTCGGACCAGGGACGGCCGTCGTAGTGGTCGACCCGCGTGCTGGCGGCGCGTGTCCGAGCCCGGTTCAGGCCACTGCCGAAGTCGGAGAACGCCGTACCGGTCTTGCCTCGCCTGACCTGGCCCTTGGCCCACTGCGGCACGGTCTTCCTCAGGAGTCTCTCCGCGTCCTTGGGCTGATGGCAGCCGCTCAGGGCACCGGGGTTCAGATGGTGGAACAGCAGCCACACCTCGAACGCGGGATGGGATACAGCGGTGCGCACGGTCGCCTCGGCGTTCGAGCACTTGGTGTCCCGAACCGGCCCTCAGCTGGTGGACGTTCTCGCCCTCGGTGTCGAAGACGGCCCAGATCTCGGAGTAGCCCTCGCTCCGGCGGTCCAGCGCCTCCTTCACGATCAGGCTGGCCGCCGTCCTGGCGGCGATCTCCACCGACACGGGTTCGGGCACGTGCCCCTGGCCGACGGGGGCGCCCGCCGAGAGCTCCTTGAAGTGCCGCCGCAGCCCGGTGAAGTACTCGCGCTCCGTCTCTCCCTCGCCCAGGATGAGCACCTTGGCGTGCTCGCGCCTCGGACCCGGTCGCCGTCCCTGACTACGGCCCTTCCTCATGGGGGGATTCCTCTCCGGAGCCGTCGTTCTCCAGTGCGTCAGTGCGCGGACGGAGGGCCCGGATCAGGAGGTCCTCGTCCACGAAGGGGACAGCGCCGTAGCGGCCGACGAGGTAGCGCCGGTCGCGGTTCTCCTCTCCGGCGCTCTCGTAGCTGGACATCGGGAACAGGGAGGTGGCCCCCTCGGTGTCCTTCTCCGTCAGCCAGATCTCGTCCTCGGTGAGCACCTCCCGCCCGTGCACCCTGCCGAGCAGGCTGGTGTCATGGCTGGTGAAGATCAGCTGGGCGCCGTGGGGGTTGTTCTCCGGGTCCTTGAACAACGAGATGAGGCTCCCCGAGAGCAGGGTGTGCAGGCTCGTGTCGATCTCGTCGACGACCAGGGTGCCGCCGCGCTCCAGAAGGCCCATGATGACCGTCCCCAGAGCGAGGAGGGCCTGGGTCCCGGAGGACTCCTCCGCGTAGTCCAGGGGCCGGTCCTGCCCGGTTCCCCGGTGGTGGAACGACACCCGGCCGCGTTCGCGCTGTCGGATGAAGGAGGACGCCCGCTTCTTGCCGACCGTCTCCTCGATCCGCCCGCGTTCCTCCTCGGTGAGGGGGTTCTCCTCGACGCTGTAGCCCCGGATACCGGTGTCCACCGCCTGGGCCAGCAGGGCGAGGCGGTCGAGGCGGTCGAGGCGGTCCGAGGGGGCCCGTCGCATGCCTGTCCCTCCCCGCATCATGTCCCCTTGCCGAAGCCGCAGCGAACTGCGGAACCAGTTCCTGACCCGGCTCAGCGCGCGGACCGTCTCGGAGTGGAACATGTTCGGACTGGCGTTGGCCAGGACCGAGATGAGGAGCGCGCTGGGGGCGAGATTGAGCAGGTCGGTCAGTTCCGGCGCGTCCGGGTCGCGATCGCCGTAGGTGAAGGCGAGGCCCTCCCGCTCGAACACGACGTGTTCTTCGCCGTCCCCGGTCTGGAGGTGCAGCCACTCCTCCGCGACCTCCGAGTCGTTGACCGTGAAGCCGTAGGAGTGCCGTATGCCCTGGAGCAGCAGCTCCACGGCGAACCCCGAGGTCCTGGCGGCGGAGTCCTCGTCCAGGAGGAAGGGCTCCCGGGGGATGCGGTCCTCGTCGTCGTCCTCCGTGCCGAAGTTCGAGCGGGGCCCGCCGAAGCCGGGAACGGAACCGTAGATCATGGTGCGGCGCATGAACTGGAGCGCCTTGACCAGCGCGGACTTTCCGGAGGCGTTGGCACCGAAGATGCCGGTGACCCGGAGAGGGGTGATCTCGTCAGGTACAGGGAAGCCGCTCTCGCTCTGCTCCGAGGGGAGGAGGATGAGTTCCTGCTCGTCGCGCAGTGACCGGTGGTTCTCCACCCGAAAACTCAGCAGCATGCTCTCGGCTCCCCGGTTGGTGCGGCGCCCCCTGGGCTGGCTTGGCTTCACTATGCCTGGACCACTCTAGAGGAGCCCAACGGCCACGCACGGGGCGAGGGACGACTTTTCCACAGGCCCGGGATGGCTCATCCGATGTCGGGCTCGTGCGGGGGCGCCGGACACCCCAGGGCCGTGGCGTACGTGGGAGCCGTCGGACCGTGACACACGAAAGGGGGCCGCCGACCTCGCGGGTCGGCGGCCCCTCCTCGGCCTTCGGGTGGGCGGCTACCCCTCGGAGCCGCGTCCGAGGGCGGTGCCGATCTCACCCACGCGGTCGGCCAGCAGGCCCATCGCGCCGATGGCCCTGGTCATCGGGTCGTCGTCGGACCGGCCCAGCGCGCGGCCGCGACGGAAGCCCGCCTTGACCTCGCGCCAGCGCTCCTCCTGCTCGGGGGTCATCACCCCGCGCAGTTCGGCCAGCTTGAGCAGGTTGGCCTCCGCGCCGGACGTGAGGGTCTGCGCCTCGCCCAGGTAGTGGTCGTCGATGACGGCCTCCACCTCGGCCTCGTTCATGACCGGCACGATCTTCTCCGACAGCCGGTTCATGTTCCGGTACGAGCCCTGGAGCTGGAACGGCGGCTCCGTGCGGGCGTCCTCCGACTGCGCGGCCGAGGCGATGTAGGCCTGGTTGTTGGCCAGCACCACCTCCTGCACCCGGAGCATCTTCTGGAGCACGGAGACGATCCGGTCCACCTCCGCCGCCGAGTACGGGTGCTTCAACCGGTCCGTGCCGACCGAGTCGTCGCCCTGGGCCATCCGCACGAACGTGTACACGTCCTCGCGGTCCCGGGTGGACAGCGGCGCCAGGGTCGGGTTGGAGGTGAGCGCGTTCTCGATGTAGCTGAGCGCGAACAGCTCCTCCTTGCCCGAGAGCACGTCACCCAGGTTGTACACGTCGGCGCGGTTGGCCAGCATGTCCGGGACGCGGAACCGCTTGCCCTGCTCGGTGTACGGATTACCGGCCATGCAGACGGCGAACCGCTTCCCGCGCAGGTCGTAGGTGCGCGTCCGCCCCTCCCACACGCCCTCCATCCGGCGCTGGCCGTCGCAGAGCGAGATGAACTTCTGGAGGAGCTCCGGGTTGGTGTGCTGGATGTCGTCCAGGTACAGCATCGTGTTGCTGCCCATCTCCAGCGCCAGGGAGATCTTCTCGATCTCCTGGCGTGAGGTGGCGTCCGGGGCCTCGGACGGGTCCAACGAGGTGACGGCGTGCCCCAGGGCGGGGCCGTTGACCTTGACGAACACCAGCCCGAGACGGCTCGCCACGTACTCCATCAGCGTGGTCTTGCCGTACCCGGGCGGGGAGATGAGCAGCAGCAGACCGCTCTGGTCCGTGCGCTTGTCGTCCCCCGCCGCGCCCAGCTGCTTGGCGAGGTTGTCACCGATCAGCGGCAGGTACGACTCGTCCAGCAGCCGGTTGCGCACGAACCCGCTCATCACCTTCGGCCTGTACTCCTCCAGCCGCAGGCGCTCGCGCTCGGTCGCCACCAGCGCGTTCCGGCGCCGCTGGAAGTCCCGGTAGGCGGGCACCTCCACCGTGCGGAACCGCCGGGTGCGCGGCAGGATCTCGTCCAGCCGCACCTCCAGCGACCGCTCGCTGATCCTCGGGTGCGACCCCAGCAGCCCGGTGACGCGTTCACCGACCGCCGCCGACGACTCGTACCGGTCCACCTCGCACAGCGCGATCGCGGCGGCCTCGGGCAGGTCGCCCGGGGCGGGCGGCTCCTCCAGGGTGGTCGCGTACGCCTCCAGCCACGCCGTCACCAGCTGGTGCCGGGCGGCCAGGTCGTCGCCGAGCCCCCGCAGGTCCTCCTCGAAGGCCTTGCGGGTGGTCTCCCGGGTGCTGCCCAGCGCCCGGTGGAACCGGTCCAGCAGCTGACGGGCGCCCGCACCCGAGACGAACCCGCGCTCGGCGGGACCGTCCAGGGCCAGCTCCTCGAAGAGGTAGTCGCCCACCAGCTCCAGGTCGGCGTCCTGGTACAGGCCGGTGTCGGTGAGGAAGGCGTCCACGCCCCCGGCCAGTTCGGCGCGCAACGCGTCGATCGCGGCCGACCCGCGCGCCCCGAACACGCTCCGGGCCCGCGCGAGCGAGGTCGCCCGCGTCCGCCAGGCACCGCGCCGCTCCTGGTCCGCGCCGTACGCCCAGAACAGCTGGGCCACGGCTCTGACCTGACCCGGATAGCGCAGGAGACCTGCTCCGGCGCGGAGCCGCAGCAGCGCGGAGAGGATCCGGGTGGCGTCGTGGTCGTGCACGCCCCGCTCGTAGCCCTCGTCGTAGCGGGACTCCGCCGCCCCGCGCACCAGGGACTCCAGGGAGTCCCCGTTCTCGGGGTGGAGGTCGGCCTCGCTGAGGGCCTCCAGCGTGAACCCGCCGGTCCCCTCCTCGGCCGCGCTCAGGATCGACGTGGCCAGGTACTCGGCCCGGTACACCTCGGGGCTCTCCGAGACCAGCAGCCGGTCCCACAGGTGGCTGGTCTCCTGGAAGGCCTCGTCCCGGACCGGCGACCGGAAGTCGGTGCCGGTGACCGCCACCGACATGTGACCGTCGTGCGGCGTGAGGGTGAGGTCGACGGGCTGGGTGTTGACCGCGAAGCGGTGCCTGCCCAGCCGGATGGTCTCCCCGCCGGCACCGCCCTCGAACAGGTCGGTGCGGTCCTGGAGCGCCCGCCCCGCCTCCTGGCGGGCGGCCAGGATCCGGCCCTCCAGCTCCTCGGCGCGCACGGTGTCCCCGAGCGCGCGCATCTCCTCGGCGGTGCGGCGCAGCCGCGTCACCATCGCGTCCGAGGCGAAGTAGGTGTTGATGTCCTCCAGCGTGGTCAGGGCCGCGACCCGCCGGTGCACGCCCTCCAGGACCCGGGCGGCGGAGGACGCCAACCGGTCGGCCCGGCGGGAGCGCTCGTCCACCAGCGCCTGCTTGCGGGTGGAGAACGCCTCGTAGACGTCCTCGCGCTTGTCCGCCAACTCCTGGAGGAAGTCGTCGAACTCCGCGAAGCGGGACTCCAGGTTCTCCAGTTGGAGCATGATCCGGCCCAGCTGCTCGTCGCAGCGGTCCGGGGTGTCCGCCGCGGCGATCGCCCCGGTGATGGCCTGTCCCAGCAGGGCGAACTCGGCGGCGAACTCGGCCCGGCCCTCCAGGGCGAGCAGTTCCCTCCGGCGCGACTCCAGCGTGGCGCGGGCCCGGTTGACCCCGGCCATCACCTCGCTGATCCGCTCCAGGATGCGCGTGCGCACCTGGGCGTCGCCGATGTCGAGGGAGCCGATCACCTCGGTGACGACCTGGAGGCCCTCGGTCTGTTCCGCGATGCGCTCGCCCACGGCGGTGGCGGCGCTGACCGCCTCCAGCGCCTCGGCCTCCCCGACGAGCCGCTCCACCTCGGAGTGGTAGCCGTCGAAGGCGTCGTCCTGTTCGAGGAAGGCGACGGTGCGGCGCCCGGCGGAGGCGATCTCCTCGCCCAGGGCCTCCTCCACCGCGTCGATCCGGCTGGTGTCCGCGTAGCGCGTCTCGCGCAGCGTGGCGGCCTGCCCCTGGGCGCGGCGCAGGTCGGTCAGCCGGGTGACCCAGCCCTCGGCCGAGCGCGGGGTCTCGCCCCGCGACCGGCGGATGAGCGCGGTGACCCTCTCCTCGGTCTCGGTGAGGCTCTGGTCTGCCTGCCGGGTGAGTTCCTGGACGGTCTCGAACTCGTCCAGGACCCGCTCGGCCGTGGACCGCACCTCGCTGAGCGGGGTGGCGAGGTCGCCCAGCGCCTCGTCGCCCAGCCAGTGGAACCGGTCCAGGACCCGGCGGCAGGCCGCGATGAGCGCCTCGAACACCTCGGAGGAGGGCCTCATGTCCTCGGAGATCCGCGCCACCGACAGGCACTCGGACACGCCCTGGACCAGTTCGGCGTTGCCGATCCGCTCCAGCGGCCCGGTGCCGACCGGCTGCGCGGCCGCGTACACGTCGGACACGTACGGGGTCTGCCACACCTGCATGGGGTGCACCCGCGTGGGTTCACCGGAGGTGTCGCGGAAGACCGTCATGGTCCCGTCGTCGAACAGCGAGTAGCCGTGGCAGACGATCGGGTTGGCGACCTCCTTGCGGATGGTGTTGTACGACAGCAGCAGGCTGCGGCCGTCCGCCCGCGAGTGGAAGACGTACAGCACGTCCTCACCGTTGGGCGAGCGCACCACCCGCTCGAACTCCAGGTCCGTGACGTCGGTGTCGAAGGTTCGGGCGACCCCGGTGGACAGGTAGTAGCCGCCGGGGAAGATGAGCCCCTGGTCGTCGGGCAGACGCTGGCAGGACTGGCCGATCCCGTCGAGGCGTTCGACCCCCTTGGTGCGCGTGTTGAAGACCAGGTGGCGCCAGACCGTCTCGTTGTACGGCTGGACCTTCAGCAGGACCAGCGCGCCGACCTGCGCGTGGAACACCGACGCGTCGGCCAGGCTCTGCAACGGCTCGTCCACGGGCTCGCTGTAGACGCCCTCCCCGACCTCGGTGTTGTTCTCCACCTTGATGGTGAGGTCGCCGCCGACCGTCTCCACGAACAGCTCGTCGCGGATCGAGATGTGCGGGTGCCGCCCCTGCACGTGGTCCTCGCGGGTGGCCTCCGTCCACGTGAAGTCGTGCGAGGGCGGGAACACGTGGTCGCGTTCGCCCCGGTCGTCGAGGTAGGAGAGCTCGCCGGTGGGCGAGACCGACCACCGCAGCACCCGCACGTCCTCGGTGCGCGGGCCGGTCTGGAAGACGGCGAGCAGCCGGTCCTCGACCCGGCGCAGCTGGAGCAGGCGGGCGTCGCGGTAGTAGCGGTAGAGCTGGGTGAACTCCTGGCGGAACCGCTCGTCCGCGAGGAGGCCGGGAACGGCGTCCTCGGCGGTGTCGGTGAACTCGAAGGAGTCACCGTCGTGCTCGTACCGGTGCAGGGAGAACACGTCGGAGACGTGCGTCTGGCTCTGCATGCCGATGTAGACGTTGTAGCCGAAGAGGATCAGGTCCCCGTCGGCGTCGTCCCCGACGGAGCGCCCCACGCTGACGATGTCGCGCGGCACGCAGTTGTGTTCGGTGCGGATGCGCTCGGTACCGCGCAGGGAGAGCTCAGTGCCGCCGAACACCCCAAGGCGGCGGTCGTTGAGTTCCTCGGTCCGCCGGGCCAGCTCACCGGTCTGTTCGCGGAGCCGGGCGCGGAGCACCTCGTAGGTGCCCGCGTCCAGCGTCCGCGCGTCCTCGGTGTCGGGTCCGGGGCCTTCGGTCTCCTGGGAGTGGGCCTCGGTCACGGAGGACTACCTCACTGCTTCACGGGGGCGAGGGCGTTCACGGGGAGCTGGTCGAGGCCCAGGGAGCGGGCCGTGCTCAGCAGGTTGTCCAGCTTGCCCGACTCGGGGCCGCCCGAGGCGATCAGCTTCAGCAGCAGGGCGGAGACGGTCAGGTTCTTGACGTCCTCCGTGTCGGCCTGAGCCAGGACCCGCCTGACGTCCTCGGCGAAGTTGCCCTCGCCGCTCAGCCAGCCGCTGCCCAGCGCCTGCAAGGTGTCGGAGCTGCCCACGAAGCCGTCCACGGCCTTGCCCATGCCGATGGAGTTGACCATGCGGTCGAAGAAGGCGCCGTCGCCGCCGACGATGTTGATGTCGGCGCTCTCCAGACCGGCGGCCATCGCCGCGGCCTGGGCCTCCGCGACCTGACGGTGCACGTCGATCCCGGCCAGACGGACCTCCTTCTCGGCGTCCAGGCGCAGGCGGTACTCCTCGTGCTCGCGGCTGACCTGGTCCAGGGCGGCCATGGCGGCGGCCTTGTCGGTCAGACCGGCGGCCTCGGCGCGCAGCTTCTTCTCCACCGCGTCGGCCTCGACGTCGGCCTTCTCGCGGGCGACGACGGCCTCGGCGCGGCCGAGCTTCTCGACGGCGGCGGCGTCCTGCTCGCGCACCTGGACGTCGGCCAGGCCAGCGGCGGCGGCCTCGGCCTGGATGCCCTCGGCCAGGCGGATCTTGGCGCGGGTGTCCAGCTCGGCGGCCTGCTGGCGGGCCTCCGCGAGCGTGAGCTCCTCCTGGGCCCGGTGCTTGGCGGCGGCCTCTGCGGCCTCGGCGGCCTTGATGTCCTTGACCAGGTTCTCCTGGGCCTCGGCCTCGGCGTGGATGATGATGGCCTGGCGCTGGCGCTCGGCCTCCTCCACGGCCCGGAGCTTCTTGATCGCCTCCTCCTGCTCCGCGACGGTGCGGTCGACGGCCACGCGCTCGCGGACGACGTCGGCGACCTCGCGCTTCTCGGCCTCGACCTCCTTCTCCTTCGCGATGCGGCTCAGCTCGGTCTCGCGCTCGCGGCCGATGACCTCCAGGAGGCGGTCCTTCTCGATCCGCTCGGTCTCGATGGCGATGACGCGCTCGCGGTTCTTCTCCGCGACCGCGATCTCACGCTGCTGGTTCTGGTGCTGGACACCCAGCGACTCGGAGGTGCGCAGGTTGGCGGTCTCGGACTTGAGCCGCTCCTCGGCCTGGACCCGGGCGGTCTCGGCCTCCTCCTGCGCGCGGATGATCTCGATCTCGCGCTTGGCCTTGGCCGCCGCCTCCTCGCGACGCTTCTCCAGCTCGGCGAGGGTCTCGGCGGTCTCCGTGTTCTGGCGGTCGATCTCCTTCTTGCGGTCGTTCTCGAACTCGTTGGTGCGCTTGTGCTCCTTGGCGGTGCGCTCCGTGATCTTCGAGATGCCCTGCGCGTCGAGGATGTTGTTGGCGTCGTGCTGGTGCAGCGGGGTCTGCTCCAGCTCGTCGATGGCCACGTCCTCCAGGATGTAGCCGTTGAGGTCGGTGCCGATCAGCGACACGATCGCGTGGCGGAACTGCTCGCGGTGGGTGAAGAGCTCCTCGAAGTCGAACTGCTTGCCGACGGTCTTGAGCGCCTCGGAGAACTTGGAGTTGAAGAGCTCCTGGAGGGTGTCCTGGTCGCTGGCGCGCGCGGTGCCGATCGCCTTCGCGACCTTCTTGACGTCCTCGGCGGTCTCGTTCACGCGGACGTAGAAGAAGACCTTGATGTCCGCGCGGATGTTGTCCTTGCAGGTCAGGCCGTCACGGCCGCCGCGCTCCAGGGTCAGGCTCTTGAGGGAGATGTCCATGATCTCGGCCTTGTGCAGGACCGGGAGGACGATGGAGCCGGTGAAGGTGACGTGGACGTCCCTGACCTTGGAGATGATCAGGGCCTTGCCCTGCTCGACCTTCCGGAAGAGGCGCGTGACCATGATCAGGAGGGCGATGAGGACGACGAGGCCGATGGCCAGGGCCACTCCGAAGGTCAGGAAGGCCGCGTCAGCCGCCTCCTGGCCGCCGGTGGAGGATGCGCTCAGCAACACGTGGGGGTCTCTTTCTGCGAGGTGAAGGTGGTCGGTCCGGCACCGGGGGAGCGACGCGGGGCTGGCGGTGCGGCGACCTGGGGTGAGAAGCGTTCGTCATGGTGTGGGACGCGACCGTGGCGCGAACGGTTCCACGGTCGGGGAAGATCGTCCCTGCTCACGGGCGAGCCGGGAGCACGGCGGCGCGGTGGGTGGTGCCCGGTCGGGCGGTCAGGACTGCCCGGGGTCCAGGGCGGCGTCGAAGGCGGTCACCAGGAAGACGTCGTCGTCCGGGCTGTGGTCGAAGATCAGCGCGGTGCTGCCCAGGGACAGGACCTCACCGCTGGTGGTGCGTACGGGGATGGAGATGGCGGCGCCGCCCGCCGTGGTGATCTCGGCCTGGCCGAAGTCCTCGCGGGCCTCACCGATCCGGATCACACAGGTGCGGCCGACCAGCTCGTGCTTGGAGTCGCGGCGGCGCTGGGGCAGGAAGCGTTGGAGGCCCATGACCACGCCGCTGGTGACCGCCCAGGCGGCGACCAGTGCGATGAGCAGCACCACGGCGCCGAGGGCGTACACCAAGGGGGTGGAGGTGGTCTCGATGAGGGTGGTCAAGATGCTTCCCATCATGCTCACGAACCAGGCGACACAGATCAGCAGGCTCAGGGCCACCGTCACCGGAACCCGGCCGAGGCCCGCCCTGCGGAGGAACGCGCTCAGGCCGACGGCGTCGCCCTCGGAGTCCACGCTGTCGAGCAGTTCGGTGTCGGAGGCGCCGACGATCACGAGGATCCAGTAGCCCAGCACGACGACGAGCATCGGTGTGAACAGGACGGTGGGGAATCCGAACGCGGCACTCAGGAAAACGCCCACCCGTGCCCCCGCCCCCACCGTTCGAACCGTCCCGGAACTCTACCGAACGCCCCAGTTCAGGACGGCCTCAGGGGCCGTTCCTGACCGCTTGTGGTCACGTTCGGGCCCTGTCCTGATCCGGCCACGGGGTGGTCGCTCACTCCGTGGGAGCACGCGTGAACAGGGCGGAGCGGTGTCCGGGCGCGGTCGGGCGCCTCGGTGGGACGTGAACGACGGGTCGCCGTGACCGGGAGTTGACCGCTGCCGGGAAGTCTGGACCCGGCCGCACCCGGCCCACACCCCCTGAAAGGCGTCCCCCAGTGAACAGCGCATCCCCCGCCCGGGACCTCCCCGGGACGAAGACGAAACCACCGATGGGCCGGGACTTCCGCCGCTTCTGGGCGGGAAGCCTGTCCAGCAACCTCGGCGACGGGATGATGCTCGTCGCGTTGCCGCTGGTGGCGGCCATGCTGACCAACGACCCCCTGCTGGTGGCCGGGCTGACGGCGGTCCGCTTCCTGCCCTGGCTGCTGGTCGGCCTGTTCGCGGGCGTGGTGGTGGACCGGGTCGACCGGGTGCGCCTGATGGTCCTGACCAACCTCGGCCGGGGCGGTGCGCTCGTGGCCCTGTCCTTGCTGATCGTCACCGGTCACGCCTCGATCTGGGTGCTGTACGCGGTCATGTTCACGGTGATGGTCTGCGAGGTCTTCTACGACCTCGCCGGGCAGGCGATGCTGCCGGACATCGCTCCGGCCGGTGCGCTGGACCGGGCCAACAGCCGACTGGTGGGGGGTCAGACGGTCACCCAGCAGTTCGCGGGCGGGCCTCTGGCCGGGTTCCTGTTCGCCGTGGCGGCGTTCCTGCCGCTGGCCGTCAACGCCGGGGCCTACGTCCTGGGTGCCCTGGTGCTGCTCGGCCTGCCGTTGGCGGTGCGCCGCCCCCGCCGACCGGAGGGCGGTACCGGGGAGAGAAGCGGGAAGGGAGCGGTGCGTTCGGTCCTCGACGACATCGGTGAGGGGCTGGCCTTCGTCTTCCGTGGCAGCTCCCTGGGTCCGATCCTGGCGTTCAACGTGGTCATGAACATGGCCTTCGTCGGCCAGTCCGCGGTGATGGTGCTCCTGGTCCGGGACCACTTCGGGGTGCCCGCCGCCCTGTACGGGGTCTTCCTGGGCGCCTCCGCGGTGGGCGCGCTGCTGGGCGCGACCACGGTGAGCCGGATCGTGGGCCGTCTCGGCCGGTTCCGCACGGAGATGGCGCTCTTCACCCTGGCGTCCGTGTCCTGTGTCGCCTTCGGCCTCGCCCCCAACGCCTACGCGGCCGCCGTGGCGTGGACGGTGATCGGGTTCGCCATGACCTCCTCCAACATCGTGATGATCAGCGCCATCCAGCTCATCGTTCCCAGCGCCCAGATGGGGCGGGTGATGTCCTGCGTCCAGGTGTCCGGTGCGGGCTTCTCCCCCATCGGCGCACTGCTGGGCGGGGCGCTCGGCCGGGTCGAGCTCTCCTACGTGCCGGTCGCGGCGGGCGTGGTGGTCTTCGCCGGACTGCTCCTGTCCGCGTCCGCGCTGCGCCGGGTCACCGCCCAGGCGGACGAACACGAGACTGCCGCGGTGGCCGAAGCGTCAGGGGCCGAAGCATCAGGGGCCGAAGCCTCGGGAAAAGCGGCTGACCTGGGTGAACATGAGCAGGAAGCCGGGCAGGAGAAAAAGTAGGGAGAATTCCGAGGAGGGTGTCGATTCCGGCCCGGCCCGTTCGACGTACTGGTGAGAGCGGGGGACGGACCCCGTTCCGCACCCGAAGAGCGGAGAGCACCATGCGCTACCTGATGTCGATCATGAGCACCCCCGAGTCCGAGGCCGCCGACTACGAGGTCGGTCCCGAGGTCTACGAGGAGATGGGCAAGTACAACGAGGAGATGCTCCGGGCCGGGGTCATGCTCACCGGCGAGGGGCTGGCGCCCACCTCCGCCGGGGCCGAGGTCATCTTCCGCGACGGTGAGGCCACCGTGCTGGACGGTCCCTTCACCGAGGCGAAGGAGTTCATCGCGGGGTACTGGGTGCTCCAGGTGTCCTCGCACGCCGAGGCGCTGGAGTGGGCCAGGAGGTGCCCGCACCCCGCCAAGGGCGAGCCGGGCGAGCTCAAGCTCCAGCTCCGCCGGATCGCTGAGCTGGAGGATCTGGAGGACATGCCCGAGGAGGTCAAGGAGCACGAGCGCGAGCGTCGTGCCGAGGAGGGCCAGCAGGGCTGAGCCCCGCCCTTCGAGGTGTCGTGAGCGGGCTCGTGACCCGTTGCACCGGTGTGGCCCGTGGTGCTGTGATGGACCCATGGGCCACACCGGCGTCGATCGCGAGGTGGAGGCGGTCTGGCGCATCGAGTCGGCCCGCCTCGTCGCCACGCTCACCGGGATGGTCGGGGAGGTCGGGCTCGCGGAGGAGTTCGCCCAGGACGCCCTGGTCTCCGCCCTGGAGAAGTGGCCGGAGGAGGGGGTGCCCCGCAAACCGGGGGCCTGGTTGACGACCGTCGCGCGGCGCCGCGTGGTCGACCGTTGGCGGCGGGACGAGCGTTTCCGGTCGCACATGGTGGAGCTGGGCCGGGAGTTCACCGAGCACGACGGGCAGTCCGACTTCGACGCCGTCCTGGAGGAGGACTACGGCGACGACCTGCTCCGCCTGATGTTCGTCTGTTGTCATCCGGTGCTGCCCACACCCGCGCGGATCGCCCTCACCCTGAGGCTGCTCGGCGGCCTCACCACCGACGAGATCGCCCGCGCCTTCCTGGTTCCCGAGGCCACCGTCGCGCAGCGCGTGGTGCGCGCCAAGCGCACGCTCGCCCGGAGGAGGGTCCGGTTCGAGGTGCCGAGCGGGCCGGACCGCGACGCCCGGCTCTCGGACGTACTCGAAGTCCTCTACCTGGTGTTCAACGAGGGCTATACGGCGACCTCGGGGGAGCGCTGGCTGCGCCCCGAGTTGTGCGAGGAGGCCATGCGCCTGGGCCGGGTCCTCGCTGAGTTGTTACCCCGGGAGCCCGAGGTGCACGGGCTGCTGGCGCTCATGGAGCTCCAGGCCTCCCGGTTCCGGGCCCGGGGCGGCCCCGGAGGGGAGGCGGTGCCGCTCGCGGAGCAGGACCGTTCCCGTTGGGACCGGTTGCTCATCGGCCGGGGGGTGCGGGCCCTGGGGCGTTCGGTGCCCCCGGACCCCGCCGAGCCCCGGGGCGTCTACTCGCTCCAGGCGGGGATCGCCGCACTGCACGCGGTCGCCGTTCGGCCGGAGGACACTGACTGGAACGGGATCGCCGTCCTGTACGAGGAGCTGGTCCGGCGAACCGGCTCTCCCGTCGTGGAACTCAATCGCGCCGTGGCCGTGTCCATGGCGCTGGGGCCGGAGGAGGCGCTCGGGATCGTCGACGCGCTCCGTGCGTCGGGGGCCTTGGACGGCTACCACCTGTTGCCCACCGTCCGGGGCGACCTGCTGGAACGCCTGGGCCGCGCGGAGGAGGCCCGCGCGGAGTTCGCGCGGGCGGTCGGGCTCACCCGCAACGCACGCGAACGCGACCTTCTGTTGGAACGCGCGCGAAGGTGAGCCTTCTGCCGTGGGCAGGAGGGTCTGGCGCGGGCGGTGCGTCCCCGGAAGACTGGCGGCATGACGAGACTTCTGGTTCTGGGCGGTACGGAGTTCGTGGGGCGTGCGGTCGCGGAGGAGGCGATCGCGCGGGGGTGGGAGGTCACCGTCTTCCACCGGGGGACGCGCGCGTCCCCCGCCGGGGCCGAGGTGCGGCACGGTGACCGCACGGAGGAGGGCGGGCTCGCCGCGCTGGCGGAGGGGGAGTGGGACCTGGTGGTCGACACCTGGGCCAAGGCTCCCGTGGCGGTGGCCGAGGCGGCCCGCCTGCTGCACGGCAGGGTCGGACACTACTCCTACGTCTCCAGCCGTTCCGTGTACGTCTCGCCCGCTGAGCCCGGGGCCGATGAGACCGCTCCCGTGGTGGAGGCCTCCGTCGACGACGACGGGACCGACTACGCGCGGGCCAAGCGCGGCGGGGAGCTGGCGGCGGAGGCGGTGTTCGGTGACCGGTCGCTGTTCGTCCGCGCGGGGTTGATCCTGGGGCCGTACGAGAACATCGGTCGGCTGCCGTGGTGGCTGAACCGGGTCGCCCGGGGCGGGCCGGTGCTGGCTCCCGGGCCGAGGGATCTTTCGCTCCAGTACGTGGACGCGCGTGACCTGGCCGCCTGGACCCTGGACGCGGCGGAGAAGGGGCTGAACGGGCCGTACAACATGGTCAGCCCGATCGGTCACACGACCATGGAGGGGTTCCTGTCGGCGTGCAGGGAGGTGACCGGGTCGGGCGCGGAGTTCCGGTGGACGTCTCCCGAGGTGATCGCGGAGGCCGGGATCGCCCCGTGGCGGGAGTTGCCGATGTGGCTGCCGCCGGGGGAGCTGCACGGGTTCCTGCACCAGGGGAACGTCGATCGCGCGCTCGCGACGGGGCTGCGCTGTCGGCCGGTGGAGGAGACCGTCGCGGACACGTGGGCGTGGCTGGAGTCCGTGGGCGGGGAGGCGGAGCAGCGCCCGGACCGTCCCCGGGTGGGCCTGGACCCGGAGGTCGAGGCCCGCGTCCTCAGCCGCTGACCCGACCCCTCAGGCGGAGCCCATGCGGGCGGCCGCCATGCGTAGGGCGAGGGGCAGTCGCCCGCAGTGGTCGACGATGCCTTCGTTCGACTCGCGTTCCGCGGCCAGTCTCTCCGGGCCCGCGACGAGCCGGAGCAGCTCGATGGACGACTTCTCCGACAGCACGTTGAGGTGGACACGGCGGGCGTCGAACAGCGCGACCATCGACACCAGTTCGTGTCGGCTGGTCACGAGGACGGTGCTGCTCCGGCCGCCCGGTAGTAACGGCGAGACCTGTTCGGCGGAGGCGGCGTCGTCGAGGAGGACCAACAGGCGCAGGTCCGCGGTGATCGAGCGGAAGAGGTTGGCGAGGTCAGGAGAGCCGCCGGGCAGATGGTGGGGGTCGGTACCCAGGCTGCGCAGGAGCTGACGGAGCGCGTCGTCGGGGTCGACCGGCCCTCCGCGGCGGCCGGATCCGTCCAGGTCCACGTACAGCTGTCCGTCGGGGAACTGGTCCCGGGTCTCGTGGCCCCAGTGGGCGGCGAGCGTGGTCTTTCCGACCCCGGCGACCCCGGTGACGAGGAGGAGGGGGGAGGGGCCTCCGTTCAGTTCGGCGTTGAGCGCGCCGAGTTCCGAGGCCCGGCCCACGATGCCGTGGGCGCAGCGGGGCAGTTCGGCGGGTCGTACTCGGGTCGGGGTCCCGGTGCGTTGGCCCGGGGGGTCCTCCGCGCGACTGGTCACCGCGCCTCTGGTCGCGGTGAGTTCCCTGTGGAGGCGTTGGATCGGCGCGCCGGGTTCGATCCCCATGCGGACTCGGAGCAGGTCGCGTAGGTCCGCGTAGACCTCCAGGGCCTCTCCCACGCGGCCGCAGGAGTGCAGAGCGGACATGAGCAGCCCCGCGAAACGTTCCCTGGTCGGGTGTTCCGCGCACAGACCGCGCAGTTTGGGTAGGGCGTCGAGGGTGCGGCCCCGCTCGACCTCCACCTCGTACAGCTCCTCGATCGCGTTCAGGCGTTCCTCCTCCAACGCGGGTCGCGCGTGGGTGACCAGCGCGGGCTCGACACCGCTGAGCGCGGGCGCGGTCCAGAGTGAGACCGCCGCGCGCAGGACCCGGGCCGCGTCGTCGAGTCGTCCCGAGGCGTGGCTCGCCCTGGCCTGGTCGAGGAGGCGTTCGAACAGAGCCACGTCGACCGTCTCCGCCCCGACGAGGATGCGGTATCCGAAGCTCTCGCGGACGATGGTGTCCGCTCCCAGGCGTTTGCGTAGCTCGTGCACGTGGCCGTGGATCTGGGAACGCGCGCTGCGCGGCGGATCCTCGCCCCAGACCAGGTCGATGAGCCGTTCGTCGGGCACCACGGTGTTCGGCTGGAGTAGCAGGGCCGCGAGCACCGTACGGCGCTTTCGCCCGCCGATGTCCACGTTTCCTTCCCCGATGAGGACCTCTACCGGGCCCAGCAGCCGATACCGGATACTGGAAAGGTTGCTTTCCAACCGATTGCCTCCCTTGACCGCAGATTTCTGCCTTCGGTCACAGCGGAGCTTAGGTCAGGCGAATCAACGAGTCCAGGGATATTCGGATGAAGAAGGGTATTGTCCGAGATTGGCCAGGGCGCGTGAATCACATTCTGAAACTTTGGCATCTATTTCAGATGATATGTACGAGTCAGCCCAGGAAAAGGGCGGCGCGGTGAACGTTCCCCGTGCCGCCCGCCCCCGTGTGGATCAGCCGCAGTTGGTGTCCGTGGCCTTGCCCTCGGTGCCCGAGATGCGCCCCATCCAGCTCACGCACTTGCCGGCCGCGCTCAGGTAGATCGGTCCGGCGTAGCTGGTGAAGCGCCCGGCCTCGTACTTGTCGTAGTGGTTGCCCGACGAGCCGATCTTCAGGCCCGCCTCCATGAGGACGGCGGTGCCGGTGCTGACCCGCTTCGTCACGACGCAGTTGTTGCCGTTGGAGGAGTTGTAGGTCAGAAAGACCGTGCCCTTGCTGCCGATGTTCCTGTGGTTGACGACCTTGTAGCCGCTGCCGCACTCGTTTCCGTAGGTGGCGATGGCGGAGGCGGCGGAGGCCGGGGCGGCGGTGGCGAAAACTCCGCTGACGCTGATTCCCAACGCCAGTGCGACAGCCGCGGTCTTCCTGAGGGCGTTCTTCATGGATCTCCCCTGGTGTCTCGGTGAGTACGGGAAAGGTGAGGAGGATCGAGGTTCAGCCGCAGTGGTGGTCCGGGCTCTCGATCGTCGCCGTGCCGATGGTGCCGCCCCAGTCGATGCACGTGGCGGGAGCCGACACGTAGACGGGTCCCGCGTAGGTGGTGTAGTTGCCCTTGTCCCGCTTCCACGTGGAGGAGGAGGACAGTTTGATGAAGGCGTCCATGGGAGCGGCGGCGCCCGGTGTGGTGCGCACGGTCACGACGCAGTTGTTGCCGTTGGAGGAGTTGTAGGTGAGGAACGTCGTCCCGCGGTTGTTCGGGAACTCGATCTTGTTGATGACCGTGTAGCCACTGCCGCACTGGGCGCCGTAGGTGGCGGCGGATGCGGGGGTCGCGGTGGCCACCATGCTCGCGGCGGCGATGCAGGCAGCGGCGGCGACCGCGGCGGCCTTCTTCAGAACGTGCATTATGGCTCTTCCCGTCGTGCGTCCGTGCGCCGCCCGTCGCGGCGCGGGGGCGTGGATCAGCCGCAGTTGGTGCCGTTGCGGTTCACGTTGGTGCCGGTGATGTTCCCGTACCAGTCGACGCACTGCCCGGCTGCCTGGCGGTAGACCGGTCCGGCGTAGCTGGTGTAGTTGCCCTCGTCCTGGACGGCCTGGCTCGGGGAGTCGCTGGTCCGCTTCAGTCCGACGACCATCTGAATGGCCGAGCCCGACCCCTTGCGCACGGTGACGGCGCAGTTGTTGCCGTTGGAGGAGTTGTAGGTCAGGAAGACGGTGCCCTTGTTGCCGATGTTGGCGTGGTTGACAACGTTGTAGCCGCTGCCGCAGACGCCGTTGTAGGCCACGATGGGGGAGTCTGCGGCGGTGGCTGGCGTCGCCATGGCCGCGGACCCCAGCGTGAGGGCCGCCGAGAGCAGCATGACCGACCGGAGGTTCTTGATCATGTGGGTGTTCGCTCCTTGTGTTCCCGAGCCCGCGACGAACGGGCTCGGGAGGGATGGTGGCAGCCGCGGCTTCGAGCCGACTTCGAACCCGCTTTCCTCCGGCTTCGGATGGCGTACGAGTGGGGGCCGTGTCCCCTCGGACACGGCCCCCACCTGCGGTGATGTTCTCCTCTTCGGTTCCCCCTGGCCGGATCCGGTCAGGCCTCCGGGTCCGGTTCGTCCGCGTGACGGGTGGTCAAGGTGAGCCGCTCCCGGTCGTCGTCCACGTCCGCCCGGAGGGAAGCCCCCTCGGTCGGCTCACCGGACGGAAACTCGCGGGTGAGCGGGGCGTCGATGCTGGACCGCACCAGGCCACGGGAGCACGAGCGGGCCGCCGTCGGCTGTGGCTGCGAGCCCGTCCCAGGGTGGGCCTGGACCCCGAGGTCGAGGCCCGGGTTCCGGGGTTGTGAGGTTCCTGGAAGCAGCCCTTCGGGTTGGGGCGTGGCAGGGAGGAGTTCACGCAGGCCCCCAGGTGAGATCCGGGGTCCTGCGGAAAGCCTCGGGTCAGTTGAGTCGAACTCCGGCGAGGAACGCGCGCCACTCGGGCGACGCGAACGCCAGGTGGCCACGTTCCCTGTTCTGGGTGTCACGGACCGCAGCGTCGGTGGGTAGGTCCGCGACCTCGACACAGTCGTTCTGGTTCGCGCTGTAGCTGGACTTGCGGTAGCGGGCGACCTCGACGCAAGCGGACTCGTTCGCGCTGTAGCTGGACTTGTGGAAGGTGAGTTCGGCGGTGTGGGGGTGCATCATGGGGACCTCCGCTGGGGGTGAGGGCGCTGACGAGTCATGCACGGTTCTGCCCGCTCTACACCCCGTGTGCAGAGGAAGGCGTCCCGAATCTGATCGGCAGCGGACACCTAAGCTCCTGCTTCCGGATCGCCTGTTCTGGACAGGGTGGCCTTGGAACGAGTACACGTAGGCCCCCAGGTGAAACCTGGGGGCCTACGTTCTGCTGAGGTCAGCTCTGTCGAACTCCCGCAACAAAGGCGCGCCACTCTGGTGAGGCGAACGCCAGGTGACCCTGCTGGCGATTCTTGGTGTCTCGGACAGCAGACAGCCCTGGCGTGTCAGCGACCTCAACGCAGTTCTGCTGCTGCGTGTAGGACGAAGTGCGCCAGGAGGCCTCAGTAGAGAACGAGTACATCGGCTCTTCCTATCGGGTGATCATCTTCTTCAGGTACGGAATCGTCCGCTCCTCATCCAGTGCGGACGTGCGGATGTGGTCCCATAGCCTGCGGTACTGGGTGATCTCGGCTTCACGTTCCAGGTAGATCCCGTCCGTGTAGGTCTCCAGATACACGATGGGCCCAGCCGGTTCGGCGAAGTCCATGATCACGAATGGGCCAGCAACGCCAGCATGCACCCCTGCGTCTGTGGGCAGCACCTGAATAGTCACGTGACTGGAGGAATCAGCAAGGTCGACCAGGTGCTCTATCTGCTCTCGCATCACCTCTGGTGCCCCGGCGAGACGTTGGAGAGCGTGCTCCTCGATGACAGCCCACAACTGGGTCGGTGAGTCGCCTGTGAGGACCTGTTGCCTCCGCATCCTTGCGTCGACGGCGCGCTGGATGTCCTCCGGATCACGCCAGAGCCGTGCCCGTTGCATGAGACGAGCCAAACCAGGGGTCTGGAGCAAGCCGGGGATTCCGAAGGCCTCGTAGTTCGCGATGCTCGTGGCCTCGGACTCCAGCTCCACGTAGGAGCCGGTGAGGATGTCGTCGTAACGTGTCCACCAGCCGCGTTGCTGCGCATTTCGGACCAAGGTGAGCACGGCTTCGTACTGTGCGTCCTCGCGGTCGATGTCGTACTCATCAAGCAGTGCCTTGATCTCAACGACCGAGGGCTTCTTGCGTTCGCCTGTCTCGATGTGCCCAAGTTTGGCGCGGGACCACTCGACCCTTTGAGCGGCTTCCTCCAAGGAGAGTCCAGCGTTCTTGCGCATCCTCCGAAGGATGGCGGAAAGCTGACGCCTCCGGATCGTAGGACTCGCTGCCACCGTGGCCTTCCTGGTGCGTGTGCGCTGCTTCTTCGTGGTGCTGATGGTAACTCCCGGAGCGAGAAAACGGACATTTAGCAATCTATGGATAGAGCTCTATGGCATAGCGCTTGAATCCTAGATTTCTATGGTTCAGTATGGGGGATGTACTCGTTCCCGCTGTCCCGTTCCAGGCAGCGCCCCCTTGGAGGTGTGCGTCCATGGCGCCCCGATCCCTGAAGCTCTCCGCGCTGGCATGTGTGTGCCATCTCGCGTCCGTGGCGTTCCATCGCCGTCGTCCCCGGCAGGCTGCGCGTGTGCGTGCCTTCGCCGCCAACCCTCCCCGCCGCACCACCACGTCTTGCTCTCGTCGTCCGTTGATCCCTGCGCCCAGGAGGCCGATCGATTCCGTCCCCTTGCAGGTCCTGGAGGTCGTCCTGGCCGGGCTGCGGCGGTTGGCGGTGGCCTCGTGAGCGTGTTCTCCCCCGAACTGACCCACCGCGAGGCGACGGTCCCCCTGGCGAGCTTCATCAAGCCGTTCCACGCCCACTACTTCTCCCGGACTGTGGGCACCCCGTTCCGTAAGCGCAAGTACGCCTTCGCCGGTCTCCCGGGCCTGATGCCCCTGGTCCGGGCGTTCCTGGACACCAGCGCAGCCGAACGCAGCAAGGACTACCGGTACTTGTTCACGCTGCTCGGCTCGGAGCTGGCCAACAACGCCATCGCCCACTCGCTGTCGAGTGAGAACGGCCAGACCTACTCACTCACCGTGGATCGGGGTGCCACGGGGATGACGTTGACCTGCCAGGACCAGGGCACCCTGCGCCCCATGGCTTCCGGCCCGCTCACTGCGCCCGCTCTCGCCGCGCTTCAGCCTGACGCGGGTCTGGGCAGCGGCCCGGGGATCGGGTTGGGGTTGGTCAACGCGTTGGCGGATCGGTGGGGAGACAACGGCAACCCGAAGTTCCGGCAGGTCTGGTTCCACCTCTCCTACGACCTCAGCCACAACCCGTGGACGCAGATCAACATCGCAGAGGACGAGGTGGAGTGCTGATGTTGGACGTGGACACCCGGGACCTGCTGGCTGTGGCCGAGGACGCCCTGACCGCCCCGACTCATCTGACCCCGGCGCAGGTGGATGTGTGGCACAACCACACCCTGCGCAACCGCCTCCCCCTGGTCCTGGGGGCTCTGCGGATCGCTCGAGAAGTGAGCGACGCGGAACGGGCGATGCGGTTGATTGACCAGGCGATCCATGATCACCCCGCACCCACCCGGGTACCGGGCAACAGGCCCGTAGCGGGGACGGTCACGAAGCCGAACAACCCCCACGCAGAGTCACTGCCGGTTCCGGAGCATGTGCTCTGTGCCCTGCTCTACAAGCACTGGTCGATGACGGTGGAGGGCACGGCACCTGGCGAGGTCTACGTGGCTCGACGCCCCCTCGGGTGGACGGGTGAGGGCGACCCCTATGAGCGGATTACCGCACCCGATCGCATCGAGTTGTTGCGGTTGCTCGCTCACCGGCATCTGGGTGTTCTCAGGAGTGATCCGGAACCTCCGCCCGCTGCCTGAGCCCCGAAGCCGTTCTACGAAAAAGCTCTGGCGGGTGCGTCAACACCCCCAGAGCAGGCCGACACCCCAACCCCGTTGAAGAGAAAGAGATTGCCGACATGGCTATTGTGCCGCACACCCCTGCCCTGGACCACACGAACAGCCCGCCCGAGAACGAGTCTCGGTGGGAGTGCCGCGTCTACCCGGGCCAGCTCTCCCAGACCAGCCAGGTACGCACCGACCTCACCTGCGACCTGGAGCGGATGACCCGTCTTCCGGTCGAGGTGCGGGAGGAGATGGTGTTGTGTCTGAGCGAGATGTTCGCCAACGCCTGTGAGCACTCCCGCTCCGGGCAGGACCCCGACGGCAGGGTGGTCCGCACCCTGGACCTGCCCCGGCCGGGAACGGTGCGGATCTCGATCATCGACGACGGCGCCCGCACCGACGCTGCCGCCCACACCTCTCCAAAGGTCCCGCGTAGGCGCACCAGGCGCCAGCAGGAGCGCGCCGAACGCGGACGCGGCCTGCTTCTACTCGACCACCTCACTACCCGGTGGGGGTTCCGGCCGGTACTGGACTTCCCGTTCTGCGCCGGGCTGGGCACCGTGATCTGGGCCGAGTTCACCCACCTCGCCCTCACCGCCGCTGGTGGGGACACCTGTGGTGGTGCCCGATGACGCGCCACCAGGTCAGCGCGGAGATCAGGTCGGTCCTGACCGCACCCCGAGGCCACCGCTTCCCCCGCACGAACACCCGCCCACCCCAACTCGCCGTTCCGGCCCTGGAATCAGCGTCCGCCTGGACCGAAACCCACCAAGACCGGCAAGAACGCCTGCTCCGTCAGATGGGCGACAACCCCCGGGTGGCGTACATGCTGGAACACGGGCCCCTCCCGAACTGGGTCACGGTGGCCCGCCACCACCGTGAAGAGAAGGCTAGGCAGGCCCAACTGGCGGAGGCCGCTTCCCACGCAGAGCCGGAACCCGCTCTTCCCCGGGGCCGCCACCGCGCTCCCCGCCCCTGGTGGGCATGGCCAGCCACCGCCATCAGCTCCACCCTCCTCCTGGGCCTCAATGCCCTGGAGGTCATGGGCCAGAACCTCACCCACCCCATCAGCTTCCTGACCTGAACCAATACTGGGGCCCGGCGGCGAAGTCGCCGGGCCCCACCACCCCGCAGCGGTGAGCTCCATGAATTCGCGCTCTCTGGTGAGAGGGTCCGCTCCGCTGGACGCGCGGACCCTCTCCCTCTCACGCGTCAGCGTGATCACCAACGGGCGTGAACCAACGCCAGTGCTCAGCCGCCGCAGCACCCCGACCCCGACGCCGGGCTCGGAACCGGGCTCTGGGCGGACTGGGCCGGGTTCGGGACGTCCTCGGCCCTGCCGCGCTGGTCACTGTCGGCCTTCACCACGTACACCTCCCACGGCTCCCTGCCGGGGCCGTGCACCCAGACCTTGTCCTGGACCGCGTAGCAGCACGACGTGTCGTTCTCCTCGAACGTGGCCAGGCCCGCTTCCTTGAGGCGGTCGGTGGCGGCGTCGACCCGCGCCGAGTCCTCGACCTCCACCCCCAGGTGGTCCAGTCGGGTCTCCTGTCCGGGCTCGCCTTCGATGAGGACCAGCTTGAGCGGGGGCTCGGAGACGGCGAAGTTGGCATACCCGGGGCGGCGCTTGGCGGGTTCGACGCCGAAGAGCTGCGTGTAGAAGACCACCGATGCTTCGAGGTCGGCGACGTTGAGGGCGAGCTGCACACGGGACACGGGGGACCTCCACAGGCCTTGTATCGAACTCCGTCGATGCAAGGTTGCGGGTTGTTTCGAAGTTTGTCAACATAGACGCATGTCGAATCAAGAGCGCACGGCCGATGCTCCCGCTTCGGTCCCAGGCACGGTCGCGGACTGCTGCCCCGGCCTGCTGACCACCCCGCTGGACGAGGGCGAGGCTTCGGAACTCGCCAGGGTCTTCAAGGCCCTCGGTGACCCCGTGCGGCTCCGACTGCTGTCGATGATCGCCACCCCGGACGGCGGCGAGGTGTGCGTGTGCGACCTGACGCCCGCCTTCGACCTCTCCCAGCCCACCATCTCCCACCACCTCAAACTGCTGCGCGAGGCCGGACTCATCACCGCCGAGCGGCGCGGCACCTGGGTCTACTACCGGCTCGTGCCCGCCGCCACCGACCGCCTGGCCGCGGTCCTCACCCGCCGCACCACGACGGCGGCCGGAGCGTGAGCGCCCCCGTCCAGCCGAGCACCGAGACGGGTGTGGTGCGCCTACCGGTCCTGGACCGCTACCTGACGGTGTGGATCCTGATCGCCATGGCCGCGGGCCTGGCCCTGGGCAGAACGGTCCCCGGTCTGGGGCAGGCCCTGGCCGGGATGGGCGTGGCCGGGGTGTCGGTGCCCATCGCCCTCGGACTGCTGGTGATGATGTACCCGCCGCTGGCCAAGGTCCGCTACGACCGCCTGGGAACGGTCACCGGCGACCGGCGCCTGCTCGTCACCTCGTTGGCGCTGAACTGGATCGTCGGTCCGGCGGTGATGTTCGCCCTGGCCTGGCTGTTCCTGGCCGACCTCCCCGAGTACCGCACCGGCCTGATCATCGTCGGACTCGCCCGCTGCATCGCGATGGTCATCATCTGGAACGACCTCGCCTGCGGCGACCGCGAGGCCGCCGCCGTCCTGGTCGCGCTCAACTCCGTGTTCCAGGTGGTCGCCTTCGGCGCGCTGGGCTGGTTCTACCTGGTGGCCCTGCCGGGGTGGCTGGGCTGGGAACAGGCCGTGCTTGAGGTGTCCTTCGTCGACATCTCCGTCTCCGTCCTGGTCTTCCTCGGCGTTCCGCTCCTCGCCGGATACCTCACCCGCCGCCTGGGCGAGCGGGCGCGCGGCCGCGACTGGTACGAGAACCGGCTGCTCCCGAAGCTGGGCCCGTGGGGGCTGTACGGGCTCCTGTTCACCATCGTGGCGCTGTTCGCCCTCCAAGGCGAGGCGATCACCTCCCAGCCCTGGGACGTGGTCCGTATCGCGGCCCCGCTGCTCGTGTACTTCGTGCTCATGTGGGCCGGGACCCTGATCCTGGGGCGCCTGCTGGGCTTCACCCACCCCCGATCGGTCACGCTGGCCTTCACGGCGGCGGGCAACAACTTCGAGCTGGCGATCGCCGTGGCCATCGCCTCCTTCGGGGCCGCCTCGGGGCAGGCCCTGGCCGGGGTGGTGGGGCCCCTCATCGAGGTGCCCGTCCTGATCGCCCTGGTCCACGTCGCGCTGTGGTCGCGACGGTTCTTCCCCCACGAGGAGGTGCGCGGTGTCCGGCGCTGAGATCCCGCAGGTGCTGTTCGTGTGCGTGCACAACGCCGGACGCTCCCAGATGGCCGCCGCCTTCCTCCAGCACCTGGGCGCGGGGAGGGTGCGGGTGCGGTCGGCCGGTTCGGCCCCCGCCGACACCGTCAACCCCGCCGTCGTGCGGGCCATGGCCGAGGTCGGCGTCGACATCGCCGCCAACGTGCCGAAGGTCCTCACCACGGACGCGGTCCGCGCTTCGGACGTGGTGATCACCATGGGCTGCGGAGACGCGTGTCCGTTCTTCCCGGGCAAGCGCTACCTGGACTGGAGCCTGCCCGACCCGGCGGGACAGGGCGTGGAGGCGGTGCGGCCGATCCGTGACCGCGTCCGCGTCCTGGTGGAGGAGCTCTTGGAGGAACTGGCCCCGCCCGGCCGGTGACACGGGGGAGACCATCCCCGTGGGGCGCGGATGAGGGGCGCAGTCAACCCTTCATATCTGGCGCTATGGAGGGTTGAGACCCCTCCCGTGTGGAACCACCGTTTCACCCAGCGGGGAACGTCACTCCGGTGAGCTCCTCCGAGACGGTCCACAGACGTTGTTGGGTGGCCTGGTCGTGGGAGTCGGGGCTGGAGGTGACCAGCTTGGGGTACCCCCGGATCTCGCCCCGGTTGCCGGGACCGTAGTACTGCCCGCCGAGCACGTCCGGGTCGGTGGCGGCCCGCAGTGTGGGCAGGGCGCCCATCTCTGGCCTCTGGGTGAGCACCGGCGCCAACCAGGTGACGGGCAGCCGAAGTGCGGCGGGTGTGTTGCGCAGGAGCTCGGTGTTGGACATGCCGGGGTGGGCGGCCACCGCGATCGTGGTGCCGTGCCGTTCGATCCGGCGCTGCAACTCGTACGTGAACATCAGGTTGGCGAGTTTGGCCTGGCCATAGGCGCCGACCCGGCTGTACGAGTTCTCCCACTGCAGGTCGTCGAAGTGGATGGCGGCGCGGATGCGGTGGCCGGTGCTGCTGACCGTCACGACGCGGGACCCGGGAACAGGCAGGAGCCGGTCCAGCAGCAGTCCGGTGAGGGCGAAGTGGCCGAGGTGATTGGTGCCGAACTGCAGCTCGAAGCCGTCGGCGGTGGTCTGCTTCGGGGTGTACATCACGCCGGCGTTGTTGATCAGAAGGTCGATGCGCGGATGGTTGGCGCGCAGGTCGACCGCGGCGGAGCGGATCGAGTCCAGGGAGGCCAGGTCGAGGGCCTGGACGGTGACGTCGCCGGTGATGCGAGAGGCTGCCTGTCTGCCCTTCTCGACGTCTCGGACGGCCAGGACCACAGCCGCCCCGTGCTCGGCGAGCATCCGAGCGGTCTCGAAACCCAGCCCGGTGTTGGCTCCGGTCACGATCGCCACCCGGCCGTGCTGATCGGGGACGTGTTCCTCGGTCCAGTCGCCGCTCATGGCGCGCTCCTAAAAGACTGGAGGTCTATTATTGAGACCAACTTAAAGAACCGGTGGTCTGATGTCAAGAGACCGGCGGTCTTCAAGCTAGGTTGAGGACATGACATTCCAGCGGGCGCGAAGCGAGGAGCAACGCCAGATCCGCCGCCGAGCGATCCTGGACACGGCGGCGGCGATGCTCGACGAGATGCCCGTGGCCGAGGTGAGCCTCAACGAGCTCAGCCGACGGGTGGGTCTGGCCAAGTCGAACGTCCTGCGGTACTTCGACTCGCGTGAGGCCGTACTGCTCGAACTGCTGGACGATTTCCTGGGTGACTGGCTCGCCGCGCTGGCGGAGGAGCTGGCCGCGGGCATCGAGGCACACGCGGCACCAGAACTGCGGGCGGCCCAGCTGGCCGAGGTCCTCAGCCGGTCGCTGGCGAACCGGGGGGTGCTGTGCGACCTCTTCGGTGCGCAGGGCGGCGTCCTGGAGCACAACGTCTCGGTCGAGGTGGTCAAGCGGCACAAGCGATCCTCCCTCGCCAGGCTCGCGACCATGTCCGAGCTCGTGCGCCGCCACGTGCCCGAGCTCGGCGACGACGCTCAACTGTTCTGCCTGACGAGCCTCATCTCGGCGGGCGCCCTAGCGTCCTACACCCCACCGTCGCCCAGCCTTCTCGCCGCCTATGCGGACGAACCTGCCCTCGGTGCGCTCCACATGGAACTGCGTGATGCTCTACGCGTCGCCTTCACTTCGATGCTCCTGGGCGTGCTGCCGCGCTCCTAGGCCCTTCCACCCGCCACGAGGAAGGCGGATCGGACCAACCCGGTCCGTGGACTTCGCCCATGGGGCGGTCGACGCCCCGAAGGGCGTCAGGCGACGGAGTCCCGTTTCCACGAGAGTCCGCAGCAGGTAGCGCGGGCCGTGGCTTCCACCCGGCGAGGAAGGCCACGGCCCGAACCTCGTCAGCCACCCTGGACACAGCCGGAAGGCACACGGAGAAGGAAGCCATCTCCGAGCGTCGTACCCCCGCGCTACCCTCCACGCCATGCTCGTGGACTCGATCACCCTCCAAGCCGACGATCCCCCCACCCTGGCCCGCTTCTGGTCGGAGGCCCTGAGGGTGCCGATCGTGCGGGGAGAGCCCGCCGGGCTGCTGCTCGCGACTCCGGGCGTGCCGCTACGCCTCATCCCGGCCCCCTCCACCTCTCGGTCGGAACCGGCCATCACGCGGCTGCACCTCGACCTCAGCGGCGGGAGCGACCACCGCTCCTGGGCCCGAACCCTGTGCTCACTGGGCGCCTCCCCCCGCGACGTGGGGCAGGGCGACGTGCCGTGGGAGGTGCTGGCCGACGTCGAGGGAAACCTCTTCTGTGTGATGCCCGGCGATCGCTACGAGGAGGCCGGACCCGGACTGGGATCACTGCCCGTGGACTCCGCGCGCCCTCGGGCCGACCGGGACTTCTGGGCGCGGATCACCGGCTGGACACCCACCGAGAAGGGCCACCCGGAGCTGCGGCCCCCGCACGGCCTCGGCATCCGCCTGGCGTTCTGCGACGAGCTCGGACCCAAGCCCGCGAACGAACCGAACCTCATGGGCCCGGCCCTGCGTCTCGAAGAGCACGAACGCGAGACCGACGCCCTGGAACTGTTGGTGCACGCGGGCGCGGTTCGTGTGGAAACCGAGGACGAGGCCCCCTGGCACCTGCTGGCCGACCCTTCGGGAAACGAGTTCAGACTTCTGAAACCGCTGCGCTGAGTTCTCGTGCTCGGCCCTGATCGGGGCGGGCAGGAGTGAATACCGGCCATGCCCTATTCGGCCTGATGGGTGATGTGTTTCGGGGACAGCGCTCGAACGAAGGGGCCGATGTTGTCCGTGTCCGATTCTCGCGAGGAGGTGGTCGAACCGCGCAAACCACCGAGCCCCGGAGGGCATCCCACGGGGTGACATCCCCCCGACCCTGGAGCCCCCATGGCCTACACGTCCTCCGGCGAGAGCAGTCCCGGAACCGCCCTCGCCGTCGCCATCCTCACGCTCGTGTGCTGCAACCTGATCGGCGGCGTCGTCGGTATCGCCTTCGCGGCGGTGGCCATGGGCAAGGAGGACGAGGAGGAGCGGGCCCGCTTCACCGGCTACGCCTGGACGGCGATCGTCATCGGCCTCGTGCTGAGCGGGCTGGGCATCCTCCTGATCCTCTGAACCGGCACGGCGACAACCCGTACACACGGCGAGGGGCCGTACCGGTGCCGGTACGGCCCCTCGCCGTCGCTCAGGCCGGTTGGTCCGCCCCGCCGGTCGTCACGGACAGCCGGTCCAGGGAGTCGTCCACGTCCACCCGGATGGTGTCCCCCTCGGTCAACTCACCCGAGAGCAGCTCACGGGCGAGCGGGTCACCGATGCTGGACTGCACCAGGCGGCGCAGTGGCCGGGCACCGTAGTTCGGGTCGTAACCGGTCAGGGCCAACCACTCGCGGGCCGCCGGGGTGACGCTCAGGGTCAGCTGACGGTCGGCCAGACGCCGAGCCAGCTTGTCCACCTGGAGGTCGACGATCCGGGTCAGGTCCTCGGTGGAGAGCGCGTCGAACATGATCACGTCGTCCAGCCGGTTGAGGAACTCCGGCTTGAACGTGGCCCGCACGACGTCCATCACGCGTTCCCTGCGCGTGGCCTCCTCCAACGACTGGTCCACCAGGAACGGGGAACCGAGGTTGGAGGTGAGGATGAGGATCGTGTTGCGGAAGTCCACCTGACGGCCCTGGCCGTCGGTGAGGCGCCCGTCGTCCAGCACCTGGAGCAGGGTGTCGAACACCTCCAGGTGCGCCTTCTCCACCTCGTCCAGCAGCACCACCGTGTACGGGCGACGCCGCACCGCCTCGGTGAGCTGGCCGCCCTCCTCGTAACCCACGTACCCGGGAGGCGCGCCCACCAGCCGCGACACCGAGTGCTTCTCCGAGTACTCGCTCATGTCGATGCGCACGATCGCGCGCTCGTCGTCGAACAGGAACTCGGCCAGCGCCTTGGCCAGCTCGGTCTTGCCCACACCGGTCGGACCGAGGAACAGGAACGACCCCGTGGGACGGTCCGGGTCCGAGATCCCCGCGCGGGCGCGGCGCACCGCGTCGGACACCGCCTGGACGGCGTCCCTCTGCCCGATCAGCCGCTGCCCCAGCTCGTCCTCCATGCGCAGCAGCTTGGAGGTCTCCCCCTCCATGAGCCGACCCACGGGGATGCCGGTCCAGGAGGAGACGACGTCCGCGATCTCGTCGGCGCCCACCTCGTCCTTGACCATGGTGTCCCCGGCGGTCTCCTCGGCCCTCTCCTCGGCCTTGGACGCCTCCTCGACCTGCTTCTCCAGCTGCGGGATCTCCCCGTACATCAGCCGTGACGCCTCCTCGAAGCGGCCCTCGCGCTCGGCCAGCTCCGCCTTCGTACGCATCTCGTCCAGCTGGCCCTTGAGGTCACCGACCCGGTTCAGCCCCGCCTTCTCCTGCTCCCAGCGCGCCACCAGGCCGTTGAGGTGCTCCTGGCGGTCCGCGAGGTCGGCGCGCAGCCGCTCCAGCCGCTGCTGACTCGCGGGGTCGGACTCCTTGTCGAGCGCCATCTCCTCCATCTTGAGGCGGTCCACCGTGCGGCGCAGCTCGTCGATCTCCACCGGGCTGGAGTCGATCTCCATGCGCAGCCGGGACGCCGCCTCGTCGATGAGGTCGATCGCCTTGTCGGGCAGGAACCGCGCGGTGATGTAGCGGTCGGACAGCGTCGCGGCGGCCACCAGGGCGGAGTCCGAGATCTGCACCTTGTGGTGCGCCTCGTAGCGCCCCTTGAGGCCGCGCAGGATCGCGATGGTGTCGGCGGCCGACGGCTCGCCCACCATGACCTGCTGGAAGCGGCGCTCCAGCGCGGGGTCCTTCTCGATCTTCTCCCGGTACTCGTTCAGGGTGGTCGCGCCCACCATGCGCAGCTCGCCCCGGGCCAGCATCGGCTTGAGCATGTTGCCCGCGTCCATGGCGCCCTCGGCCGCGCCCGCCCCCACCATGGTGTGGAGCTCGTCGATGAACGTGATGACCTGGCCCTCGGACTCCTTGATCTCCGAGAGCACCGCCTTCAGCCGCTCCTCGAACTCGCCCCGGTACTTGGCGCCCGCCACCATCGCGGACAGGTCGAGGCTGATCAGGCGCTTGCCGAGCAGCGACTGCGGCACGTCACCCGCCACGATGCGCTGGGCCAGCCCCTCGACCACGGCGGTCTTGCCCACGCCGGGCTCACCGATGAGCACCGGGTTGTTCTTGGTGCGTCGGCTCAGGACCTGGATCACCCGGCGGATCTCGCCGTCCCGGCCGATGACCGGGTCCACCTTGCCCTCGCGGGCGCGCTCGGTGAGGTCCACACCGAACTTCTCCAGCGACTGGTAGGTGTCCTCCGGGTTCTCCGAGGTGACCTTCCCGGTGCCGCGCACCCGCTCGAAGGCCTCCAGCAGCGTCTCCGGGGCGGCACCGGCCTCGTTGAGCAGCCGGGCCGCCTCACCGCCGTCGGTGGCCAGGCCGACCAGCAGGTGCTCCGTGGAGACGTACTCGTCCTCCATCTGCTGCGCGCGCTGGGCGGCGGTGTTGATGGAGACGATGAGCTGGCGCGAGGAGGACGGCGAACTGACCGTCGATCCGGCCGCCTTGGGCAGGGCGCTGATCGCGGCCTCGACCTTGTCCTTGAGCTGGTCGGGGTTGGCGCCGACCTCCTTGAGAAGCGGACGGGTGATGCCCTCCGCCTGGTCGAGCAGGGCGTTCAGCAGGTGCAGCGGTTCGGTCTGCGGGCTGCCGTCGGCGGTGGCCTCGCGGATCGCGGCGGCCAGGGCCTCCTGGCTCTTCCGCGTGAGCTTGTAGTTCATGTCCGGTTACCCCTTCCACAGAATCTGTTACTCAGAGTGATCATGCGAGGGCGCCTGAGACCGTTCCCCGAACGGTGGCCCCCGGGTCCGTCAGCCCCGGCCCGGACCGCCCCGGCCGGGCTCGTCCCGACCGGTCCGACCGCCGGGACCACCCGGCCCGCCGGCCTGACCACCCTGGCCACCCGGCCCCCCGGAGCCCTGGCCGCCCGTCGGGCCGCCCTGCCCCTGACCACCGGAACCGCCCTGGCCCCCCGGCCCCTGTCCACCGGGGCCGGGCTGGCCGCCGCCCTGACGGCCCTGGTCGGGGTCCTCGGGCTCGGCGGTGTTGAAGATCGTGACGCGGGTGCGGCGCACCAGCTCCCCGCGCACCGGCCCGCCCTCGGGACGGGCCGGACGGCCCCGCCGGGACACCGCCCGGCGGGCCGCCTCAAGCTCGTTGGCCAGGTGGAACGCCTGCTCGCGCAGCTGCTCCACCTCGTGCTGCAACTCCAGGATCCGCTTGATCCCGGCGAGGTTGATGCCCTCCTCCTGCGACAGGCGCTGCACCTCGCGCAGCGTCCGCACGTCGCGCATGGAGTAGCGACGGCCCCGACCGGACGTGCGGCCCGGAGAGACGATCCCGAGCCGGTCGTACTGCCGCAGCGTCTGCGGATGCATCCCGGCCAGCTCAGCGGCCACCGAGATCACGTAGACCGGTGCGTCGGCGCCGAAGGCAGGATCGTTCACGTTGTTCACGCGCCCTTCGCCCGCGCTTCGAGCCCGTCGCGCGGGTCGTAGTCGGAGGTGGCCGCGCGGAACTTCTCCAGGGCCTCGCGGGCGTCGCCGTTGAGCGTCCTGGGCACGTCCACCTCGAAGGTGACGAGCATGTTGCCCGCGGTGCCGTCCTTACGGGTGGCGCCCTTGCCGCGGACCCGCAGCGTGTGCCCGTTCTGGGTACCCGGCGGCACCTTCACGGTCACCGGGAAGCCGCTGAGCGTGGGCACCCGGACCTCGGCGCCCAGCGCCGCCTCGGGGAAGGTCACCGGAACCGTGATGGTGACGTTGTCGCCGCTCCTGCCGAACACCGGGTGTCCCTTCACGTGGACGACGACGTAGAGGTCACCGTTGGGGCCGCCGTGCTCGCCTGGAGCGCCCTTGCCCTTGATACGAATGCGCTGGCCGTCGCTGACCCCGGCCGGAATGCGGGTCTGGATGGTGCGGGTGCTCTTGCCGCGTCCACTGCCGGTGCAGGTGGGGCAGGGGTCGTCGACCACCAGGCCGCGTCCCTTGCACTCGCTGCACGGCTCGGACAGCGAGAAGCCGCCCAGGTTGGTGCTGTCGTGCCCGGTGCCGCTGCACTTGGGGCACATACGCGGGGCCGTGCCGGCGCGCGCTCCCGTGCCCTTGCAGGTGGGGCACGGGGCCTCGCTGCTCAGCTGGAACGAACGGGTCACCCCGTCCGCGGCCTCGCGGAAGCTCAGTGTGGTCTCGGTCTCGATGTCGGATCCGCGCCTGCTGCGGGTGGCGGTGCCGCCCCGCCCGCGGTTGCCGAACAGTCCGCCGAAGAGGTCGCTCAGGCGTTCCCCGCCCGCGGCCCCGCCTCCGCCGGTGCTCTGACCGAAGATGTCGCTCATGTCGAACCCGCCGGGACCGGCGCCGCCCGGCCGGTACGACCCGCCGAACATGGAGCGCGCCTCGTCGTACTCCTTACGGCGCTTCTCGTCCGAGAGGACGTTGTACGCCTCGGAGATCTCCTTGAAGCGGTCCTCGGCCCGGGGGTCGTCGGTGTTCGCGTCCGGGTGGTTCTCCCGGGCCAGCTTGCGGTAGGACGACTTGATCTCGTCCTTGGAGGCCGTCTTTGAGACTCCCAGGACCTTGTAGTAGTCCTTCTCCAGGTAGTCCTTGGTGCTCATCGACTGGTGCCTTCTCCCGCTGGTGCCGGTTGCGTCCGATGTTTCCACGTGGCCCCGTACCGCTGGGGTGCCGGGGGCGACCCGGAGCCGTGACCGACGTTCTCACGTCGGCCACGGCCGGGTCACGTCCGCCCCGGGCCTTGCGCTGTCGCGTCGGCCCGGGTCGGGCTACTGCTTGTCCTCGCCCTTCTCGGCGGTGGAGTCGTCGGCGTCCGAGGACGTGTCGGCGGACTCGTCGTCCCCCGCGCCCTCCATCGGCTCACCGACCACCACGCGGGCGGGGCGCAGAACCCGCTCACCCATGCGGTACCCAGGCTGGAACACCTCGATCACCGTCTGGACGGAGATGTTCGGAACCGGAACCAGGGTGAGCGCCTCGTGGACGTTCGGGTCGAACTCGTCGCCCTGCTCGGCGTAGCGCTCCAGGCCCAGCTTGGTGGCCGTGGCCTCCAGGGCCTCACCCACCGCCTTGAACCCGCCGTTGAGCTCCTCGTGCTCACGGGCCCGACCGATGTCGTCCAGGATCGGCAGGAGTTCACCGACGACCTGGGCGGTGGCCGTCTCGCGGACGGCCACGCGGTCGCGCTCGACACGCTTGCGGTAGTTGGCGTACTCCGCCTGCACCCGCTTGATGTCGTTGGTGAGCTCGATGACCCGCTCGTCCGCGTTGATCGCCTCGGTCACCACGGACTCCGGGGTGTCCGGAACCTCGGGGACGTCGTCGATCTCGACCTCCACGACCTCGGGCTCCTCCTCGGAGGCCGCGGCCTCCTCGGCCGACCCGCCCTCGGGCGTGCGGACCTCGCCGGTCTCGGGGTCGATCCTGCGGTTGTCGCGGATCACCGGACCCTGGTCCTCGTCACCCGTCTCCGGGTTGTTCTTGTCCGACGGAGCCATGTCCGACGCTCCCTCCTTCCTCAGCCGTCACCGGCACGTCGCGGTTCAGGAACCCTGGTTGCCCTTGCCGTTGTCCTCGTCGACGATCTCGGCGTCGACCACGTCGGCGTCCTCGGTGGAGGAGTCGGCGTTCTCGGAACCGGGCTGGGCGGCGCCCTCACCCTGCTGGCCCTGGCTGTAGATCGCGGAACCGATCTTCTGGCTGGCCAGCGCGACCTTCTCGCTCGCGGAGCGGATGGCCTCGGTGTCGGTGCCCTCCAGAGCGGTCTTCAGCTCGGCGACGGCGGCCTCGGTCTCGGAGCGGACGTCCGCCGGGACCTTGTCCTCGTTGTCCTTGATGACCTTCTCGGTCTGGTAGACGAGGGACTCGGCGTTGTTGCGGACCTCGGCCTCCTCGCGGCGCTTGCGGTCCTCCTCGGCGTACTGCTCGGCGTCGCGGACCATCTGGTCGATGTCGTCCTTGGACATGGCCGAACCACCGGAGATGGTGACGGACTGCTCCTTGCCGGTGCCCAGGTCCTTCGCGGTGACGCTGACGATGCCGTTGGCGTCGATGTCGAAGGCGACCTCGATCTGCGGGACGCCGCGCGGCGCCGGGGGCAGACCGGTCAGGTCGAAGACGCCCAGCTTCTTGTTGTACTGGGCGATGTCACGCTCGCCCTGGTACACCTGGATCTGCACGGACGGCTGGTTGTCGTCGGCCGTCGTGAAGATCTCGGAGCGCTTGGTCGGGATGGTCGTGTTGCGCTCGATGAGCTTGGTGAACACGCCGCCCTTGGTCTCGATGCCCAGGGAGAGCGGGGTGACGTCCAGCAGCAGGACGTCCTTGACCTCGCCCTTGAGCACACCGGCCTGGAGCGCGGCACCGATGGCCACGACCTCGTCCGGGTTGACGCCCTTGTTGGGGTCCTGGCCGCCGGTCATCTCCTTGACCAGCTCCGCGATGGCGGGCATACGGGTCGAGCCACCGACCAGAACGACGTGGTCGATCTGGTCCAGGTTGATCCCGGCGTCCTTGATGACCTGCTGGAACGGGGTCTTGGTCCGCTCGACCAGGTCGGAGGTCAGCCGCTGGAACTCGGCGCGGGTGAGCTTCTCGTCCAGGTGCAGCGGGCCCTCGGCGGAGGCCGTGATGTAGGGCAGGTTGATCTGCGTCTCGCTGGAGCTGGAGAGCTCGATCTTGGCCTTCTCCGCGGCCTCGCGCAGGCGCTGGAGCGCCATCTTGTCCTTGGCGAGGTCGACGCCGTTGGAGTTCTTGAACTTCTCCACCAGCCAGTCGACGATCGCCTGGTCCCAGTCGTCGCCACCGAGGTGGTTGTCGCCGTTGGTCGCCTTGACCTCCACGACGCCGTCACCGACCTCCAGGAGGGAGACGTCGAAGGTGCCGCCACCGAGGTCGTAGACGAGGATCGTCGCCTCGTCCTCCTTCTCCAGGTGGTAGGCGAGCGCGGCCGAGGTGGGCTCGTTGATGATGCGCAGGACGTTGAGGCCCGCGATCGTGCCGGCCTCCTTGGTGGCCTGGCGCTGCGAGTCGCTGAAGTAGGCCGGGACGGTGATGACCGCGTCGGTCACGTCCTCGCCCAGGTAGGCCTCGGCGTCGCGCTTGAGCTTCTGGAGGATGAAGGCGCTGATCTGCTGCGGGTTGAACGTCTTGTCGTCGATCTGCACCGACCAGTCGGTGCCGATGTGACGCTTCACCGAGCGGATGGTCCGGTCGACGTTGGTGACGGCCTGACGCTTGGCCACCTCGCCGACGAGCACCTCACCGTTCTTGGCGAAGGCCACGACCGAAGGGGTGGTGCGGGAGCCCTCGGCGTTGGTGATGACCGTCGGCTCGCCACCCTCAAGGACCGCGACACACGAGTTCGTCGTACCGAGGTCGATTCCGACCGCACGTGCCATGGTTGTTTCCTCCGTCAAAGTTGAGTCGTTCAGGCGTAAGTTTGCTTCGTCGGGTTGGGGCTGTCAAGTCAGTTGAGTCGACCCCACTCAAGTTACTTCCTACGCCCTGACAACGGGCGGCCCGGCGGGGATGTTCCCGACCAGGGGTGATTTCACGAGGGGAATGGGTGAACCCCGGGACAACTCGGGGACATCCTTGACCTGGAAACCAGGGACCCCGGGGGCGTCTCGGGGTCGCCCTCCGGGGCGGCGCGGGGAGTCAGGGGTCGCGGCGGGGTCGCGGTCCGGTTTCGGGTGTCGCGACACGGCCGGGGCGGAGTTCCGGGGGCTTGGTGCGACTGCGGTCCGGTTTCGGGTGTCGCGACACGGCCGGTGTCGGATTCGGGGCCGTGGCGCGGACGCGGCCCGATTGCGGGTGTCGCGACGCGGTCGGGGCGGAGTTCCGGGGTCGGGTGGCCCGGGCCCTGCTCCCGGTCCGCTTTGATGGGGGGTGCGCGGTGTGTTCGGGAGGCTCGGGCGCACCCGCGTGGCGGAAGTCGCGTCGCGAGTGGCTACGGTGGCACCCGCCGCCGCGTGGCCGGACCCGGGGTCGGTGGCCGCCGTGCTATTACTCGCTAGTAACATCAACAGGGACCACCGGTGTGTGGCGCACCGGTGACAGAAGCAGGATGGGAGGCCACGGACGATGCATCCTCTGTACTTGACACTGGGCGTCATCACCTCGGTCTTCGCCGTGGTCGCGTTCACCTTGTTCGGTCTGGCCCTTCGCCAGATCGTGCGAACCGTGGGTGTCGGCCGAACGGTGGAGCCGGAGCGGAAGGGACCGTTCGGACAACGGTTCACGATGACGCTCATCGAGATCCTCGGACACACGAGGATGCTCAAGCGGCCGTGGGTCGGCGTGGCCCACTGGTTCGTGATGGTCTCCTTCCCGCTGCTGGTCTTCACGGTGATCGAGGCGCAAGGCGAGGTCTTCGACCCGCACTTCAAGCTGCCGCTGATCCACGACTGGACCCTCTACGGTCTGGCCATCGAGATCATCGCCGGGGCCAGCCTCGTCAGCATCATCGGCCTGACGATCTACCGCCTGTTCAACGGGCCGAAGCGCAAGGGCCGGGACTCCCGCTTCTACAATTCCAGGACGTGGACCGCGTACTACGTCGAGTCCTACCTCTGGGCCCTGCTGATCTCGATCTTCGTGATCCGCGGTCTCAAGGTCGCCATCGGTGACTTCCCCTTCCCGGTCTGGGCCACCCCGATCTCCCACGCCGTCGGCGCGGTCATGCCGACCGGCGCCGCCGTGGCCGAACCCGCGATCGCCCTCGTCGCCGCGTTCAAGCTGATCATCAGCTACCTGTTCTTCGCGGTGCTGTACTTCAAGCTCACCATGGGCATCGGTTGGCACCGCTTCATCGCGCCGTTCAACATCTACTTCAAGCGCAACGCCGACGGCACCCCGACCCTCGGCGCCGCCAAGCAGATGATGGACAAGTCCGGCACCAAGCCCCTCGACTTCGAGGAGGCCGACCCGGACGAGGACCCGTTCGGCGCGGGCAAGCTGGAGGACTTCACCTGGAAGGGCCTCCTCGACTTCACCAGCTGCACCGAGTGCGGCCGCTGCCAGTCCCAGTGCCCCGCCTGGAACACCGGCAAGCCCCTCTCCCCGAAGAAGGTCATCCTCGACCTCCAGAAGCACACCTACGAGAAGGCCCCGTACCTCCTCAAGGGCATCACCGAGGAGACCCTCGCCGAAGCCCCCGACGAGAGCCACGCGGGCGTCGACGTCCTCGCCCTCCTCAACAAGCCGCTGGTCGGCACCGAGGAGGAGGGTGGCGTCATCCACCCCGACGAGCTGTGGTCCTGCACCAACTGCGGTGCGTGCGTGGAGCAGTGCCCGGTCGACATCGAGCACATCGACCACATCCTGGACATGCGCCGGTACCAGGTCATGGTCGAGTCCAACTTCCCGTCCGAGGCCAACACCCTGCTCAAGAACCTGGAGAACAAGGGCAACCCGTGGGGCATGGCCGAGGACCGGCGCATGGACTGGATCGAGGAGCTCGCCTCCCAGGAGAACCCGGTCGAGGTCCCGGTCGTCGAGGACAAGCTCCCCGAGGGCACGGAGTACCTGTTCTGGGTCGGCTGCGCCGGTGCCCTGGAGGACCGCGCGAAGAAGACCACGAAGGCCATCGCGGAACTGCTGGACATCGCGGGCGTGAAGTTCGCGGTCCTGGGAGGCATGGAGGCCTGCACCGGTGACCCGGCGCGCCGCCTCGGCATGGAGTACGTCTTCCAGATGCTGGCCCAACAGAACGTGGAGACGCTCAACGAGGCGGGGGTCACGAAGATCGTGGCCAGCTGCCCGCACTGCTTCAACACGCTGGCCAAGGAGTACCCGCAGCTCGGTGGGACCTACGAGGTCATCCACCACAGCCAGCTGCTGGCCAAGCTGGTCGAGGAGGGGCAGCTCACCCCGGTGAACTCGATCGACGAGAACATCACCTACCACGACCCGTGCTTCCTGGGCCGCCACAACAAGGTGTACACGCCGCCCCGCGACATCATGGCGCAGGTGCCCGGCGTCAAGACGCAGGAGATGCACCGCCACAAGGAGCGGGGCTTCTGCTGTGGCGCCGGTGGTGCCCGCATGTGGATGGAAGAGCGGATCGGCAAGCGCATCAACACCGAGCGGGTCGACGAGGCGCTGACCACCAACCCGGACACCGTCTCCACCGCCTGCCCGTTCTGCCAGGTCATGCTCGGTGACGCGATCAACGAGAAGAAGTCGGCGGGCGAGGCCAAGGAGTCGCTGGAGGTCGTCGACGTCTCCCAGCTGCTGCTCCGTTCGGTCAAGGGTGAGAACCCGGCCGCGGGCGGCGAGGAGAAGGAGACCGCCGACGCCCCGTAGCCGTACCGCGTAGCCGTGCCGCGCCGGGGTGAAGCCCGGGGCGGGGCCGCGAACCGCGTCGCCGAGGGGGCGGGGTGCCACGTGCACCCCGCCCCCTCCCGCGTGTGTGGGGGGCGGGGGAGCGGGGGCCGGAGATGGCGGACATGAGTTCCGGAGCGGAGCGCACACCCTCGCGGGTGTCCGGGGACGGGAGCGGTCATGAATCCCTGGGTGGGAGCGCCCCCCTCGCGGGTGTGCGGGGGCGGGGGAGGCGCGTGTCGATACGGCCGTACCGATACGTGGGATCGGATGTGGCGGGCCTGTGCCAGAATGAGCCCGTGCCTAAGGTCGTAGACAGGGAAACCCGGCGGGCTCGGGTCGCCGAGGCGATCCACCGCATCGCCGCCCGGGACGGCCTGGAGGGCGTCAGCGTCCGGGTGGTCGCCGCCGAGGCCGGACTCTCCGCGGGGGCGGTGCAGCGGGAGTTCGCCACCAAGGACGAGCTCCTGCACTTCGCGCTGCGCGCCTCCGTCGAGGAGGTGTCCGCGCGCTTCGGCCGGTTCCGGGTCGGCCCGGAGAAGCTGACCGTCGCCGAGGGGCTGCGGCTGGTGCTCCTGGACCTGCTGCCCACCGACGAGCGGCGCTGGGCCCAGACGCGGATCTGGGCCGCCTTCTACGCCCGCGCGGCCGTGGATCCGGTCTTCGCCGGAGTCCTGGCCGAACTGGACGCCCAGGCCCGGACGAACCTCCGCGCCGCCCTGGAGTACGCGCGGGACCAGGGCGAGCTCGCGTCAGGGCAGGACCCGGAGGCCGCGGCGGAGCTGCTGATGGTCATCCTGGACGGCCTGTGGCTCACCTGCGCACGCCTCCCGGAGGGCGCCGACCTCTCCCGGCAGCGTGCGGCGATCGAGTCGGCGGTCCGTCTGGTCACCGGCTGAACCGGGCGTCCCTCGCGCTGCCGCGGACACGGGGCCGGGGCGTGGACGGGTGTTCTGGCCGGGGCGGGCAACGGACGGGGAACGATTGGTGCCCTAGGTCCCGGAAGGAGGTCGCGGGCGGCTTCGTCCCTTCCCTGGGCGGTCCTGACCAGCGCCTTCGTCGAAGTGACGGAATTTCCCGCAGATGTCGGTAAAACGTTTTCCGGATCGGGTGGACACGCGGTGGTCTCCATTCCACGGCGGCGGCGACGATTTCCGTCCTCCCTGATCAGTGCGGCATTCGTGGTGCCCTGGCGGAGCTGCCATTCGCACCGACGTTCGTCCCGCGCCCGCCCCGGAGATGGGACCCTCGGGACGATGTTTCCCAAGAAGAAGGTAACCAATCTCCGGGAGTTCGGAATCCCCGTTGGAAATTGCCGCATTCCACGGACGCGCCCGATCGGAGTCGTGTAGAACGTTGGTGGACCGCCGAGGGGTCGCGCCCGACATCGTGTTGTGAGGGGACGGGCGCGGCTTCGTCCGGCGGCGTTGGCCGCGCCCGTAGGTGGGTTCACGAAGGGCACGTACGGGTGCGGCCGTGTTCCCGTGGCCCGGCGGAGGGGGCCGGACCAAGGGGACGGAACGCGGACGGGCCCCGGGATGACATTTGTCAGCGACGGGGGCGGATGAACTGTCATCAGGGACGGGTGACAGCGACGTCTGTCTGCCGGGGCCCGGCTCGCGGGACTCTGGATCCATGACGACGACAGAGCACGCCGGAGCGACCGCCGCCACCCAGGACCCCACGTCGACCACGGGACCCTCGGTGGTCGTCAGCGACCTCCACCAGCACTACGGCGACTTCGAGGCGGTCAGAGGGGTCTCCTTCGAGATCCGCCCCGGCGAGCTCTTCGCCCTGCTCGGCACCAACGGCGCGGGGAAGACCACCACCATCGAGACGCTGGAGGGCTTCCGCCGACCCAGCTCCGGAACGGTCCGGGTCTTCGGGCAGGACCCCTTCGGCCAGCCCGCCGGGGTGCGCGAGCGGGTCGACGCCGTCCTCCAGGGCAGCGGGCTCATGGAGGATCTGAGCGTCGACGAGAGCCTCCGGCTCACCAGCGACCTCGCCGCCTCCCCCCGCGACGTCGAGGAGATCCTCCAGCTGGTCAACCTCACGGACAAGCGCTCCCTCCGCGTCCGCCAGCTCTCCGGCGGGCAGAAGCGCCGCCTGGACCTCGGCTCGGCGCTGCTGACCCGACCCGAGGTCCTCTACCTCGACGAACCCACGACCGGCATGGACCCCGAGGCGCGGCACGAGACCTGGCGGGTCATCAACGACCTCAAGGAGAGCGGGGTGGCGGTCCTGCTCACCACGCACTACCTGGAGGAGGCCGAACGCCTCGCCGACCGGCTCGCGATCATGCACCGTGGGGAGATCCGGGTGGAGGGCACCCTGGCCGGGGTGCTCGCGGGGTGGGGCGACCGGGTGAGCTTCCTGCTCCCCGGCGAAGTGCGCACCTCCGACCTGCCCGACGTGGCCGGGGCCACGATCGAGGTCGAGACCCGGGACCAGGAACTGTGGGCCACGTACACGGTCACCGGCGGGGACGTGGCCGAGCGCGCCCACCGCGCCGTCGCCGCGCTGATCGCGTGGTCGGCCGAACAGGGGGTCGTCCTCCAGCACCTCCAGGTGCGCGGAGCCTCCCTGGAGGACGTCTTCCTCCAGGTCGCGGACGGTGCCGCCGACCTCGTGACCTGAGGACACGGCCCCGATCACGCCGCGCGGCCGGGAGGCATCCGAGGCTCTTCGCGCTCTTCGGGCTGCGGACGGTGCGCCGACCTCGTCCAGCGCGGCCCGGGGCCACCCGAGGCCCTCCCACCCCACCCCACCCCGTCACCGGTACCACGCGCCGTGGCGCGACCCCGGCACCAGAACCAGGAGAGACACCATGAGCACGACCACCACCCGGCCCCCGGCCCCGGCGGCCGGACGGGCCGCGCCCAGCACGCTGAAGCAGACCCTGCGCCTGGCACGCACCGAGTTCACCCTCTTCGTCCGGTACAAGACCGCGCTGATGTACCTGGTGCTGCCGCTGGTCCTCTTCGTGCCGCTGCTGTCGACGCCCAGCACACCGGTCTTCGGGGGCTTCACCACCCACGAACTGACGCTCGCGTCGGCCGTCATCGGCATCGGGCTGATGCTGGGGATCGGTCACCCCTCCAACGTGTTCGCCGCGCGCCGTGAGTCGCTGGTCCTCAAGCGGCTCCGGGTGAGCGGTGTCCCGCAGACGGCGATCTTCGGCGGCGTGACGGTGGTCGTCGTCCTGTTCTCCCTGGCGATGACGGCCCTGGTCCTCGGCGCGGTCGCCGCTCTCGGCGGCAACCTGCCCGCCGACCCCGTGATGCTGGTGGCGGCGGTGGTGCTGAGCTCCGTCGCGATGACCCTCGTGGGTCTGCTCATCACGCCGCTGGTGCGCAGCGCCGAGTCGGCACAGATGTTCTCGGTGGTGCCCATGATGGGCCTCCTGATCACCAGCGGGGTGTTCCTCCCGCTCGAACTGCTGCCCGAGCCCGTCCGCATGGTCGTGCAGTTCCTTCCGGTCGCCCCGGCCGCCGAGATGGCCCAGGCGGCCTTCACCGGCTACGACGTGTTCGGCGGGTACGAGGGAGCGGAGGCGCTGGGCACCGCCGCCCTGTGGGGCAGCGCGCTGCCGTCGGTCGGCGTGATGCTGGTCTGGATCGTGGTGCTGTCCCTGCTGGTCCGCCGCTACTTCAGGTGGGACCCGCGCCAGCCCTAGGGAGTGTGGTGATGCTTTCGCCGGTGGTGGCGGGCGCCGGGAAGCGATCCGGAAACGCGACCCGGGGCCGGGCAGCGCCGAGGACACGGAGCCGGGAGGCCGGGACGGGACCTCCCGGCTGCGTCGTGCGGGGCCTGGTCGGGCGGCGGAGAGGAACAGCCTCCGTAGTGGGGCCCGGTCGGGCGGCGGAGGGGATCCGGCCTGTGGACAACGGCTTCGGGGGGTCGTGTCGGCCTTACGTTGGAAGCCGGTGCCAGACGCGGGGAGGCGGACGTGGTGGAACGGAGCGGGCGCGTGGCGTCCGTGGCGGGGCCCGGAGCCGCCACGGCGTCCCCGGTGCGGGGCGCGGAGGCGCCCGGGTCGTCGGGGATGAGCCCGGGTTTCGCCCGGAGGATCCGCAGAGCCCGGCTGTACTGCCTGTGGAGCATGGCGGCGTTCCCGTTCCTGGTCCCCTTCTGGGCCGGGAGCGGGCTCGTGGTGGACCTCGCCCACGCCAGCGACATCCTCTCCGGGCAGCCCACGTACGTCCTGGTGCTGGCCGTGGTCCGGACCGTCGCCCTGTTCGTCGCCTCGGTGCTGTGCGCCCTGGCGATGATCCGGATGATCCGGGACCGACTGGACGGCAGACCAAGGCCCGACCGGAACCTGTTCCGGAACACCGTCGCGCTGCTCCTGGTCCTGTGCCTCTTCCTGTGGCACACCCCGAGCGCCCTCGCGGTGGGTGCCTCGGCCGGGGTGCTGGTCGCCTTCCTGACCTCGCGGAGGGACCTGCTGCGCCTCCTGGCGGGGGCCCTCGTGGTGACGGCGGTGGGCGCTCTGATCAGCCCGATCAGGACCCCTCTGCTCCCGGGCTCGGACGGCCTCACCGGGTACCTGGGCTTCTCCTCCAGTCTCCTGGGGCACGGCCTGCTCATGCTCCTCTGGGCGGGGTTCCTGTGGCTCGGTTGTCTTTACACGGTCTGGCTGTGGGACGGCATCCGGCAGGTGACGGAGGGCCAGCAGGCCCGCGCGCGGCTGGCGGTGGACGGGGAGCGGCTGCGCTTCACCAACGAGATCCGGGAGCTGCTCCGGCACCGGCTCGACGCCCTGCGACTCGGTGCCGGGGGCGCCGTGCGGAACGTCCGGAGCGATCCGGAGACGGCGAAGCGGGAGATCGGCCAGGTCCACGAGCTGGCGCGGGCCACGCTGAGACAGGTGCGCTCGGTGGTCCGCGGCTACCGGGACATCGATCTCGACGCGGAGGTGGGTTCGGTCCGCGCCGTCCTGGAGGCCAACGGCACCTTCACGACGGTCTCCGGGCTTGCCGACCTCCGTCTTCCGGCGGACACGTCCGCCCTGGCCGCGTGGGTGGTGCGGGAGGGCGGCACCAACGTCCTGCGGCACAGCCGTGCCCAGCGGTGCCGGATCACCTTCACCGTGGTGCCCGGGCCGGGCCACGGGGAACTGGTCGTGGAACTGGCCAACGACCGGGCGCGGGAGTCCGTCCCGGGCGGGGTCGGGTCCGACAGCGGGCTGGCCGGACTCGCCGAACGGATCGCCGGGGCCGGGGGGACGCTGACGGCGGCGCGGACGGACGACGGCGGTTTCCTGCTCCGCGCGGCTCTGCCCCTCGCGGAACCGGTCCGCGAAGCGACCGGTGCGGGAGGGAACGGCGCGGGTGGGAACGGCGCGGACCCGCTCACACCGGTCGCCGCCGGGCGGGTGCCGGTGGCGTCCGTGCCGGAGGCCTCCGGCACGGACGGAGCTCCGTCCCCGGTGGACGACCCGGAGCTGCTCAGCGACATGGCCAACGACAGGCGGGTCCGGTTCTCCCGACGCATCATCATGGGCCTGATCGGGTTCAACAGCGTGATGATCGTGGGACTGGCCCTCATGGACCTGCGCCTGAGCTCCGAGTTCGGCCTGCCGCTCTGGAGCTCGGTCGTCGGCGGGCTGCTCACCGTGGTGGTCGCGTGCCTGCTCATCCGGCTGCTCCGGGAGCGGGTCGACGGCAACCGGCGGCCCAGCCCGCGACTCTGGTGGATCTCCGTGGGGCTGCTCCTACTGAGCGCGGTGTTCCTGAACAACCCGCCCGTGGTGCTGATCATGATCGGAGCCTGGTGGGGCACCGGGATCTTCTTCACCACCCGTTGGCCCGGCGCGGTGGTCAGCGCGCTGCTGCTGCTCTCGCCCCTGCTGCTGATCCCGACCTTCGGCCCCTTCTTCGCGCCGAACGGAGTCAACCCGTTCGTCTACGGGCTGCTCTGGTTCGTCGCGGTCATCGTGGCCGTCGGCCTCGCCCTGAGCACCTTCGGCACCATCTGGCTGTGGGACATCAGCCGCGAGGCGGTGGCCGGGCAGCGGGCCAGTGCCCAGCTGGCGGTCACCCAGGAGCGGCTCCGCTTCGCCCGGGACATGCACGACCTGCTGGGACACAGCCTCTCCGCGCTGGCGGTCAAGGCGCAGCTGGCCGGACGACTCGTGGACCGGGCCCCGGACCGCGCCGTCAGTGAGATGACCGAGGTCCAAGGGCTGGCCGTCCAGGCGCTCCAGCAGATGCGTTCCGCGGTGAGCGGTGACCGGGAGGCGGACCTGGAGGGTGAGGTGGCGGCGGTCGGCGCGGTCCTGGACTCGGGCGGGACGCGGACCGTGGTCACCGGCCTGGAAGGGCTGGAGCTGCCGCCGAAGGTCGCCGGTCTGGCCGCCTGGGTGGTCCGCGAAGGCGGCACGAACGTGATGCGGCACAGCGACGCGGAGGAGTGCCAGATCAGCTTCCGGCTCACGCGGGACGGAACGAACGTGTCACGGGGCCTGGTGGTGGAGGTGCACAACGACAGCGCGAAGGACGAGACGTCCGGGGGAGGCGACGGCAGCGGGCTGGCGGGGCTCTCCGAGCGGGTCGCCCTGGTCGGCGGAACCCTGTCCAGGGCCAGGACCAGGGACGGCGGATTCCTGCTCCGCGCCGTGATCCCGTTCTGACCGTCCGCACGGATCCCCGTGCCTCGCGGTCGCCTCGCCGGTCGCCTGCCTCCTGGGTCGCCGCGTCTCGCGGTCCCGGTCACGTGTCCCGCTTGGGTGACCCGGTTCAGCGGGGTCACCGGTCCCGCGCGGATCCCCTGCTCAGTGGCCTCCTCTCGCGGTTCCCCTGTCCCGCGGCGCCCTGGACCGGGGCGCCGCGGAACGTCCGGGGGGCGTGGGGTCAGACGGTGCCCAGGGTGTCGAAGGCGGCGTCGATCCCCGCCGTGGCCTCCTCGTCGCCGCTGGTGTTGAGTCCGAGCATGAACGCGCCCCGGTCGTCGGTCACCTGGACCACCAGGAACCGGCCGTAGCCGTTCCCGTCGGAGGGATCGCCCAGGGTGGCGCCGAAGGCGGGACGGTCGTCCAGGGTGGTCTCCTCGGAGGGCTCGATCCGCAGGTCCGCGCCCCCGGTGACCAGTTCCCCGGCCATCTCCGTGGCCAGGGACAGCCCGGTGGCCGCGATGGGCTCCAGCGGGCCGAGCTCCTCGGTGCCGGTGACGATCATGGCGTCCGGATCGTCCTCGGATCCGAACACGGTGTACGAGGAGTACTCCGCCGGAACCTGGTCGTCTCCGAGACGGGCCCACCCCTCACCGGGCAGGACGTAGGCCAGTCCCGACCTGGAGTCGGTGACGGAGCCCTCCCCGCCGGGCGGCGGACCGGATCCGGTGGTCGGTTCCGACTCCTCGGCGGTGTCGTCGGAGGCGGCGTCGTCCCGGGTTCCCGAGCCGTCCCCGTCGGCGCCGGACAGGAACCACCCGATGCCTCCGGCCGTGACCAGGAGGAACAGGAAGGTCACCACGAGCGCGATGGTGAGGGTGACGCGGCGCGCGTTGTCGGGTTCGCGCTCGACACGGCGAGGAGGGCGGTCCGCGGGGGCGCGTGGGTCCGAGCGCTCGACCTCGCGTTCCGGCCTGTCGGGTCCTGCGTGCATCTCGGCTCCTGAGGGGCTGCTGGCCGTTCTGTGGGCTGAGGGGCCCAACAGGGGCAGTACCCAGTACGAGTCGGCGCGGAGCGGGATGAACGTGGCCAGATCAGGCCGATTCTGGACGGTTCGGTTTCCGAAACGGAGACGAGTGGTGCTTCGGGGGCGGGTGTGAACTCAGAGGTGCCAGGCGCGCCAGGGCACGAAGTGCGGCAGGACCACGTCGCACAGCGGACGCGAGGCCGACGCGCCGTCCGGGACCGCGCCGTGGACGGGGAGGACGAAGGTGGGCGGGCGATGGCCGTCACGGGCCGGAGGTACCGGTCCCGCGTACCTGGTTTCGGACGGTGTGTCCGGGGCGTCCCCGCCACACGGTCGTTTCGTCCTGCTGGGAGCGGGTTCGCGGGGACTCGGAGCCCCCTGCGGGTGGCTCCCGTCGGGTGAGGTGGTTTCGGACGTCGAGACCGGAGGGTTCCCGGCGTCATCGGTCTCACGGACGCCGTCGCCATCGGGTGGCGGGGCCACGGTGCCGCTGGCCAGGGGAGTCCGGGTCAGGCCCAGCGCGCGGTCGATCTCGGCGGGACTGAGCTGGCGGTCGGTGTCGGCCACCGCGATGAGGACCTCCGCGTACAGCTCGATCTCGTCCAGCGCGACGTGGTCGTGGAGCCGGTCTTCCAGACCCAGGCCGTTCACCACCACTCACCTCCCGGGCACACCCGTGGTCGCAGGACAGGACGTTCGCCCCGCGCGCCGGGGCGATGCGGGCGCGGCGCGACGGAACCGATCCCACAAGGAGAGAGGAGTTCCAGGCTACGGCTGTCGGACCCCGGAGCGCATGACTCTTGTGGGCCAGTGGCGGGCTCATCCGGGTTAGCCAGTGACCCACATCCCCTTGGGGGGAGGGGAAGCGGGGGCCTCCCCCATGCGAGTCACGGTCGGCCGGGGTGCCGACCGCCGCTCCGGCGGCCTCCTCACGTGTGGAACCGGGGCCCGGTACGCGGCACTCGCACGTGCCGGGCCCCGCCACGGGTCGTGAGGCTCCGTCGTGAGTGGCACCTCCCACCGCCCGGGCCCATGGCGAGGAGGCACGTCCCGCCCCGGGCCCGTCGATCCGTGAGACGCGTCGCGGACCGCTGGGGTGTCGGTGCCCCGCGTCTGCCGGGGCCCATGGTGAGGCGGTACCTCCCGCCGCCCGGGCCCATGGTGAGGCGGCACGTCCCGCTCCGGGCCCGTCGTGAGTCAGCGCCAGATGACGTCCTGGTGCTGGACGGCGTAGGCGGCGTAGGCGGTGGGAGTGTGCTCCAGCACGAGGCGGTCGTCGTCGTTCAGCTCCCGGACGACCTTGCCGGGCAGCCCGGCCCACAGGGTGTTCGGCGGGACGACCTTGCCCGGCGCGACCAGCGACCCGGCGGCGACCAGCGCCCCCCGGCCGACCCTCGCCCCGCCGAGGACGATGGCGCCGATGCCGATGAGCGCCCCCTCCTCCACGACGGCGCCGTGCACCATCGCCTTGTGCCCCAGGCTGACGTCGTCGTGCAGGACGGCGGGCTGGCCCGGGTCGGAGTGGAGTCCGCACTGGTCCTGGATGTTGACCCGCTCACCGACCACGATGTCCTCGGTGTCGGCACGCAGGACCGACCCGTACCAGACACTGCTCTCGGCACCCAGCCGAACACGTCCCACCACCACGGCTCCCGGGGCGATCCAGGCTGTGGGATGGATCTCCGGCTCACCGAAGGGAGCACTGCCGATCCTGGCCTCCGGGCGCGGTTCCATGGCGGGTCCGTCGGTCGCGCTGTCCATACGTGGGTCCTCTCGCTGGGGTCCCCTGGGGCCGGAGGGCAGGAAGTTGACCGCTACGCCCCCGTACGGGGATGATCGCGCATACCTTAGTAAGAACGTGACCAGGGTCCGCACGGCGATGTGCCTGTCACGGCTCTTGACGCCGTGGCGCAGCGCGTGCCTACCTTGGTCGTTTGGACGGTGCCCACGGCGTCACGCTCCGCTCTCGGCCGGTGCCCCTCATCGGGCCGAGCCGGAGCTCCACGGGGGCATCCGCGGGCGAGCCAGACCGAACGGTCCGACGGGTGCTCCGGCGTCACACGGGTACGGGCGACTCTCACCATCTCTCACCATCTGCGACGCGCAGCAACGGTGTACAAGGACATGAAAGGCACATGAGCGATATGTTGCCGGGCGGCGGACTGCAACAAGACCGGTTTCCGACGGTGCGCAAGGGTGGCTACGACAAGGCGCACGTCGACGACTACTACGTCCGAATGGACAATCAGTTCAAGGACCTCCGCGAACGTCTCCAGCGTATGGACGACGAGCTGGAGCAGTACAAGCGCGACCTCGCGATCGCCCGCGAGAAGGCCCAGGTCAAGCCTGAGCACGAGCAGATCAGCGAGCGCATGGCGGAGATCCTCCGCATCGCCGAGGAGGAGGCCAAGGAGCGTCGCTCCCGGGTCGAGACCGAGGTGAAGGAGGCCCAGAAGAAGGCCCAGGAAGAGGTCGCCAAGCACCGCAAGGACTCCGAGGAGCACGCCGAGCGGATCGTCTCCGCCGCGCGTTCCGAGGCCAACGAGATGGTGGGCGGGGCCAAGAAGGAGGCGGACCAGCTCCGTGAGCAGGCCAAGCAGGAGGGCGACCGCCGCCTGAGCGAGGCCGAGGCCCGCGCCAAGAAGATCCACGACACGGCCGACCGCCGCCTGGCCACGCTGACGGCCACGCACGCCGAGGCGCTGCGCCGACTGAAGGACATGCACTCCACGCTGGCCGACCTGGTCACGGCCGAGGACAAGGCGGGTGCCCTGGAGACCGGTCTGTCCCGCGAGGAGATGGTGTCCGCTCCGGCCGAGGCTCCCCAGGGCCAGCAGAACCCGGGCCAGCAGAACCCCGTGCGGCCGAAGCCGGCCGTCAAGCCCGAGAACCGGGCTCCCGAGGGCAAGGCCCCGGAGGCCGCCAAGGCCGCGGAGGCGAAGGCCCCCGAGGCCAAGGCTCCGGAGGGCAAGGCTCCCGAGGCGCCCAAGCCCGCCGCCCAGCCGGAGCACAAGGAGGAGGCCACCACCAAGCTTCCCCCGCTCCAGCAGGAGCCGGACCAGGCCACCGTGCGCATCCAGCCGCTCCCGAAGCCCGATCAGGGTCAGCAGGACGCTCCCAGGCCCGAGGCGCAGCAGGCTCCGAAGCAGGACGAGGGCAAGGGCGGTGAGCCCAGGTCGGCCGCTCCGCAGCCCCCGCAGGGTGCCCGCTTCGACGCCCCGGCCCCGGGGCAGCCGCACCAGTCGAGCGGTCCACAGCAGGCTCCGGCGGCTCCCCCCGCCGACGCCGGGGGTGACCCGGGGATCACCGGCGTGTACCGTCGCCCCGAGGGCGCGCAGCAGCCGCCCGTGAACGACGAGGGCGTGCGGGTCATCCGCAAGCCCTGACTCCGCACCGGACCGGGTTCCCTTCGGGTGCTCGGAGGGTGCGTCACGAGGGCGGGACCAGCCAGTCCCGCCCTTGGTGTTTTGTGGTCAGTTGTAGGGTGACGTCCGCCTTGTCGCAGGCTGTCGGCTACGATGCCGACAGCCATGATTATCCGCGCGGCCATACGGTCCGACCTCGGTGCGATCCTGCGTCTCCTGCGCGAACTCGGTGACACCACCCACACGCAGAGCGCTCATGTTCGCATGTCCTCCGCCGCCGTACGCGCCTGGACCCGTATGGAGAACGACCCCGACCGCACCGTGCTGGTGGCGGAGCGCCGGGGCCAGATCATCGGGACCCTGGACCTGTTGGTGGTGGCCAACCTGACCCATGACGCCCAGCCCTGGGCGGTGGTGGACAACCTCGTCGTCGACCCCGACACCAGACTCCAGGGCATCGGCCGGGCGCTCATGGAGGACGCGGTGGACCGCGCCGCGCACGCGAGCTGCTACAAGATCGAGCTGCTCTCGCACGAGAGCCGCCAGGGAGCGCACCGCTTCTACGCCGCCCTGGGCTTCGACAGCTCCGCCGCGGGTTTCCGCCGCTACCTCTGAGCTCCGGCGCCGAACCCGGCCCGTGACCCCGGTTTCTACCCCCGTGACCCCGGCCCGTGACCCCGTGCCCCGTGACCCCGGCTCGCTACCCTTCGGCGGCCTCCGAGCGCCGGGCGGCCCGCTTCGGCCCGCCGCCGCGCAGCGGCACGCCCTTCATGAACGAGACCGCGAGCAGACCCAGCGCGGCGATGGGGATACCGGCCACGAACACGCCCTGCATGGCGTGGTCGAAGGCGCCCACGACCACGTCGCGCACGGGGCCGGGCAGCGAGTGCACCAGCTCGGGTGAGCCCTGCGCGGACTCGGCCGCCTGCTCCAGACCCACCGTCAGATCCAGGGCGCCCGAGTCGGTGCCGTTGGCGGTGTCCAGGGCCAGCGCCTCCTGCGCGGCGGTCGCGGCCGAGGCGAGTTCCGCGTTGAGGCGGCTCACCATGACCGCGCCGAAGGCGGCCACGCCCATGGCTCCGCCCAGGTTGCGGAAGAAGGTGACCGAGGCCGTCCCGGAGGCCAGGTCCTTCACCGGCAGCGAGCTCTGGGTGGCCAGCAGCAGGATCTGCATGTTGAGGCCGAACCCGAGGCCCACCAGCATCTGCCCCACGACCACCGTGGTCAGACCGGTGTCGAACTGGTTCAGGCTCAGCACCGTGAACCCGACCACGCACAGCGCCATGCCGACGACGGTGTAGGCCTTCCACCGGCCGGTCCCGCTGATCGCGAAGCCGGAGCCGATCGAGGTGAGCAGGAACGAGCCCACCAGCGGCAGGGTCATCAGCCCGGAGACGGTCGGGGACATGCCGTGCACCATCTGGAGGAACTGCGGCATGTAGATGATGAGGCCGAACATCATCATGCCCACGGTGACGGAGCCCGCCGAGGCCAGCACGAACGTGCGGTCGCGGAACAGGCGGGTGGGGATGATCGGCTCCTTGGCGCGGCGCTCGACCAGGACGGCGGCGACGGTCAGCAGCACCGAGGCGGCGCCCATGGCGTACGCGGGCACGGAGTTCCAGGGGATCTGGGTGCCGCCCAGGCTGAGCAGGACGATCACCGTGCTGGCGGCGCTGAAGATCAGCCCCGCGCCCAACCAGTCCACGGTGGGCCGGTGGCGCGGGGTGAAGGGCATGCGGAACATGAACTGGATGACGCCGAAGGCCACCACGGCGAGCGGGACGGTGATGAGGAAGCACCAGCGCCAGCCGAGGGGGCTGTCCACCAGGAAGCCGCCGACCAGCGGTCCGAGCACGGTGGAGACGCCGAACACCATGCCGATCAGGCCGCTGTAGCGGCCGCGCTCACGGGGCGAGACGACGTCGCCGAGGATGATGTTGGGCAGCGTGGCCAGACCTCCGACCCCGAGGCCCTGGAGCGCCCGGGCGGCGATCAGCCAGTTGATGTCCTGCGCGAACCCGGCCGCGAGCGAGGCGACGATGAAGACGCCGAGGGCGATCTGGAAGAGGAGCTTGCGCCCCCAGATGTCCGAGAGCTTGCCCCACACGGGGGTGGAGGCGGTCATGGTCAGCAGGGCGGCGGTCGCCACCCAGGCCAGCCGGTCCTGCCCGCCGAGTTCGCCCATGATCGTGGGCAGCGCGGTGCCGATGATCGAGTTGGTGAGCATCGAGGTGAGCATCGCCAGGACCAGGCCGACCATGATGCGCCGCACGACCTGGCGCGGGGGGTACTCGGTCGCGGGTTCGGGAAGGGGTCCGGGGGCGGCCGGGAGGTCCTGGGGGGCGGTTCCGGGGGAGGAGCCCCGGACGGTGGATGTCCCTTGTGCTGACTGTTCCATGAGGCCCCCGATTCCGGACGCACGAAAGCCCCACGGCAAGCACACCGGGGGCAAGCATCCACGTCAGGTATATGTAAACGCTGTTGACCTGTCAAATCGGTATCTCTCCAATGCTTCCGGTATGCGTGGGGTGTACCCAGGTGTCAACCTGGAGTACTGAAAGCCAGATTCGCGGCCACCAAGGGGTGTGCAGATGGAGCGTCCGGAAGAGACCGGAACCGGCGCGGAGGCGCCGACGCGTGGCCGTGAGGCGACCCGGGAGCGCATTCTCGCCAGCGCCAAGACACTGTTCACCAGTGAGGGGTACGGTGCGGTCTCCTCGCGCAAGATCGCCTCGCACGCGGGGGTGAACGTCGCCCTCATCAACCGCTACTTCGGCTCCAAGGCCGGTCTCCTCACCGAGATCCTGCGTGAGGACGGCGTCTTCCCCCGGCTCATCGAGGAGGGCGCCCCGGAGGACCTGACGGTGCGGCTGGCCGAACACTCCGTCGGCCGTCTGCACGGTGAGGGCACCCCGTTGCAGCTGTCACTGGACGACTCCGCCGGGGACCCCGACCTCCAGTCCGTCTACCAGGGGCGTCTCAAGAGCGCGCTGATCGACCCGCTCGCGGTCTACCTGGGCGGACCGGACGCCCGCGTGCACGCCTCGCTGGTCGCGGCCGTCCTGCTGGGAGTGGGCAGGGTGCGCCGTGTGGAGGGGGCGACGGCGCTGAGAGCCCACGACCGCGAACAGCTCAAGGAGCGGGTCCTGGCCCTGCTGGAGCTCTGCCTGAAGGACTTCGACGAACCGGAGCCCGAGGGCTCCTGATTGGTTGGGGCCGCGCCGCCCCGCCTCCAAGCCGCCCTCGCCCCGAGTCGCGCCGCCCCCGAGGCGCCCCCGTCCTCCCAGGCAGAGGAGGAGCGGGGGCGTGTCCGGGCCGGTGGCACGGGTACCACCGGGGGTTGGCGGACGGTCGGTGGGATTCATGAGAAGCGGGCCGAGTTCTGTGGTTTATGTGAAATTGCGGCCCGGCTTCTCCACTCCTTTCGAGGACTCCGTTGCCGGTTCGGCAAGGCAACTCGCTTCACCGCGTCCGGCTGAGCAGAGTTGGGTACGGAGGTGGTCGACACATGGCCGACGAGTACGGTTCCCTGTCCGAGGAGATGGACGAGGAGTTCTGGAACGAGCGCTACCGCTCCAGCGAACGGATCTGGAGCGGGCGGCCCAACCGGCACCTGGTCACCGAGATCGAGGGGGCCAGGCCCGGGAGGGCGCTGGACGTCGGGGCCGGTGAGGGCGCGGACGCCCTGTGGCTGGCGGCCCGTGGCTGGCGGGTGACCGCGGTCGACATCTCGTCGGTGGCGCTGGACCGCGCGGCGGCACACGCCGCGGAGGCGGGCGCGGGAGTGGCGGAGCGGATCACCTGGCTGCGCGCGGACGTGACCCGCTGGGCCCCGCCGTCCCCCCAGTACGAGCTGGTCACGGTCCAGTACATGCACCTCTACCCGAACCCCCGGGCGCTGTTGTTCGCGGACCTGGCGGCCGCGGTGGCGCCCGGCGGGGAGCTCCTGGTGGTGGCCCACCACCCCAGTGACCTGGAGACGGGGGTGCCGCGTCCGCCGTACCCGGAGCTGTTCTACGAGGGTGACGCGGTGACCGCAGCGCTCACCGAGGGGGAGTGGGACGTGCTCGTCAACGAGGCGCGTCCCTCGGAACAGGCCATCGACGGGACCATCTACGTCGTCCACGACCTCGTGGTGCGGGCGCGCCGCCGGGCCTAGATCGTGTCTCCTGGATCGTCCCGCGCCCGCGACACCAGGCCGCCTCTCACCGCGCCGATGAGGATCGGACAGCGGAACCCGGCCGCGCCGCCGCCGTGCGAGGCCGTGGAGCCCGTGAAGCGGCGCACAGTAGGGGAGACGGCCGCTCGCCTGGGTGGCGGCTCCGTCTCTTCCGTCGAGAACGTCCACGACGCCGCTCCCCAGGGCCGCTCGGAGCTCGTCCGCCCGGGGCGGACCGGTGCCGGTCCGGGCTGGCCGGGGGCGGGAGGGGGACCGGCCGCCCCCGGGGAGCCGATGTCGGGGGCGGCCGGTCGGCCTGGTGCGTGCCCGGGAGTGCCCGCCGGGCCACGGGCCACGGCGGGCGGGGCCGGGACGCGCTCGGGACACGACCGGGAAGCGGCCCGAGCCGGGCCGGTCAGTCGCGGAGCTTGGCGACGACGTCGATCTCGACCAGGATGTTGGCCAGGTCCGATCCCACGGTGGTGCGGACCGGGTAGGGGGCGGTGAAGTGCTCTTCGTAGACCGCGTTGAACTCCGGGAAGTCCGCCTTGAGGTTCTCCAGGTGGACCGTGGACTTCACGACGTCGTCCAGCGTCAGCCCGTGCTCCGCGAGCACGGCGGCGACGTTGGCGAGCACCTGCGCGGTCTGCTCGCCCACGGTCGGCGCCACCCGGCCGGTCGCGGGGTCCTGCGGGCCGAACCCGGCCGTGTACAGGAAACCGCCCGCCACGACGCCCTGGCTGTAGGCACCGGCGGGAACGGGGGCCTTGTCGGTCTGGACCGCCTTCTTGGACATGCGTCTCCTTCGGTCGGGTCTCGCGTGCTCCCGTGCGCGCCCGGGATCGTGCGGTCACGCGGGCGGCCCGCGAACACATTTATTGGCAACAAAGTTACCAATTCTCTTTCCTGAAGCGTATCTTGGGCCACACCGACCCTCCGACGGCGGAACCGCCGAACGGGTGTCGGGGACCCCGAACGGAGGAACAGTGCAGCCCGAGACCGTACTCGCCGGAGGTCGGGTGATCGACGGCTCCGGCGGGCCCTCCCGCCTCGCGGACCTGGTCCTGAGCGACGGCCGCGTCACCCACATCGTCCCACCCGGGAGCGCCAGGACCACCGGTGAGGTCGTCGACGTGTCCGGCCTCGCCGTCTCTCCGGGGTTCGTGGACATGCACGCCCACTCCGACCTCGCCCTGCTCGCGGACCCGGCCCACGAGGCCAAGGTCCTCCAGGGCGTCACCCTGGAGGTGCTCGGCCAGGACGGGCTCGGCTACGCGCCCGTCACCGACGCCACCGTCGACCCCATCCGCGAGCGGATCGCCGCCTGGAACGGGACGCCCGACCTCGACCACTCCTGGCGCGGGGTCGGTGAGTACCTCGACCTGATCGACCGCGGGTCCCCGACCAACGCCGCCTACCTGGTCCCGCAGGGCAACGTCCGCATGGCGGTCGTGGGTGACGACGACCGGCCCGCCACCGAGGCCGAGATCGACCGCATGCGCGCGATGGTGGCCCGGGGCATGGCCCAGGGGGCGCACGGGCTCTCCGCCGGACTCACCTACACCCCCGGCATGTACGCCAGCGACGACGAGATCGTCGCCCTCCTCGAACCCGTCCGCGCGGCGGGCGGCTACTACTGCCCCCACCACCGCAACTACGGGTCGCGCGTGGTGGAGTCCTACCAGGAGTGCCTGGAGGTGGCCCGCCGCGCCCACGTGCCCCTCCACCTCGCTCACTGCCACGTGAACTTTCCGCAGAACCGGGGCCGCGCCCCCGAGGTGCTTGACGCCATCGACGAGGCCACCGTCCGCTACGGCCTGGACGTCACCCTCGACACCTACCCCTACCGGGCCAGCGCCACCTACCTCGCGGCGCCGCTGCCCTCCTGGGCACAGGAGGGCGGGACCGCCGCCACGCTCGCCCGCCTGCGCGACCCCGCCACCCGGAACCGGATCCTGCGTGAGGTGGAGGAGGTGGGCACGGACGGCAACCACGGCGTCCCCATGGACTGGACCGCCCTCGTGGTCACCGGGACCGCCGACCCCGCGCTGTCCTGGGCGGTGGGTTCCTCCGTCTCGGACCTCGCCCGGGACCGCGACGAGGCTCCGGGGAAGGTCTTCGTCGACCTGCTGATCGCGGACGAGCTGCGCAGCGGGTGCCTGCTCCAGGTCGGGAACGAGGAGAACATCCGCACGATCATGCGCCACGGCGCGCACACGGCGGGCAGCGACGGCATCCTCGTCGGGGAACGGCCCCACCCGCGCGGCTGGGGCACCTTCCCCCGCTACCTCGGCCACTACGTGCGGGAACTGGGCCTGCTCAGCCTGGAGGAGTGCGTCCGCCACCTCACCTCACGTCCCGCCCAGCGGCTCGGCCTCACCGACCGGGGGTTCATCCAGGTCGGCGCCCTGGCGGACCTCGCCGTGTTCGACCCCGACACCGTGAACTCACCCGCCACCTACGAGGAACCCCGGCAGACCCCCGTGGGCATCGAGCACGTCCTGATCGCCGGAGAGTTCACCGTCCGGGACGGGCGCCGCACCGACCGCCTCCCCGGCCGATCCGTTCGGAGGAACGCCCGATGACCCGGATCGACGCGGTCTGCGTGGGGGAGACCATGGCGGTGCTCACCTCACCCGAGGCCCTGGCCGAGGACGCCCGCCTGACGGTGGGCACCGGCGGCGCCGAGTCCAACGTGGCGATGGCGCTGGCCCGGCTCGGCCACCGAGCCGCCTGGGTGAGCCGGGTGGGCGCGGACCCCTTCGGGCGGATGGTCACCGACGCCGTCGCCCGCTGCGGAGTGGACGTGCGCGGAGTCGAGGTGGACCCGGACCTGCCCACCGGCCTCTACGTGAAGGACACCGCTCCCGGCGGCGCGGGGGTCCTCTACTACCGGAGGGGTTCGGCCGCGTCGATGATGTCCGTGGTGGACGGGGAGAAGGTGTGGTCCCGGGGGCCCCGGCTGGTGCACCTGTCCGGGATCACCCCCGCGCTGTCCTCACGCGCCGCCGCGCTGGTCCGGGACCTCCTCGACCGGCGGTCCGGCAACGGTGCGCTGCGCTGTTTCGACGTCAACCACCGGCCCGCCCTCTGGGACGCCCGGGAGGCCGGGCCGGTGCTGCTGGACCTGGCCCGTCGCGCCGACGTGGTGTTCGTCGGCCGTGACGAGGCCGAACGCCTGTGGGGCACCCCGGCCGTGGAAGACGTCCGGGCGGTCCTCCCGGAGGTGCCGACCCTGGTGGTCAAGGACGCCGAACACGGGGCGACGAGCTTCGACGGGGCGGACACGGTGTTCGTGCCCGCCCCGTCCGTGGAGGTGGTGGAGGAGGTCGGCGCCGGTGACGCCTTCGCCGCCGGTTACCTGTCGGGCCTGCTCGACGGACTCCCCCCGGAGCGTCGGCTGAGCCTGGGACACGTCACGGCGGGGGAGGTGCTGCGCTCCCGCGGCGACACCCTCGAACGGGTCCCGGACGAGGTCGCCCGCATCCGCGCGTCGGACGGCTAGCCGATCACGATGGCCCCGGCCAGGACCGGGGTGCCGAAGCGGACGGAGCCCTGGCCGGAGGCCAGGGTGCGGCTGCCCTGGCAGCTGGTGCCCGCGAAGAGCGCGAACCGGGACTCGCCCTCGATCTCGACCACCCCGCCCTGGCCGGTCTCCAGGACACGGCAGCCGCCGTTCTCCACGTTCTGCTCGTGGCCGGACTCGAAGGTGACCCGCACCGGGGCGGTCTCCTCCTTGCTGGCCATCCCGGAGATGGCTCCGGCGATGGTCGCGGACATGGTGGCGAGGTTGGCAGGGCGGATCGGCACGGGATTCCCCTTTTCACCGGGCTCGCGCGAGCCCTTGAGGCACAGGTACTGGAGACGCGGACGGGCACCGAAGGGCGCTGCCGAGTGCGGAGATGGTTACTCTGTGTCATTTAGCTACAGGATCACGCGAAAGGTGGGGAGCCACGGCGGAGTGTCGGCGGATTTCTCCACAGGGTGAACGGGCCCCTGTCGACCTGGTGGAGGGCTGGATAGGATGGGGGCAACGGACGGGAAGGGAGGGCGCGCGTGCAGTACCTGCTGCCGTTCTTCGAGTTCCTCGCCCTCGGCTTCCTCCCGGTCGACCTCCCGCTCCCCGGTGGGGAGAGCGGCGCCCTGACCCTGCTGGTCGTGGCGGTCGGCGCGGCCCTGACCTGGCTGGCCCTGCGCGGCACGGCCCTGTGGCCGGTGGGCGACACCGCCACCGGGACGGCGCACGCGATGCGCCGCAGAGCCAGGAAGCTCCCCGTCCTCACCCTGTGCGACCCCGACGCGGCGGGCAGACCGCGTCCCCGAGCCCCCGGCGCGGCCCTTCCGGCCGCTCGCTGACCCACGCCCGGACGCGCCCCCGCGCGCGTACCGCCGTGGCTCGGCTCCGAGCGGCCTGACGTCTGAACTTCCCACCCAGACGAAGGGTCCCGACCTTGTACACCTTCGGGCCGATCGCGGCCGTCATCAGCATGCTCTCGGCGGTCCTCGCCGCCCTCACCACCACACTCACCCCGCTCGCCGGGGCCACGGCCGCCGGACTGGCGATCGTCGGCCTGACCGTCGCCGTGCGCCTCCTGCTCCTGCCGCTGGGGGTGGCCCAGGTACGCGCGGAGAAGCAGCGCGCCCGGATCGCGCCCCGGCTCGCGGAGATCACCAAGCGCCACGGGAAGAACCCCGAGCGGATGCTCGCGGAACAGCGCAAGGTCTACACCGAGGCGGGTACCTCGCCGTTGGCGGGCTGCCTGCCCGGCCTCGTGCAGATCCCTTTGGTCGTGGCCCTGTACGGGCTGTTCATCGGAGCCGGACCAGGGGAGGAGCCGCTGCTCGCGCACACCTTCGGCGGGATCGAACTCGGCTCCACCCTGGTCACCAGTCTCGAGGGGGTCCTCGTCCCCCCGGTCTTCGCCGCACTGCTGGTGCTCCTGGCCCTGGTGGCCTGGGCCAACCGCCGCTACGTGGTGTTGCCGATGATGCGGGACAACCCCGCGCAGCCCCCGATGTTGGCGGCACTGTCGTACATGCAGTTCACGACCGTGGTCATCGCGGCGTTCGTGCCCCTGGCCGCCGGGATCTACCTGTTCGCCTCCACGGCCTGGGCGCTCGCGGAGAAGGTGGTGCTGCGCAGGGTACTGCCGGACTGATCCCCGCCCCCGGGGCCGCCCCCGGCCGTCAGAACTCGACGGTCACGCAGGCGAGGCGGTCCCCGGCGGTGCCCGCGTGCCCCTCGTGGGTGGAGGTGTGCTCGTCGTGCAGCACCAGGGAGTGCGCCTCGCCCTCGCGGAACTCCCAGTCCACCGTCGAGGTGACGAAGGCGTTGCCGCTGCCGTCGGTGGTCATGTCCAGCCAGACCTCGTTCTCGTGGTTGGCGTAGTCGGGGTCGGTGGAGGGCTCGTCCTCGGTCGCCGCCGGGTCCACCTCGTTCTGGTAGTGCGGACCGGCGTCGGCGGGTTCGTCACCGCACGGGCGGGTGTGCACGTGGGCGCCGAAGTCCCGGTCCGCCTCCAGGCCGGTCCCGGTGAACTGCACGAACGTGGAACCGTCCTGGACGCGGACCTGGACGTCCGCGGTGGCCCCCTCGGGGACCGCGGTCTCGTCGTAGGTGATCGCCCCGGCGCTCTCGCCCGGCGGGAGGAAGATCGAGGCGGTCACGCTCGGGGAGGTGGTCGGCTGGGCGGCGGGGTTGTCCGTGGCGGCCGCTCCGTCACTGGTGGAGGGGGCGCCCTGGGCGCACCCGGTGACGAGAAGGGCGGTCAGGACCAGACCGACGGAGGGTGGCGTGGTGCGCATGTCGGGACTCCCCGGTGATCAGTGCTGTGGCTGTCCGCAACGTTACCCAAAGTGCATGTCAGATAACGCCGAGTGCGGCAACTGTGGTGTGCTCGGAGGGTCGGCGCCGCCCCCGTGAGGGCGCGACCGCGCGCCCGACGCCCCTGTGGGGCTCCCGGCGCGCTCCTGGGCCCCTCCGGTGAGGGGACCGTACCAGCAGTGCGGGCGGGGAAGGTCGGCTCCTTCGGGGATGGCAGACTGGTGCGTCCCACCACGAACCCTTCTGAACAGGCGACATGAGAACGATCAAGCGCGGCGGCGAACACGAGATCGAGATCAGGAAGTCCCGGTTCATCTGCGCCATGGCCAGGGTGGACGACGAGGACGCCGCCCGCGCGTTCATCGCCGAACGCCGTAAGCAGCACTGGAGCGCGAACCACAACTGCACCGCCTACGTCCTGGGTGACGACGGTGGGGTCCAGCGGTCCAGCGACGACGGCGAGCCGGGCGGCACCGCCGGGGTGCCCATGCTGGAGGTGCTCCGCCATCGGCGGATCACCGACACCGTCGCGGTGGTCACCCGGTACTTCGGCGGCACCAAGCTGGGCGCTGGCGGGCTCATCCGGGCCTACGGCAACGCGGTGTCCGCCGCCGTCGAGGAGTTCGGTCTGCTGGAGCGGCGCCAGCTCCTGGTGGTGGACGTGTTCGCCGACTACGTCCTCGGCGGGCGGCTGGAGAGCGACCTGCGCGACTCCTCGACCACCGTCCGGGAGGTCGCCTACGAGGACCGGGTCCGGATCCAGGTGGCACTGCCGGAGGCCGACCTGCCCGGCTTCGAGGTCCGCCTCGCGGAGCTGACCGGAGGCCGGGCCGAGTTCGAGGTGAGGGGTGTCACCACCATCGAGGTGGAGCCCGAACCCGGCTCCTGAGCCCGGGAGCGGCGCGCTCACAGGCCCGTAACGAGTGGTCGGCACCGTGTATCCACCTGGCCGCTCCCCGGCTTAGGATTTGCCGTAAACGTCATCGTTTCGTGGGGAGATACCGTCAATGCGCAGCTCACGGGTGCTTCAGGCGCTGACCTGTGGCCTTGCGGCGCTGCTGGTCGCGGGTTGCACCGGTGATCCGGAGCCGCCCGCCCCCGCACCGGAGGAGGAGCCCCCTCCGATCCCCACGGAGTTCGAGGGAGAGCTGCCCCCCGGCATCGAGGGCGAGGTGCTGCGCCCCCTGCACGGTGAGGACGCGGGCTCCCACGACATCCTCGACGACCCCCTGGGCGTGCGGATCAGCCCGGTCGGCGCTGCCTTCCTGATCAGCTCCGGCGGTGAGGACCGGCACCTGCTCCAGGACGCCGCCACCGGCGACACCCTCTGGGAGGGCGAGGCGCGCTTCCGGGGGTTCGACACCGACTCCGGGGGCGAGACCGTCCTGCTCATGACCGACACGGACGACACCCCCTTCGTCCTGGACGCCGAAGGGCAGCGGCTCTGGGAACCGGCGGAGGAGGGCGACCTCTACCTGGACGGCGTCGCGGTGCGCCGCCCGGCCGAGTGGAGCTCGGAGGAGCCCCACGGCGACTTCTCGGTGCTGGACGCCGAGGGCGCGGAACTGTGGTCCTACACCTTCGAGCCCGAACCGGAGGACACCGAACCCGAGGACGCCGAGACGGACGAGGACGACGACGAGACCGCTCCGGAGGACACCGAGGCCAGCGCGGACGATCCGGAACGCCTGGGCGTCCCGGTGGCCGCCTGGGACGACACCGTCCTGCTGGACTCCGGGGACTCCGTCCTGCGCGCCCACTCGCTCGATCCCGAGGACGCGGGCGAACTCCTGTGGTCGGTGGCGGCCAGCGACGAGGAGCTGGGACTGCCCGCCACCGCACCCGTCCCCCTCCCCCAGATCCTCGGGGTGTTCCCCGCCCCGGAGCCCGAGGACGGCGCGGAGGACGAGGGCGCGGAGAACGAGGACGAGGACGAGGAGGACCGGGCGGACGAGGACGTCCCGGCGACGATACTGCTGCGCTGGGCCCAGCCCGAGGCGCCCTCGGTGCTCTCCGCCCACGACACCGTGGACGGCGAGCCGCTGTGGACCCTGGAGGAGGCGGGCACCAACCCGGTCTCGCAGCACTTCGACGAGGCGGGCGTCCCCGGGCTCCTGTACGACTCCGCCACCGGAACCCTCCTGTTGTCGCAGGCCAGCGGTGAGGCCACCATGGTCGCGGTCGACCTGGTCCGCGGTGAGGTCCGCTGGGGCCTGGAGGAGGACGACGGTTCGATCTCGCCGGCCTTCGCCCACGGCGGCCTGGTCTACGGGGACTCACGCTCCAACGAGGACGGCGACCTCCAGCTGGTGCTGGACGCGCAGACCATGGACGTGGTCGGGGACGAGCTCTCCGCCTACGTGGAGGCGATCACCGACACCGGCCACGCCATCCTCGTCCAGGACCGGCAGCGCTTCGTCGTCGGCCCGGAACCAGAGGACCCCGAGGCGGACGAGGACGCGGAGGGGTCCGAACCTCCAGAGGCCCCGGAGGACGCCGAGTCACCCGCCCCGTCCGACGAGGCCAGCTGATCCGGTGGACGACCGCACACCCGACGCCCGCCCCGGGTACGAGCGGAGCGTCGTCACCAACCCGGTGCTGCGGATCGCGGGCATGGTGGTCGGCCCCGCGATCGCGGTGGTCGGCACCGGCGTCCTCGTCGTGGACGAGGGGCCGTTCTGGTGGCCCCTCCTCGCGGTGCTGTTCCTCGCGGCCGTCATCGGCGGGGCACTCGTGTACGTCTCCAGCGTCCGCATGAGGGTCGCGAGCGGAGTGCTGGAGATCCACGCGGGCCGTCGCGGCGTCGGGCTCCGGACCGACGAGATCGCCTACGTCGGCTGGGCCCGCCTCGAGGGCCGCCACGTGTGGCGCCCGAGCCGGTTCAACCTGACCAACGCCCGCGCGGGGGACGGCGTCGAGATCGTCTGCCGGGACGGCCGGTACGTCACCGCCCGCACCGACACCCCCGACGCACTCGTCCGGGCGCTGCTCGCCGAGGGCATGGACCCGGGGGCGACACGCGTCCCCTTCCCCTTCGAGGCCGTCCGCTACGGCCGCGTCCGGGAGGTCCGGCGCGAGGAGCGCACCACGGATCCGGGCTGACGGGGCCCGTTCACTGGCGGCGTTCGGGCATTCGCAGGACCACCCGGAGACCGAGCGCCCCGGTGTCGAGGGTGCCGTCCTCGTGGGCCTCCCACTGCCAGCGCGCGTGCACCGACTCCCCGGTCCCCACCACGAGGGTGTTCGGAGGGATGTTGGCGAGCACGTGTTCGTCCGACGTCCCCAGCGGACGCGGCACGACCACCACGAGCGGGTGCTCGGGGCTGTGCTCCAGGCCCTGGACGGGATCCGGGACGGTCAGGTCCGGCAGCGCGGCGGGGACCACGGTGTGCAGCGGCTGACCCGACTTCAGGACCCGCATCGTCAGGCCCTTGGCGTGGAGCGCGTCCGCGACCACGCGCACCGCGTCGGCGGCGACCGTGCGATCGCCGCCCACCGCCAGCAGGCCGCGGACCCGGGTGAGGTCGACGTGGACCAGCGCGTCCCCGTCCTCCAGGGTGCCCAGGCACGCCAGGACCCCGTTGACCACGGGGCGGACCATCGTGTGGGTGGACGCGGCGAAGTTGAGCGGGCCCGAGGACCCCGCACCGCGCGCGTAGCGCCAGGTCGTGGTGTCCACGACCCGCCACGAGGTGGCGGGAGGGGTCGCCCCGGCGGGGACGATCGCGGTCGTCTCCCCGGGCGTGGTCAGGATCGCCACGGGCCGGGCGGGGATCTCGGCGGGCGCTCCGAGGAGGTCCGCGTGGGCGCCTCCCGCGCGGTGGACCGCGTCGGGATCGGCCGTGACGCGCTCGGTCGCGGCCCGGCGCCGACGCGTCGCGGCGGCGATCCGAGCCGAGCGGGGCTTGCGGGGCCTGCGCCAGGGGAGCGCGGCGATCTTCCGGAACGGCCAGGCGACGGCCCGGCCGATCGGCTGCCAGAACAGCGTCAGCAGGGTCAGCAGGATGAGTCCCGCCGCACCGGCCGCGAGGAGGCGCGGGTCGATCTTGGGCTTGTCGTCCTGCGGGGTGACGTCGGTGACCTCACCCTCCTGCGCCGACGGTTCCTCCTCGGGCGGCGGGGAGTAGGCGGGAGGCGCCGGGTGCGGACTCGGCGGGGCCACGCCCTGGGCGTTGGCCTGGTCCACCGCGACCACGCACAGGGGGTCGCGGCCCTCGTAGACGCCGTCACCGCCGGAGTCGAAGGGGACCACCAGTCGCCAGTCCGTCTGGACCGCGCGGTCCTCGCCCAGGGCCTGGCCGTCCGACTGGGTGCGGCCCACGTTGAGTTCGTGGATCTCGTCGGCGCGTTCCGGGTCGTCCAGGATGAGGTCGGCGATCGCCTCCAGCCCGGGGGAGCCCTCCGGCACCACGTAGTAGTAGACCTGCGGGCACATGTCGTAGGTGCCCGTGGTGTCCGCTCCGGCCGGGGCCGCGCCCAGCGCGGACAGGAGGACCGCGACCAGGGAGGTACCGACGACGAGGGTGGAGGCGGTGCGGACCGTCCGCGTCGCCGCCGACCGTGCTTCGAGGGGTCGTGCCGCCGCTGTCAGGTTCACTCGCTCTCTCCCGTTGCCGTCATCACTGGTGGTTCGCCCGGAGGAGATGATGCGGAAAGTCTCCTCCCGGTTCGCGGGAACTCGGAGGGCTTCCGGTGCATCTGTTAACTCATGGGGGTGGGAGTCTATGATGTCGGACTCGCGCGGTGCCCAACGCCCCCGAGCCCTGTGAACACCCGGATGTTCCTGCCCCTGCCCGTGCGGTGAACACGACGGTGCCCTGTCGGACCTGGAAAGCGAGTACCTCGGGACGTGGCCAAACAACCTCGTGAGTACCTCCAGTGGGACCTGCTCGACCGCCCCGAGGACCCCGTTCCGTGGCGAACGAGTGATGTCAGCTCCCTGAGCAAGTTCTACGAGAAGCTGTCGGACGCGGCCGAACAGGCCGCGGCCGACATGCGGCGCCTCGAAGGCGACTCACTGGGCGAGGGCGACACCGTCTCGGCTCTCAAGGAGCTCGTCAACGAGCTGCCCAAACACCTCGACAAGGCCCAGGAGGCCTACGAGAAGGGTTACAAGGCCCTCGACAAGTGGGAGATCTCCCTCGGAACGGCCCGCCAGGACAGCGCGGCCATCGTTCGCCAGGCAGCCGCGGCCTACAACGCGTTGGAGGACACGGACGCCTGGAAGAAGAAGGTCGACGGTGAGGACCCCGAGCGGGACGCGTTCATCACCAGGCTCACGAGTGTCCTCAACGACATGGACGAGGCCGCCCGGGAGTGCGCCGACGCCCTGGAAGAGGCCAAACAGGGCAGTCCGCGCAAGCTGTGGGGCTGGCTGGACAAGATCGTCACGTGGGTCGAGGACAACCCGCTGCTGTACGCGGTGGCCATGGTCGTCGCGGGTCTGGCGGCCATCTTCATTCCCGGACTCGGTATCGCCCTGGCCCTGACCGTCCTCGCGATCAGCGCCGCATCGCTGCACAAGGAGGGCAAGCTCGGCTTCAACCGGGAGTCGCTGTTCACCCTGGGCATGGACGCGATCTCCCTGATTCCCGGCGGTGCCCTGCTGCGCGGTGGACGCGCGGTCAGCAGGGTGGCCGGTGCGACGGCCACCCGCGTTCCCGGTCGTGTGGCGGGTGGCGTGAGCCGGGCCGCCTCCTCGGTCCGCAGCGGCGCCAGCCGTGCGGTTCCCGCCACGGTGAAACGGGCGGCCAACACCACGGGCGGGAAGATCGCGACGAGTATCACCAAGGACAGCGCGGCCAGCATGGCCTCGTCGGTCACGGTGCAGGTCGCGGGTGAGGGCAAGAGCCTCAGCGACATCAACTGGACCAATGAGGCCCTGACCGCTGTCGGGACCAGCGCCGCCGGTTCCACCGTCGGGGTGCTCGCGGACAACGGCTCGCTGCCCAACTTCCTCGGTGGCGGTTCCGGGAGCGGGGGCTCCGACGGCGGGGGGCCCGACCCGGCGACAGGGGCCGGTGGGGCGGACCCGGCCGGAACCCAGGGCTCCGGCGGAGGGGGCGACACCGGCGAGAGCGGCCCCGCCACCGGCGAGGGCCGTACCGGAGAGGCGTCGCCGGAGGCGGACGTCGTATCCGCTCCCGGTGCCGTGGGCGGTGGTGGCGGCGAGGGTGCCCAGAACCCGGCGGCGGTCCACAACAGCGGCCCGAATGGGGACGGTGGTCCCACTCCGGGTGGGGTTTCGGAGTCTCGTGCCCCGGAGGTGAACGGTGGCCTGGGGGAGAGCGGTCCGAACGGGGACGGTGGTCCCGCTCCGGGTGGGGTATCGGAGTCTCGTGCCCCGGAGGTGAACGGTGGCCTGGGGGAGGGCGGTCCGAATGGGGACGGTGGTCCCGCTCCGGGTGGGGTATCGGAGTCTCGTGCCCCGGAGGTGAACGGTGGCCTGGGGGAGGGCGGTCCGGCTCCCCTGAGCAACGCGGGCGGGGGCGACGGTGCTTCGGTCCTGTCGGGGAACGAGGACGTGGGCGCCGCCTCGACCCGCTCCCATGATCCGGAAACAGCGCCCGGTCCCGTGGGGCCGGAAGCCGGTTCCACGAACGCCTCCGCGGTCCCGGACGGTCCGGACGGAAGGCCGTCCAACACGGGCGACGCGAGCGAGACCCCGGCCGACAGCGACGGACCGGCCCCGCGTGACTCCGGAGAGAGCCAGGCCGGGCGAGGCCCCAGCAGCGAACCCAGGGAGGAGTTCGCTCCGGTGCCCCCGTCCCGTGGCGGCGCGAACACGCCCCAGCCGCCCGCCTCCCCTCGGGCCCGGATCGAGGAGCCGGGCGAAGTGAACCTGGCGCCCGGGAACCGCGACGGTCAACCCGGCACCTCCACTCCGGCAGGGGCGCGCCCCGACGAAGGCGCCCCGAGGACCCCGGGGTCGCACGAGTCGCACCCCGCGCCGCGCGACGGCGACCAGTACGCGAACACGGCGGAGCAGCGGACCCCGGAACGGGCGCCCGGCGAGGCCGAGCCCCGCCAGCGCGGTGAGGACACTCCAGCCCCCGACGCCCCACGTGGTGACGGTTCCGGTGCCTCCCCGCAGGGCGGCCCGGTCGTCACCCACACCCGCACCAACGGCCAGGGCGAGTTCACCACGACGCGCGGAGCCGACGGGGAGCAGAACACCGCCTACCGCTACCCGGCCACCCGCGAGGGCGGCTCGGACTTCACCATGAACGTGACCCGTGACGGTGTCGACGTCAACGGCACCAGCGTGCGGAGCACCGGGCGCGGGTTCGACATGTCCTCGGCGGACGGCTCGTCGGTCCGTGCCCAACGGGACGGCACGATCCGCGTGGGCGACCTGGAGGTGACCGGCCCCGGCGGCAGGGGGCGTGCCTCCTACCGGGACGGTGAGCTGACGGTCTCCACGAGCGACGGGGACGTCTCCGTCTCCCGGGACCCGAACGGCAGCGAGGTCCGCACCGGGGACGGCCTCACCGTCCGCCGGGACGCGGACGGCCTGCGGGTCAGCCACACCGGTGACGGCCCCGCTGACCTGCGAACCAACGGCAGCGGACCCGATGTCACCCGGGGCGCCGCCGACAGCACGGGACGTCCTCCGCGTTCCCACGCGACGGATCCGACCACGGGCAGAAGCGCCGAGGTCGGGGTCGACGGCTACCGGGTCGACGTCCCCGGCGGCGGCTCGCACGGCTTCGACCGCGCCGACGGGACGGTCCGCGTCACGTCGGGTGGAGCCCGCGCCGAGGTCCGGCCCGACTCGGCACACCTGTCCCACGCGGACCGGGGCGTGGACTTCGCGCTACGCCAGGACGGCACCGGCAGCGTCAGGGGCGGCCCCTCCAGCGCCGAGATCCGCGCGGACGGCGGCATCGACCTCCGGTCGTCCACGTTCGGGGAGGGGAACGACGCCACCCTCCGGCAGGTGGACGACGGCCAGGGCGGCACCCGCCCCGTGTTCAGGTCCGGGAACGTCACCGCGGAGCCCGGGCAGGTCAGCTTCGACCACGGCTCCCGGGTCCAGATCGTGGACCACCAGGGAACGAGTGCGATTCGGGTGGTCGACGGCGGCCGACAGCGGACCTACGACATGGACGGAAGGCCCGTCCAGGGCGAGACGTACCCGAGTCTGCCCCTGAACCCGGCCACCGGCACACCCTCCCTGGTGATCGGCTCCCCGGACGGCCGCACGCTCACCAGCGTGACGATCGAACCGGGACGCGGCGGCGACGGCCCTGGAGCGGCCCCCGCGTTGCGCGTCGAGAACCCCTACGGCTGGTCGGCGCGTGCCTCCCAGGACGGAGACGTGAGCGTGGCGGCACCCGGGGGAAGGGAGAACTCCCTGGAGGTGACGCGTCGAGGTGACGGCTCCGTGGCGGTGAACACCAGGGACGGGAGCCACCGGGCCGACAACGGCGGCGGACGGCTCAGCGTCTCCGGGCCCGAGGGGCTCAGGGGCGACACCGACGGCGACCGGGTGCGGGTGACCGACGGAGAGGCCACCACGACCGCGCGCACGGACGAGGGCAGCGCCGTCCCGGGCGAGAGGGTGGCCGAGACCAGGAGCGACAGCGAACAACGACCCCCGTTCGGGGAGAGCACCACGCACGAGTCCTCCGTCTCCACGAGCGAGGGGACGAGCGTCCGGGCCGGGGGCGACGGGGTCCACACGACGATGCGCCCGGGCCGGGAACCCGGCACCGTGAGCTCCGGCGACCGGACCGTGGAGGTCGGCTCCGACGGCCTGACGGCGCGGGGCACCGGTCGCGACTCCGACGCGTGGGAGGTGTCGACCAGCCCCGAGGGAACGCGCGGCAGCAACGGTGAACAGAGCATCGAGGTGACGGCCAGGCCCGGTGGGCCCGGTGTGCAGAATCCGATCCACACGGGGAACGGCCGGTGGCCCCGGCTGCGTGACCCGTTGGTCTCGCCCGACCAGATCCGGTTCGAGTCCGGCGGGAACGTCTCGGGCACCCGGTCGGCCTCCGGCCGCGCCGAGGTCACCGACGTCTCCAGCGGAACCACGGTCAGGGACGCCCGGGGCGGGGTGCGTGTCGATTCCGGCGGCGGCCCCGAGCTGCGCGTCACCGAGGGACACGTCCGCGTCACGGCACCGGACGGGGTACAGCACCGGGTGGACATCCCGGGTTCCGGGCCCGACGGCGGCCCGGCCCGCCCTGACCGGGACGGCGCGCGCACCGCTCCGAGGACGGACGACGGTAACGGCGCCCCCCAGCGGGACGGCGACGACACCGCCTCCGGCGGAGGGGACAGGCGTGACTCCCAGGGGCCGGAACGTCCGGGCTCCGATCCGGTCACCACGCTCCGGGACACCCGGAGGGCGGCCCTCGAAGCGATCCCCTTGGAGCTGCTGAAGAACATCCTCAACGTGGCCACCGGGACGGGCTTCGACTTCGCCCGCCACTTCGCGGCCGAGGCGACGGGCTGGGACTGGATCTCGGACGGCATCGCCTTCGGACCCGACGGCATGCCCAACCCCAGCTACGTCGTGCAGTCCTTCATGCAGCTCGGCACGGCGATCCCCAAGGCGGCGGCCGAGGGCAGGTACGGGGGCGCCGACGGCCTCCCCAATCTCCCGCTGGAGCTGAGCCACCAGGCCATGCGCAACAACCTCCGCGACGCGTACCTGGAAGAGCGCGAGGAGGACTTCCTGGACGGGCAGGAGCTCGAGAAGCAGCGCGCGGTGCTCGACGGTCTGCTCTCCGACGCGGCCAGGGCCGAAATCGAGCGATCCCGGGAGGGCCTGCCGCCCGACGAGGCGCGGTGGCTGGACAGCTTCGTCGCCGCCGCCGAGCGGGAACTGGTGGCGGTCGAGGCCAGACTCGCGGAGCTGTACGACATGGACCTCGACCACATCAGGGGCCTGAGGAAGGACGTCGAGGAGTGAGCCGGACCAGGCCCCCCGGGACCAGCGGCAACGAGAGGAGCACCTGATGGCCACCATCGTCAGTATCGACACGGACGCCCTGATCGACATGCGGGGGTCGCTCAACAGGATCCAGAGCGCCTTCGCCGAAGCCGAGGGCGAATCCTACCGGAGCCCCGAGGACCGGGCCGAGGACATCGGTCCGGGCAACCTGGTCGACAAGGCCAAGGACTACGGCAAGGACTGCAAGAAGAACTACGAGCGGCAGGCCGAGGACCTCGGAGCCCTGCTCCAGGCGCTCACCCCCGTGATCGAGACCTTCCAGGAGGCGGACGAGGAGATGGGCAAGAGCCTGACCGACCAGGAGCAGGGCGGACCGCCGCCGCCTCCCGGGCACCCCAACCAGGCCGCCGTCTAGCCCCACCGCCCGCACGGGCCGCGACCGCACCGGGCCCCACCCGGCCGCACGAGGAGAACCACCGCCATGCCCTACCTGTTCGAGGAGGACCTCCCGCAACGGGACATCCTGTTCGACTACGCGCTTCCGGAAGGCTGGAAGCAGTACGACCTGTCCGGCGACTCGCTCGCGGAGATGCGCGCCAAGGTGCTGGAGGCCTACGGGAACCGGCCGGAGGAGGCGGAGGCGCTCAACGAGCTCATCGCCGACATGGCCAGGGTGACCGACGAGGCGACCGGGTCCGGGCTGATCTCGGCCGCCGGGACCTTCGAGGAGTACGACGACGGGTTCTTCATGGCGACCGTCTGCGTCTTCGCCTTCCCGGCGGGCCGGGGCGAGCACACCATCGACCCCCTGCGCCTGGTCGACTACGTCTACCAGGACTCGGCCACGGCGCGTGAGGGCACCTGGCTGAAGAAGACCGTCGTGGACCTGACCGAGTCCGGGCTGGGCCAGTGCGGTCGCATCGAGGGCGTCACGGACCACGACACCGACGAGGCGATCCTGCGCACGGTGGCCATGCACACGGCACTGGAGTACCCCGGCCTGGACAAGCGGATCCTGGTCAGCTGCACCAGCCCCAACTCCCGCGAGGTCGACGAGGTCCTGGACCTCTTCGACGCGATCACCGCGTCGGCGCGCTTCTGGGAGCGCGACGTCCCCGTCGACGAGGGGGACTGACCCCCAACGGCGTGGGCCGACGGCATCCGGTGGCATCAGGGGTGAACCATCACCCCTGAGCAGGTATCAGCCACAATGAGCACAGAAGGGCTCCCGGCCCCTCGGCCGGGCTCGGCCGCCCCGGGAGCACACACACGAGGAGAGACACATGCCCGCGTACAACGTCGACAGTGACAAGACCGAGGAGACCTCCGGCTCCCTCACCCAGGAGTTCAACGAGTTCACCGAGCGCCTCCAGTCGATCAAGAACAAGGTCGACGCGCTGATCTCGGACGGCTACAGCACCCCTGCTGCGGAGAAGCACTTCCGTCCGTTCTTCGAGGACTTCAACAGCGGCTTCGAGGACGTCAACAAGGGCCTCGACGGCATCGCCAAGTACCTCAAGCAGGTCGGCACCACCTTCAGCGAGACCGACGAGAAGCTGGGCGAGGGCCTCAAGGGCTGACGGCCCCGAGCCACAGCCGAACCCCGCGCTCCTCGCGGGCACCCGCCCCGAACAGAGCAGCCCCGCCCCGACCGCCCGCGCCGGGCCCCTCTCCACCCCCCGGCTCCCGCGCGGGCCCGGGGCGGACGCGCGGCCCCCACCGACCGCCGCGTCGACCAACGCGACCCGCCCCCGAGGGCAGAGACCCGGAAGCAGTCCTCACCGTGCGCCTTCTCTTCACCGCGACTCCCGCCACCGGTCCGTCCGTGGACGGGCCCAACGGCTCCGGCCCCGTCGCCTCCTCGCCCCTGCGTCTGGACATGCTCGTCGACGCCGACCCCAGCGCCACCGTGCGCCAGCTCACCGAGGTCGTGGACCCGGTGGTCCGCACGGTGCCGCGCGTCAACGGCCAGGAGGTGCCCCTCTACGTCGGTGACCGACGGGTCGATCCGTCCGTGTCCCTGGCGGACGCCGGGATCCTGGACGGGTCGGTCATCGGTGTGGGCGGTCCCGCCGAGGTCAAGGCGGAACCCCCGGGCGTGGTGGAGGTCCGGGTGGTCTCCGGCCCCGACGCGGGACGCGTCGTCCGGCTCGACCCGGGCGACTACGTGGTCGGTGACCACGAGAGCGCGGTGCTCGTCGTGGACGCCGACGGCCACTGGGCGCGGATCCGCGTGTCCCCCGACGGCACCGTCACCCTCCGGGCGACCAGCACCGGACAGGGCGCCTACCTGGAGCGCGACGAGGTCGCCCCGGACACCGACTGGCCCCAGGGGGAGCAGCTCACCCTGGGCGGCACCCTCTTCGAGGCCTGGCCCAACCACCGGCCCGACGCCTCCGTCGTCACCTCCGAGGACGGCACCGGACTGGACTACAACCGTCCGCCCCGGTTGCACCCCGCGCCCACCAAGACCAAGTTCAAGTTGCCCACCCCGCCCGAGCCGCCGGACAAGCCGATCGCCCAGCTGCTCATGATGATCCTCATGCCGATCACCATGGCGGTCGGTGGCGCGCTCATCATGAACCGCCCGCAGATGCTCCTCATCGGCCTGCTGGCGCCGATCTCCGTGCTGTTCATGCAGCTCATGCAGCGCAGGACCACCAAGGCCCGCTACGAGAAGCAGCTGCGCGAGTTCGAGGAGAAGACGGAGCGGGTCACCAGGGACGCCCGCGACGCCCTCGTCGCCGCGCAGCGCCGTCTGCGCGACACCTGCCCCGACCCCGCCGCCGTCCTGCTGCTGTCCACCGGGCCCCGCTCCCGGCTGTGGGAGCGCCGCAAGATCGACGAGGACTTCACCCAGCTGCGCGTCGGCACCGGCAGCATCCCCTCGGAGGTGGTCCTCATGGACCCCACCAAGGACGACCACCGCAAGGAGGTCACCTGGGACATGCGGGACGTGCCGGTGAGCGTGTCGGTCAAGGACAACGGCGTCGTGGGTGTGGCCGGGACCGGCGAGGGCGCCCACGCCCTGGAGCGCTGGCTGGTCGCCCAGCTCGTCGCCCTGCACAGCCCCGCCGAGCTCCAGCTGTACCTGCTGTCCATGGAGGGGGACCACACCCGCTGGCGGTGGACCCGCTACGTGCCGCACCTGCGCGGGGACCTGCCCCAGCTCTCGCTGAACCGGATCGGGATCGACGCCACGACCTGCGCCCGCCGCGTCTCCGAACTGCTGATGATCCTGGAGGCCCGTGCCCAGGCCGCGCGCGGGGCCGTGGACGACGAGCCCGCGATCGTGGTCGTCCTCGACGGAGCCCGCCGGATCCGCTCGCTCCCCGGGGTCGTGCAGCTGCTGCGTGAGGGCCCCGACGCGGGCATCTACGTCGTGTGCCTGGACGCCGAGGAGCGGCTGCTGCCCGAGGAGTGCCGGGCGGTCGTCAGCATCACCCCGCACGGCATGCGCCTGCGCCGGACCTCCTTCGACAACGTCGAGGACGTACGCGCCGACGTCCCCTCCGCGGCCTGGGCGGACCGTCTCGGCCGGGCCCTGGCGCCCCTGCGCGACAGCAGCGTGGGGGAGTCCGGCGGTTCCCTGCCGCGCAGCGCGCGCCTGCTCGACGTGATCGGGCTGGAGCCGCCCAACGGTGACGCGATCGCGGCCCACTGGGCGAGCGGCGGCCGCAGCACGGTCGCCACCCTCGGGGTCGGCCTGGACGGCGCCTTCGCCGTCGACATCCGCAGGGACGGCCCCCACGCGCTCATCGCGGGCACCACGGGTTCCGGCAAGTCCGAACTCCTCCAGACGCTGGTGGCGTCGCTCGCGGCGGTGAACCGCCCCGAGTCGATGTCGTTCGTGCTGGTCGACTACAAGGGCGGCAGCGCGTTCAAGGACTGTGTGGACCTGCCGCACACCGTCGGCATGGTCACCGACCTGGACACCCACCTGGTGGGCCGGGCCCTGGTCTCGCTCGGCGCCGAGCTGCACCGCCGCGAGCACATCCTGGCGAAGGCCGGGGCGAAGGACATCGAGGACTACCTCGAACTCCTGGACCGCGACCCGCGCATGCCCCAGATGCCGCGGCTGATGCTGGTCATCGACGAGTTCGCGTCCATGGCACGTGAGCTGCCGGACTTCGTCAAGGGCCTGGTCAACATCGCCCAGCGCGGTCGCTCCCTCGGCATCCACCTGGTGCTGGCCACGCAGCGGCCCGGCGGCGTGGTCACCAACGACATCCGCGCCAACACCAACCTGCGGATCGCGCTGCGGATGACCGACGAGACCGAGAGCCGCGACGTCATCGACGCCGCCGAGTCGGCCCACATCGGGATCGACACCCCCGGACGCGCCTACGCCCGGCTCGGGCACGCGTCGCTGCTGCCGTTCCAGTCGGGCCGGGTGGGCGGTCGCCGCATCGTGGCCGTCGAGAACGCCTCCGCCCCCGTCGCCCACCCGGTGAAGTGGTCGGACCTGGCGCTGCCCGCCCCGATCGCCGCCAAGGAGAGCAAGCAGAGCGGCGACGTGGAGGCCACCGACCTCACGGCACTGGTCGCCGCCGTGCGCGAGGCCACGGAACAGGTCGGCGCCCGGCGGCAGCCGAGCCCCTGGCTGGAGGCGCTGCCCACGTCACTGACCCTGTCCACGCTGTTGCGGGGGCGGCCCCCGCAGCCGGAGCCCGGGACGGTGCGTCCGGTCCCGATCGGGCTCATCGACGTCCCCGCCCAGCAACGTCAGATGCCGTACACGTTCGACCTGGCCAGAACCGGACACCTGCACGTCATGGGGTCGGGTCGGACCGGCCGGTCCCAGACGCTGCGCACGCTCGCCGCCTCGCTCGCCCTGGGCCACCACCCGGACGACGTCCACATGTACGGCCTGGACTGCGGCAACGGGGCCCTGCTGCCGATGGAGCGGCTGCCGCACTGCGGCGCGGTCGCCCAGCGCACCCAGGGCGACCGTGTCGTGCGACTGCTGGGGCTGCTCGGGGAGGAGCTGGACCGCAGGCAGAAGCTGCTCGCGGCGCACGGCTGCGCCGACCTGGAGGAGCTCAGGGCCAAGCTGCCCGCCCCGGAGCGGCCGGCCCACCTCGTGCTCTTCATCGACCGCCTGGACGCCTTCGAGCAGGCCTTCGGGGAGTACAACTACGGCGCGCTGGTCGAGGACGTCACCACCCTGATGCGGGACGGTGCGGGCGTGGGCGTGCACGTGGTGGCCACCGGCGACCGCCTGCTGACGCGCACGAAGTACTCCTCCACCACGGAGGACCTGCTGGTCCTGCGCTGCAACGACAGCGGAGACTACAGTTCGGCCGGGCTCCAGGCCCGGGCGCTGCCGGAGGAGGTCCCGGACGGCCGGGCCTTCCGCGCGGGTGACGCGCTGGAGGTCCAGATCGCGCTCCTGACCAGGAACCCGCAGGGCGCGGCCCAGGGAGCCGAGCTCGCGCGCATCGCGGAGTTCGTCTCCCAGCGCCCGCGGCCCGACGGCGGACCGAGGCCGTTCCGCGTCGACGTCCTGCCGGACCGGCTGAGCTTCGCGGACATGTCCCGCTACCGCACCCAGCCTCCCCGCCCGCTGCACGCCCTGATCGGTGTCGGCGGGAACGAGCTCACCGCCGTCACCGCCGACCTGTCGCGGATCCCGACCTTCCTCGTGAGCGGACCACCCCAGTCGGGGCGGTCCAGCATGCTCACGACCATGGCGGCGTCCCTGCTGGAGGGCGGGACGGAGCTGCTGCTGGTCACGCCGCGCGGATCACGCCTGGCCGACCTGCGGAACGAGCGCGGGGTGCGGGCCGTCATCGACGCCGCCGAACCGAGGCTCTCGCAGCTGCACGAGGCGCTCGGGCGGTTCGAGGCGGACACGGCGGTCGTGGTGATCGACGACGCCGAGCTGCTGCTCCAGAGCGACCTCGGCAAGGAGTTCACGCGGATCGCGCGCGGCATGGTGGGCGCGGGCTGGGGCATCGTCGCGGCGGGCACCAACGAGGCGCTCCAGGGCGGCTTCAACGGATGGCACGTCCACCTCAAGCGGAACCGGATCGGTGCGCTGCTGTCCCCGCAGAGCCAGGCCGACGGCGAGGTCCTGGGGCTGCGCCTGCCCAAGGGCGTGTCCAGTCCGAGGCTCACCCCGGGCACCGCCTACCTGCACCTGGGTGACGGCAGGGTCCAGCAGGTGAGGGTGCCCATGCCGTGACCACCGGAGCCGGGAGAGAGCACGGGTACCTTGTGCGCGAGGTTCAAGGCGCTAGGATCCACTTGCTCCCCTTCATCCCCCTTCGCCACCCCTGTTCTCGGTGGGCGCCCGACCCCGCTTCCAACCGTCCCACCCGTATGCCGATCAGGATCTGTTCCCCGTGAACCCAACCCCGTCAGCCGTCTCCCTCCCCGTCACCGCCACCGACCTGACCTCGACCGATCCCACGAGGATCGGCCCCTACCAGACCCTCAAACGCCTGGGCGCGGGCGGCATGGGCGTCGTGTACGCGGCCCACGCCGCAGGGGGCGAGCTCGTCGCGGTCAAGCTCATCCACCCCGAGTACGCGGCGGACGAGGAGTTCCGGGCGCGCTTCACCCGCGAGGTCGAGCTGCTCCGCAGAGTGGGCGGCGCGTGCGCGGTGCCCCTGCTGGACGCCGACACGGACGCCGACCGCCCCTGGCTCGTCACCCCGCTGGTGCGGGGCATGACGCTCAGCGCCTACATGCGCAAGCACGGCGCGCTGGAGGAGCAGCTGCTGATCGGTCTGGCCGCCGGTGTGGCCGAGGCGCTCGCCCAGATCCACGAGGCGGGCATCGCGCACCGCGACCTCAAGCCCGCCAACATCGTCCTGTCACCCGAGGGTCCCCGGGTCCTCGACTTCGGAGTGGCCCGGGCGGTGGACCAGACGGCGCTCACCCGGACCGGATCGGTCATGGGTTCGCCCGGGTGGATCAGCCCCGACCACTACCAGGGCAAGCCCGCCAGCACCACCGACGACATCTTCGCCTGGGGCGCCCTGGTGACCTACGCGGCCACCGGGCGACCGCCCTTCGGCAGCGGTGACCCGGCCGCGATCGCCCACAGGGTCATCAGCGGCGAACCGGACACCGAGGGGTTCACCGGTCCGCTGGCCGACCTCGCGCGGCGCGCGCTCCAGAAGGAGGGCGCGCAGCGGCCCACGGCACTCGAGCTGGTCTCGGAGATGGTCACCGTGACCCATCCCGGGAGGGCCTTCGCCCCGGTCTCCTCGGCCGCCGCGGCCGGGAGCGTGATGGGTGCCCTGGTCGACAACAACTGGCACGGCGTGCAGACCGCGCCCGAACGCGAGTTCGCGGTGACGGCCCCCCGACGTGCGGGCGCGGGCAGGGTCCTGACCCTGCTCGGCGCGGGCCTGGGGGCCCTCCTGCTGATCGCCGGACTCGGCTTCGGCGGCGTGGCCCTGGCCAGCAACTGGGACGCGCTGCCCATCGCCTCGTGGTTCTCCGGAGACGAGGACGAGCCGGGCGGGGACGCCGAGAAGGAGGGTTCCACCGAGGAACAGCGCCGTCCGGGGCCGGTCGGCAAGGAGCCCACCGAGGAGGCCTCCCCGTCGGACGAGCCCTCGGAGCAGGCCGAGGACGAGGACGACCCCGAGGACGACGAGGGCGAGGAGGACGGTGGCACGACCACCACCATGGCCACCGTCGGCGCCGGGGTGAGCGCGTCGGGCGAACGCCCCGCCGGTGACCACGTGGTCGCCTTCCAGCCCCAGGGCGGCTCCGGCCAGTACGCGGTGCTCGACGGCGCCACCGTGGTGTGCGCGTGGAGCTTCTGCCAGGAACAGGGCGGCGGCGTGGCCGACGGCGCCGCCGGATCGGTCTCCTCCAGCCCCGGAGCCCTGACCGGCTACGTCAACTCCGGCAGCCGCACCGTCTCGGCGGAGGTCACCTACACCGAGAGCGGCGGCACCGTCACCATCACCCGACTCGTGGAGCACCACAAGACCAGCGGTAGCGGAACCCCGCCCTGGTAGGAGGAGCAGAAGTGCTGAAGTCACTCACCCGCCGGATCTCCTGCGGGCTGACCGTCGTCCTGGTCGCGGCCCTCGCCGGCCCCGCCCCGGCCTCCGCCGACTCCTACAACGGGGAGTGCGGGAGCGGGTACGGGGTGGTCAACTCGGCCTCCGTCTCCGGGGGCACGGTCCATCTGACCTACAACAACTCCAACGGCAGGAACTGCGTGGTCGTGACGCGGTCCAACCCCGGATCCGCGATGGACATGGACGCCGCCCTCAAGCGCTCCGACTCCACCTCCTGGAAGACCGACCCGGGCAGCTTCACGACCTACGCCGGTCCCGTCTACCTGGACGCGGCGGGCCAGTGCGTGGACTGGGGCGGATCGATCGGCGGCGCGTGGGTCGTGCGCAACGGCACCAACTGCGGCTGACCCGCGCGGCCCGGGAGCGCGACGGGCCCCGCCGAACCAGGTGTTCGGCGGGGCCTTCCGCTGCTCTGGGCCTCCCGGGCCTCCCGGGCCTCCCGGGCGGAGTACGGCGACACGGGCGGAGGCGCGGGTGGATCAGACCCTGTAGAACGAGAAGGAGCCGTACTGGGAGATGCTGATCTCCCATTCGGTGACGTCTCCGGTCTCCTCGTCCAGGCTCTGGCACAGGAAGGGCGCCTCTCCACCGGTCTCGCCGCGCTCGACGTCGGAGTCCATGTCACAGAGCACGAGCTCGGACTCGGCGCTCACCCGAAGGCTGTCCTCGACGACCTCGCGCACGAGCGGGCCCTCGGGCAGATCCCAGTCGTAGTTGATGAGGATGCCCGAGGAACTGATGTCGATCGAGTACTCGAACTCCTCGTCCAGGAAGGTCACCGTGCAGGTGACGGACTCCCCCTCCTCCCCGGCGATCTCCGGGCAGGAGGAGGTGGCGTCGGGGTCGGTCACCGAAGCGAAGGTGGAGACCCGCTCCAGTGCCTCCCAGGCGATGCGGTCCCCCAGGGGCGCGGCGGAGTCCGGTTCGGCGGGCAGGTCCGCCTCCGGGTCGATCTCGGGGGCCTCGTCGGGGATGGGTCCCTGGTGGAACGAGGAGGTGTCCACCTCGGCCGGCTCGTCCTCGACCTCCTCGACCGCGGCCGTGTCGGGCTGGGTGGGCTCGGGGTCCTCACCGCCACAGGCGGCGAGCGCGAGGGCGGATCCGGCGGCGACCACTCCGAGGGCGACACGGTGTCGGCGGGTGGGGTTCAGCATGGGGCCTCCTGTCAGGAGAACGGTTGGGGTCACCGCTGAGGTCCCTGACCGGGGCTTCTGGTTTCGAGTCGGGCAAGTGTGTGACCCATGTCATATCCTGGGGAGGGCGTGGCCCGTGTGCCCGGCGTGGCCAATGCGCTGGTCCGGGCAGTGGAGGGCGATCCTGTGCCGAGCACCACACCCCGACTCAACGGAACCGAACGCGGTTCTCTACCATCTCGAAGTATGGACGTCCCTGAGAGCGGGGCCGCCGGTACCGCGGCCCCCAACCTGGCCGAGGGCTTCCCGGCGGCCACACGTGAGCGGTGGCGCGCCCTCGTCGCCGGGGTGCTGCGCAAGAGCGGTGTCGCCGAGGAACGGCTCGCGGACACCCCGGAGTCCGTTCTGGCCACGCACGGCTACGACGGGTTCGACATCGCCCCCCTCTACACCGCCGACCCGCCCGCCGCCGACCCCGGCTATCCCGGGCTGGCCCCCTTCACGCGCGGCCACCGGCCCGGCGGAGGCGTGGCCGGAGGCTGGGACATCCGTGCCCGGCACACCGAGGCCGACCCCGCCGTGCTGCGCCGCCGCGTCCAAGACGACCTCATGAACGGCGTGAGCTCGCTGTGGGTGGCCGTGGGCGCCGACACCGCCACACCCGACGGGGTCCCCCTCTCCCGCCTGGGCGAGGCCCTCACCGACGTCTACCTCGACCTCGCCCCCGTGGTGCTGTCCGCACCCGGCCCCCACGCCCTCGACGCCGCGAGGGCCCTGCTCCGGGCGCACGCCGACGCCGACGTCCCCGACGGCCGCGTCATCTCCCACCTGGGCCTGGACCCGCTCAGCGCGGCGGCACGGGCAGGGGAGCGCCCCGACGTGGCGGACGCGGCCCGCTTCGCCGCCGAACACGCCGCCCGCCATCCCAGGCTGGGGCTGTTCGTCGCGGACGGCACTCTCGTGCACGACGCTGGCGGCTCCGAGGCCCAGGAGATCGGCTCCGCCGTCGCCGCCGGGACCGCCTACCTGCGTGCCCTCGCGGACGCCGGGATCGAACCGGCCGACGCCGCTCGCAGGATCGAGTTCCGGCTCGCCGCCAACGCCGACCAGTTCTCCGTCATCGCCAAGCTCCGCGCCGTCCGCGCCATGTGGAACCAGGTGCTGGAGGCCTGCGGGGTCCCGGCGGACCAGCGCGGCATGAGCCTGCACGCCACCACCTCGGACGCGATGCTCACCCGACGCGACCCGCACGTGAACATGCTCCGCGCCACCGTGGCCTGCTTCGCCGCCGGGGTGGGCGGCGCCGACGCGGTCACCGTGGCGCCCTTCGACTCCGCCGTGGGGCTGCCCGACGACTTCGCCCGCCGGATCGCCCGCAACACCCAGTCGCTCCTCATCGAGGAGTCCCACCTGGCCCAGGTCATCGACCCGGCCGGGGGATCGTTCTACGTCGAGGCCCTCACCCGGGACCTCTACGGCGCGGGCTGGGCCTTCTTCCAGGAGACGGAGCGCGCCGGGGGCATCGGAGCGGCGATCGAGCACGGTGAGCTCCGCGCCGCGGTGGACCGCGTGTGGGAGCGCCGCCGCCACGACCTCGCCCGCCGCACCGCCCCGCTCACCGGGGTCAGCGAGTTCCCGGACCCGCACGAGAAACCCCTGGTCCGCGAGCCCGACCCCGCCCGTCGGCGGCCGGTCCCGGGCGGCTTCCCGGCCCGACGCTACGCCCAGGACTACGAGGCCCTGCGGGACCGCTCGGACGCCCACACCGCCACGACCGGCCACCGGCCCGGTGCCTTCCTGGTCACCCTGGGCCCGGTCGCCGCGCACACCGCCCGGGCCTCCTTCGCCACCAACCTCCTCGCGGCCGGGGGGATCGAGGCCGACGACCCGGGACCGATCGACGACGCGCCGTCCGCCGCGCGGGCCTTCGCGGAGTCCGGCAGCCGGGTCGCGGTGATCTGCTCCTCGGACCGGCTCTACGACGAGCACGCGGAGGACGTCGCCCGGGCCCTCAAGGGCGCCGGGGCCCGCCGCGTCCTGCTCGCCGGAGCGCCCCGGGACGCCTACCGGGAGGCCGGGGTGGACTCCTTCGTCCACAGGGGCTGCGACGCCGTCGCCCTGCTGACCGACCTGCTCGACGTGATCCTCACCGATCCCCCGACCACCGCGACCGACTCCACGCAGGGGGAGACCGTATGATCCCCGACTTCTCCGCCGTCGACCCGTGCTTCCCGGCCTTCACCGGCGCAGACCGGGGCGAGGCCGACTGGCGGCGCGCCCTGGAGGACTCCACCGGGAAGGCAGCCGACGCCCTGGAGTGGGAGACCCCCGAGGGGATCGGCGTCAAGCCGCTCTACACGCCCGCCGACCGCGCGGGCCTGGACTTCGTGGACGGCCTGCCGGGCATCCCGCCGTACTTGCGCGGGCCCTACCCGACCATGTACGTGAACCAGCCGTGGACCATCCGGCAGTACGCGGGCTTCTCCACCGCCGAGGAGTCCAACGCCTTCTACCGCCGCAACCTCGCCGCCGGCCAGAAGGGCCTCTCGGTCGCCTTCGACCTGGCCACCCACCGGGGCTACGACTCCGACCACCCGAGGGTCGCCGGTGACGTCGGCATGGCGGGCGTGGCCATCGACTCCATCTACGACATGCGCCAGCTGTTCGACGGGATCCCGTTGGACCGGATGAGCGTGTCCATGACCATGAACGGCGCGGTGCTGCCCGTCCTGGCGCTGTACATCGTGGCGGCCGAGGAACAGGGGGTGCCGCCCGAGAAGCTGTCGGGGACCATCCAGAACGACATCCTCAAGGAGTTCATGGTCCGCAACACCTACATCTACCCGCCGCGGCCGTCCATGCGGATCATCTCCGACATCTTCGCCTTCACCTCGCAGCGGATGCCGCGCTTCAACTCCATCTCCATCTCCGGCTACCACATGCAGGAGGCCGGGGCCACGGCCGACCTGGAGCTGGCCTACACCCTCGCGGACGGCGTGGAGTACATCCGCGCCGGTCAGAGGTCCGGCCTGGACGTGGACGCCTTCGCGCCCCGACTGTCGTTCTTCTGGGCGATCGGGATGAACTTCTTCATGGAGGTCGCCAAGCTGCGTGCGGCCCGCCTGCTGTGGGCCCGCCTGGTCAAGGACCTCGGCGCGGTCAAGGACAAGTCGCTCAGCCTGCGCACCCACTCCCAGACCTCCGGCTGGTCCCTCACCGCGCAGGACGTGTTCAACAACGTGGCGCGCACCTGCGTGGAGGCGATGGCCGCGACCCAGGGCCACACCCAGTCGCTGCACACCAACGCCCTGGACGAGGCGCTCGCCCTGCCCACGGACTTCTCCGCGCGCATCGCCCGCAACACCCAGCTGCTGTTGCAGCAGGAGTCCGGCACCACCCGCGTGGTCGACCCCTGGGGCGGCAGCTACTACGTGGAGAGCCTCACGCAGCAGCTGGCCGAGAAGGCGTGGGCGCACATCCAGGAGGTCGAGAAGGCCGGGGGCATGGCCGCCGCGATCGACGCCGGGCTGCCCAAGATGCGCATCGAGGAGGCGGCCGCCCGCACCCAGGCGCGCATCGACTCCGGGCGGCAGCCGGTGATCGGGGTCAACAAGTACCGGCCCGACTCCGCCGACGAGATCGACGTCCTCAAGGTCGAGAACTCCAGGGTCCGCTCCGAACAGCTGGACAAGCTCCGCCGCCTGCGCGAGGAGCGTGACGACGACCGGGTGCGCGCCGCCCTCGACGCCCTCACCGAGGCCGCCGGGCGGGAGTCCAGGGCCGACGCGTCACTCACCAACAACCTGCTCGCCGCAGCCGTCGACGCCGCCCGGGCCAAGGCGACGGTCGGGGAGATCTCCGACGCCATGGAGAAGGTCTTCCACCGCCACTCCGGCCAGATCCGTACGATTCAGGGTGTGTACAGGAACGAGGCGGCCGGGAGCTCCGACGCGGCCGGACTGATGGACCGGGTGACCGCCCGGGTCGACGCGTTCGCGGAGGCCGAGGGGCGCCGTCCCCGCATCCTCGTGGCGAAGATGGGCCAGGACGGACACGACCGGGGACAGAAGGTGATCGCGACCGCCTTCGCCGACCTCGGGTTCGACGTGGACGTGGGCCCGCTGTTCCAGACCCCGGCCGAGGTCGCCGTCCAGGCCGTGGAGGCCGACGTGCACGTGGTCGGGGTGTCCTCCCTGGCCGCCGGACACCTGACCCTGGTGCCCGCGCTGCGCGAGGAACTGGCCCGACTCGACCGCGAGGACATCATGATCGTGGTGGGCGGGGTGATCCCGCCGGGTGACTTCGACGAGCTCCGCGCCGCCGGGGCGTCGGCCATCTTCCCGCCGGGGACGGTGATCGCGGAGGCCGCGATCGACCTGCTCGACCAGTTGGAGGAGCGGCTGGACCCGGAGGGCACGGAGCAGCGGGCGTGACCGTTCGGCGCGGCGGGCCGGACCGGCCCGACCGGAGGTGACGGCCGGATTCCGGCCGGGAGGGGGAGTGGACGTGGCGGTGCGCGGGAGGCGTCCGGTGGACGTGGACGCCCTGGCCGAGGGGGTGCTGTCCGGGCACCGGCCGACCCTGGCCAGGGCGATCACCCTCGTGGAATCGCGCCGCCCGGACCACACGCGCTCCGCCCAGGAACTGCTGGTGCGGCTGCTCCCGCACACCGGCGGGGCCCAGCGGGTGGGGATCACCGGGGTGCCCGGCGTGGGCAAGTCGACCTTCATCGACGCGCTCGGCACCCGGCTGACCTCGCGCGGCCACCGGGTGGCCGTGCTCGCGGTCGACCCCTCCTCCACCCGCACCGGTGGCAGCATCCTGGGCGACAAGACGCGCATGGCCGACCTCGCGGTGGACCCCGACGCGTTCATCCGGCCCTCGCCCACGGCCGGCACCCTCGGCGGGGTGGCCCGCGCGACCCGGGAGACCATGCTGCTCATGGAGGCGGCCGGGTTCGACGTGGTCCTGGTGGAGACCGTGGGGGTGGGCCAGTCCGAGGTCACCGTCGCCGCCATGGTGGACTGCTTCCTGTTCCTCACCCTGGCCCGGACCGGAGACCAGCTCCAGGGCATCAAGAAGGGCGTCCTGGAACTCGTGGACGTGGTCGCCGTGAACAAGGCCGACGGCCCGCACGCCGACGACGCCCGCAAGGCCGCCCGGGAGCTCTCCCGTGCCCTGCGCCTGCTCCAGCCGGTCCACCCCGAGTGGCGGCCGCCGGTGCTGACGTGCAGCGGTCTGACCGGTGACGGGCTGGACGAGGTCTGGGACACGGTGCTCGACCACCGGCGGGTGCTGGAGCGCGACGGGGCCCTCGCCGACCGGCGCAGCGCCCAGGGCGTGAGCTGGATGTGGGACCAGGTGCGGGACCAGCTCCTGGACTCGTTCCTGCGGGACGCGGGTGTGGCCGACGCCATCCCGACGATGGAGGCACAGGTGCGATCGGGTGAGACCACCGCCACCCTGGCCGCGCGTGCCCTGCTGGACTCGTTCACTCAGGGTGACGGTGACGCGGAGGGCCGAACGGGCCGTGACCGGGCCGACAGTGACGGTGGGGGTGCCTGAGGGGCACGAAGCAACACCGGGTGTCATGTCGTGAAATGACCCAGGGTGAACGGGAGGTACCGACCCGGGGGGAGGGGGTTCTCGCCCATGAGGCGAAAATTTCTTGCCCGATGCCATTCCCGTGGAAGCGGTTCGCTTATACCGTGTGTGTCCAACGACTTACCAGGCCGCTCGGGCGCGCAAGTGTCTCCCCTCACCGGACCGGCTCTGTGGGAGTGGAGCCGGGTCCGGTAGTCGTTCCCGGTCGGGCTGCGTATGGTTAAGCGAGGGACCCCTCACCATCGGAACGTGGGGCCGGGAGGAGTGAACGTGCACAGGCTTGGACTGAGCACGCGGTTCGAGAGCCGCAGCGTCATCGTCGCGATCGAGGGAGAGCTCGACATCGCGACCGCCGCCGACCTCCAGGAACACATCAGGACCGCGATCGAGGACCACGGTCCGTGGCTGATCCTGGACCTGTCCGCCCTGGACTTCATGGACTCCAGCGGGCTGAACGTCATCATCAACGCCTATCGGAACGTCCGTGAGCGGGACGGTTCCCTGTCACTGGCGGCACTGAACGAACGCGTCACCAAGGTCGTCCGACTGGTCGGCCTGCACCGTCAGGTTCCCGTTCACCAGACCGTCGCCACCGCCGTCGCGGCGATGGAGGCCCTGGAGGCCAAACGCCAGGCCGGCTAGCCCGAACCAGGGTTCCGGGCCCCCTCCCGGGACCGTGACCGCCGCTGACACCCCTCCTCTCCCGTGCCCTCCTCCGGCAGGCGCGGTGCCCTGCCCGGAGAGGATCGGGTGTCGCCCGGCCGGACCGCCCCGAAGCGGGGCGGTCGTCCCCCTGTGGACAACCCGCGGGGTCTCCCTCCTTCGGGGACAATGGGTCCATCGACGACATCACCCCCTCCCCCCGGTCCCCCCGCCGCCTCCTCGACCCCCTGCTCCGGTTCCAGGTCCGCATCCAGAACGACCCCCGCCACGCGCGCCGTGTCGCGGGAGTCGCCTCCGTGCTGCTCCTCGTCCTGACCGCGCTCCTCGCCTTCCTCCTCACCCTCGACCTCTCCGCCGCCGCGCGCTTCCTCCTGGTCCTGGTGGGAGCGGCCCTGGGCCTCCCCCTCTTCCTGGTGCTGCTCGCCGTGCTGGTGAACCCGGCACCGCCCGGGGTCCGGCTCCCCGCCGGGACCCGTCCCGCCGACCTGCGCGCCGCGAGAAGGGTGCTCCGGTCGGGAGAGCTGACCGGCCTGCCCGAGGCGGACAGGGTCGCCCGGATCCTGGCCGCGCAGGTCCTGAGACAGCGGCTGTGGCTGTCGGTGCTGCTGCTGTGCGGTTTCGGCGTGCTGAACCTGTTCAACGCGCTCAACCGGTACACCTCGGACGGTGCGTGGAGCGGGACGTCCGTGTTCTTCCTGGCGACGGGCCTTGTCTTCGTGGTGATAGTGGTCGTGGCCGTCCCCTCGGACCTCCGGTCCAGGCGCAGGGCACGGGCCGTGGCCGACGCCCACGACGCCCGGGCGAGAAGCCGGTCATCGACATCCCCACCGAGAGTCTCGGATTGGTAACGGGATTTCCGGGTAGTGGGTTCGGCATGAACGAGCCCACGACACACCCCCGGTCCGCTCGCCGACATCCCAGGGCCCTGTTCGGCCGGATGCAGGTCTACGCGCAGAACCACCCGCGTGCCTACGCCGTCAGGGCCGTGTCAGTCGCCCTTCTCGTGGGGCTGCTCCCGCCATTCGTCCTCTGCGTGATCCTGCTCGACGACTGGGCGTCCGCCGTCCCGGTCCTGCTCGGCGCGGCGGCCCCCGTCGTGATCATGGGCGCCCTCATGGTGTGGCTGATGCCCGCGTTCCTGCGCCGGACGCTGGGCACCTCGACGCTGCAGCCGGACACTGATCCGGTGGACCTGCTGGAGGCCAAGCGCCAGCTGCGCCGCGGCGGCCTCCACGAACGGGACGAGGTCAACCGGGTCGCCCGGGTCCTCGCCGCCCAGGCGGAGGCGAGGATCAACTCCCCGAGGACCGTCAACGTCGTGAGCGTGGTCGGCGCACTGCTGTTCGGTGCGCTCGCGACCATGAGCTACCTGCTCGACGGAGCGGGTTCCGACTTCCGCCTCACCGCGACGTTCACCCTGCTGTTCCTGGCGTACCTGCTCTTCCTCGGCCCCTGGACCAGGCGCTACCGGCAGCGCGCCCGGGAGTTCGCGAGACTCTACGACGAGCGCGAGACCGCTCGGGAGCGCCCTCCGGAGGCCGCCCGGGAACGCGCTCCGGACGCCCTCGTCCACTGACCAGAGACCGCTCGGATGACTCCGAGCCCCCCGCGCCCCCGGCGAACGTCCCCCGTTCGCCGGGGGCGCCCCCTGTCAGCGGGCGCCGAGCAGGTGCTCCAGGGCGAGCTGGTCCAGCCGCTCGAAGTGGTATCCGCGCCGCCCCGCCTCCTCCAGGTCCAACTCCTCCCCGAGCAGGTCCGCGACTCCCTCACCCGGGGAGAGCGTGGGTTCGGACAGCTCGGGCACCCGGGACTCGGCCAGGGCGGTGACCACCTCCGGGTCGGCGCGGAAGGCGGCGGCCCGCTCCTTCAGGAGGAGGTAGTTGCGCATGCAGCCCGCCGCGGACTCCCACACCCCGGACGCGTCCTCGGTCCGCGGCGGCTTGAAGTCGAAGTGCCGGGGGCCCTCGTACCCGGAGCGCTCCAGCAGGTCGACCAGGAAGAACGCCTCCTTGAGGTCGCCCGCGCCGAAGCGCAGGTCCTGGTCGTACTTGACGCCGCGCTGCCCGTTGAGGTCGATGTGGTGGAGCTTGCCGGCCCACAGGGCCTGGGCCACGCCGTGCGCGAAGTTCAGCCCGGCCATCTGCTCGTGGCCGACCTCCGGGTTGACCCCCACCATCTCGGGGTGGGCCAGCCGCTCGATGAAGGCCAGGGCGTGGCCGACCGTGGGCAGCAGGACGTCGCCGCGCGGTTCGTTGGGCTTGGGCTCGATGGCGAAGCGCAGGTCGTACCCCTGGTCGAGCACGTACGCGCACAGCAGGTCGAAGGCCTCACGCAGGCGGTCCAGAGCGGCCTGCTGGTCCTTGCCCGCCTCGGTCTCGGCGCCGTCCTGGCCGCCCCAGCACACGAAGGTCCGGGCCCCCAGTGAGACCGCGAGGTCGATGTTGCGGACGACCTTGCGCAGTGCGTAGCGGCGCACGTCCCGGCTGTTGGAGGTGAACCCGCCGTCCCGGAAGACCGGGTGGCTGAACAGGTTGGTGGTGACCATGGGCACCCGCACGCCGGTCGCGTCGAGGGCGCCTCGGAAGCGCCGGAGGATCGCCTCCCGCTCGGCGGGGGTGCTGCCCGGCGGGATCAGGTCGTCGTCGTGGAAGGTGACGCCGTACGCGCCGAGGTCCGCGAGGCGGTGCACGGCGTCCACCGGGTCGAGCACCGGACGGACCGGGTCGCCGAAGGTGTTGACGCCGCGCCAGCCCACGGTCCACAGGCCGAAGCTGAAGCGGTCCTCAGGGGTGGGGCGGAGGTCGGACATGTGTGCTCCCGGGGGGGTCGGTCCGTGGAGGGCGTCGGACCCCGCCAGTTTGTATAGAGTCCCAACTAATTGTCAACGGTCTCCGCCACCCCGATCCGGGCGGTGGTCACGCCCGCTCCCGCTCATCCCACACCGCACGGGTGAGTTCGTACTCGACCGAGGCCACCACGTTTCCGACTACGGCAGCGGCAGGGCACCCGAGTCCAGGCCGTGGATCATCACGGCGGCGCCGCCACGGGACGCGGCGCTCATGCCGAGGGCGGAGGGCTCCACCCGGCACCCGCCCGCCTCGGGGGCGAAGGAGTGCGCCCCGGCCGCCGCGCGACAGCTGGGGAGCAGCCACGGGGCCAGCGGCACGAAGTACCCGCCCACCACCACGGCCCCGGGGTTGACCACGTTGACCAGGGTCGCCACCCCGCGTCCCAGCCAGGTTCCGGCGCGTTCCAGGGCGGCGACGGCCGGACCGTCACCCGCAGACGCGCGCTCGACCACGAGGTCGACCAGGGCGGCGACGTCCCGGCTCTCCAGGGGACGGTCCGCGACCCGGTCCGGCAGGGCGGCACGCAGGATCGCCCCGATCCCGGCCAGCGCCTCCAGACAGCCCCGCCGCCCGCACGAGCACTCCGGGCCGTCGGCGGCCAGTTCCAGGTGGCCGATCTCCCCGGCGGAACCGGCGGCGCCGCGCAGCAGCTCACCGCCGGTGAGCACCCCCGCGCCGATCCCCACCTCGCCGGTCACGTACACCAGGTCCGTGAGTCCGGCCAGGGAGCCGAACCGGTACTCGGCCATGGCGCCGAGGTTGGCGTCGTTGTCGACCAGGACGGTCGCGCCGGCGAGGGCGGAACCCGCCAGCTCCGAGCGGAGGAGGTCGCGCAGAGGCACGTCCCGCCAGTCCAGGTTGGGCGCCCGCGTGACCGTGCCGGTGGGGGAGTCGATCAGCCCGGGAACCGCCACGCTCACCCCGACCACCGCGCGGCCCTCCAGCACGGGCTCGCCGGTCACCTCCCGCAGGACCGTCGCGATCCGGGCCGCGCAGGCCTCCGCCCCCACGGAGCGGGCGTCCAGCGGCACGTGCCGCACCACCAGATCCCGGTGGGCCAGGTCCACGGCGACCACCGAGAGGTAGTCGACGTTGACCTCCACGCCGACGGCGGCCACGGAACGGTCGTCCAGGTCCAGAAGGACACCGGGTCGGCCCACCCGGCGCTGCGGGGTCTGCCCGGTCTCCCGGACCAGACCGCGCTCCATGAGGTCGCTGACCAGGCTGGACACGGTGGTCTTGTTCAGTCCGGTGGCCGTGGCGACGGCGGCACGCGAGCACGGGGAGAGGGCCCGGACGGTCCGCAGCACCGCGCGGAGGTTGTTCTCACGGATGGTGTGCAGACCCGCCGTGCCGGTACCGGCCGCCACCGCGCCCCCTCGAAATCCCGTTGCCCCCGTCTGCGGGGCGCTGGTTGGATTCCCATCATGGTGCCTGCAGACGTCTTCCGAGACCAACCCGTCCTCGTGGGGGAACGGGTGCGGTTGGAACCGCTCGGCGCGGCCAACGCGGACGAGGTCATCCCCGCCCTCGTGGACATGGATCCGCAGGTGCGCAGGCTCACCGGCACCCACCAGGAGTTCACCCCCGAACAGCTGCGCCGCGTGTTCACGGAGCGGGAGCACCGGCACGACCGGGCCGACTGGCTGATCCGCGCCCCGGACGGCACGGCCGTCGGAGACTGCGCGCTGCTCGACCTCGACCCGGACAACGCCGAGGCGCACTACCGGATCGCGCTCAACTCCATGGCGTGGACCGGCCGGGGCTACGGCACCGAGGCCACCGACCTGGTCCTGGAGTACGCCTTCGCGACAGCCGGGCTGCACCGGGTGGCCCTGGAGGTGTTCGCCTTCAACCCCAACGCCGAACGCTCCTACGCCAGGTCGGGGTTTGTCCGCGAGGGCGTGTGGCGCCAGCACCTGCGCTGGGACGGCGCCTGGCACGACGCGGTCCTGATGTCGATCCTGGACCACGAGTACGCCGAACTCCGCCGTGGGCGTGGCTGATCGAGGGGAGGCACGGGGGACGGCGTTAGTGTCGTGTGCATGCCCGTCCCGGACTTCGTCACCCAGATGCGCGAGCACGTCGGCCACTCCCTCCTCCCCCTGGTGGGGGTGACCGGAGTGGTGCTCGACGATGACGGCCGGGTGCTGCTGCACCAGCGTTCCGACGACGGACGCTGGGCCACCCCCGGCGGCATCCTCGAACCGGGGGAGCAGCCCGCCCAGGCGGTGGTCCGCGAGGTGTGGGAGGAGACAGGCGTACGGGTCGAGGTGGACCGCCTGGTGAGCGTGGTCGCTCAGGAGCCGCACACCTATCCCAACGGCGACCGGGTGCAGTTCCTCGACCTCGCCTTCCGCTGCCGCCCCGTCGGAGGCGAACCCAGGATCGACGGCGACGAGAGCCTGGACGTGGACTGGTTCACGGAGTCCGAGACGCCGCCCATGGCCGAGCGCGTCCTCGAACGCATCCGCTGGGCCCGCCGCGACGAGGGCGAGCCGTACTACGTCCGCTGATCGGTTCCGGACCGCCCTGCTCGCTGCTGAACGGCGCCACCGAGCGCCACGCCCTGGAGGAGTACGTCCGGGCAGCCGAGCGGCGGGCGGGACACGTCCGTCAGCTCCACTGGCGGCGCATGGTCCAGCGGTCCGAGGCGGCGTCACGGGAGATGTCGATGATGCTGGGCTGGCCGGTCTCGGACTCGGCCGCGACCCGGAGCAGGTGGATGTGCGTGGCGGGTACGCCCGGGGCGCCGGGCCGCGCGGGCCAGTCACCGATGATCCGGCGCACACGGAAGGTGTGGCCGCGCCAGGTGAACCGGACCGGGTGACCACGGTCGGTGGAACGGACGTTGATCTGGTCGTTCAGGAGACTCACGAGGGACAGTCTATCGAACACCTGTTCGAACACGTCAAGTCTCCTGAGGGTGGCGCGGGTCGCGCTTCGTGGAGAAGCTCCTGGTCGCAGCGGTGGATGCCGGGGCTGGCGGGCTACAGGAACACCCGGCCCCGGCGGTCGCGGTCGCGCAGGGCGGCCATGCGGCGGGTGTTGCCGGGGTGTCGGGAGAGCAGGTGATAGAGCAGCAGCGAGCAGCCCCGGTCCGTGTGGGCCCGGGCGGCCATCTCGCCCAGGTTCACCCGCCGGTACAGGGTCGGGCCTCCGGCGTAGAGCCGCACCCCGTGCGCGCCCTCGGGCACGTGCGCGTGGGCGTGGTTGTCGGCGGTGTACTCGCAGGCCCGGGACAGCGCCGAGCCGAGGCCGGGGACCAGGTCGGCGCCGAGGGTGGCCACCCGCCGCCAGTAGCCCGTGTGACCGGCGGCGAGGTGGCCCACCTGGTGCGCGACGAGGAAGGCGAGGGCCTCCCGGTCCCGGGGGAGGCCGTGGTCGTCGAAGACCGCGTCGGGCAGCACCAGGTAGCGCCGGAGTCCGTGCGCGGCGGCGTCCGCGCGCACCGAGACCGGCCCCGGCCGGACGTAGGCCTCCGGGCGCCGGGCCAGCCCCATGTCCCGCGCCAACGAACCCACCACCCGGTACGCCTCGGGGAACTGGGTCGGAGAGATCCGGACCGACTCGGCGCGTTCGCGGGCGTACCGCAGGCCGCGCGCCGACCAGCAGACCAACGGCACCGTGACCAGTGCCAGCGCCGTCCACAGCAGCGAACCCGACACCGACCACACCAGGCGCAGCAGCACCGCGGTCAGCGCCAGCGTCACCGTCACGGCCAGGGCCAGCAACGGTCTCTCCCAGGGGTGAGCCGAGGCCGGGACGACCTCCTCGTCGGAGTCGGCGGGGTACGGTTCGCTCGCCTGTGGGGAGGGCTGGTGCGCCGACCACGGTCCGGGGGCGGCGGTGCAGCCGGGGACCCCGTGGACCGCGCTGGTCGGTGAGGTCCCCCAAGACGGCATGGAATGTCGCACACTGCTCCCCTCGGGCCGCCCGTGTCAGGGAATGACTACTCCCTGTGCCTAAATATTACTTTCCGCTTCCCTTCGTGTGGTGTGGCGGAGGCGGCGTGTCCGGGCTCAGGGGTGTTCGTACCGGCGGAACTCCTCCGCGAGCTCGTCGAGGAAGTGGTCGACCTGGGCCGGGTCGTACCCCGGGCGGGCCCGGGTGGTGGCGAACTGGACGCGCTCCACCTCGGCGGAGCTGAGCGTGGCGCGGTCCGGCCTCCCTTGGAGAAGGACCTCCAGGGTGTACTCGGCGCGGTCCAGGAACTCGTCCACCTCCTGCTCGTTGTAGCCGGTGGTCAGTCGGGTGGTGGCGAAGCGCTTCTCCCTGATGTCCTGGGGCGCCATCCGGGGGCCGTCCGCCGGGGTGCCGGGCGGCGGGCCGGGACGGCGCGGGTCCGCGTACCCCGTCCCCTGGCCGGGGTGGGGCGGGCGGGGCCCGTCCTGGCCCGGGCGCGGAGGCAGGGGCGGCGGCGCGGCGGGCTGGCCCAGGCCGCGTCCGGCGAGGTCGGCGACGACGAGGTCGAGGAAGTCGTCCACCTCGTCCTCGCGGTAGCCGGGGCTCATCCGGGTGGTGCGGAACCGGGAGTTGCGGATCTCGTCCGCGGTGAGCAGCGGTCCGGTGCGCGGCCCGCCCTCCAGCGCGACCAGCGTCGCCTCGATCCGGTCGAGGAGCGCGTCCACGTCCTCCTCGTTGTAACCCGGGCGCAGACGCACCGTGTGGAACTTCTTGTTGCGGATGTCCGCCGGTGTCAGAGGCATGGTCCCCATTGTGCAGTTCACGAGGTTCGTAGGTGCGCTATCGCGCGTTCGCGTGTGCGTCCCGGGTGCTCCGGTCGTCCGTCGGACGGTGCCGGGGCCGTCCCCGGCCGGGCGGACGCACACGCGGAGGGCGGACACGGGAAGGCAGGGGGGAACTCATGGTTCGCATTATGCCGAGAGGAGGTGACCCGTGCCACACCGGCCGGTGGTTCCGGCCGGTGCGGACGCGGAACGGGCGCCGGTCGGGTGTCCTCACAGCCGACGTCTTCCTTGTAAGACGCTCCGGCCGGGAGAAGGTTTACCTGAATCCAAAAGAATAACCAGAATTATCGAGCGCGGTTACTCAGTGCATTCAAAGGTTCATTGTGATGTTTTCGAGATCAGTGATCATGCATTTGATCTTTGGCTGGACTGTATTGTCATCGTAGGGAATGGAAAGCAACTCAGCCGGTTCTTCCGGCTCTTGCCCTCTGCGGGCCGAAACCGCGCAAGCTCTCTATTTTCGCAGGTCATAGGCTTCTGTGTGCCTTGGCCGTCCCCCATTCGACCCTGGTCCGTGATTCCGCGTTCCGAGACTTCCCGCCTTTGTGTTCCGGCGGTGGAAGCCCAGACCAGGCCTGGCCCCGACCCATGTGGGCCTGGACGATCCACACGAGGATTGATCTTGAAGAACGCTTCTCGAATCTCCGCACGCCGCGTGCTCCAGGGCGGTGTCGCCTTCGCCGCGCTGGGCGCCCTCACCCTGGGCGCCGCCTCGCCCGCCCACGCCGACACCTACGGGTGGGGCTACGCCTCGGCCCTGGGCGCCTCCTCGCCCACGCAGACCTACATCACCAAGGACCAGACGGTCTCGGACTCCTTCAGTGGCGCCATCGGTGAGTGGCTGACCGTCGAGGGCACCACCACGGCCACCGTGAACTCCAGCGGGGCCACCGGCACCGCCGTGGTCGACACCGCGCGCATCGTCATCACCGAGGCCGACCTCCCCGGCATCCTCGACCCCGAGGAGGACGAGGACGAGGACGAGGAGACCCCGGACGACGACGAGGACGACGCCGAGGACGACGCGACCGAGGGCGACGACGCTCCCGAGGGCGAGGAGACCCCCGAGGACGGTGACAACGAGGGTGGCACCGACGTCCCGGACGACGGCGGCACCGACCAGCCCTCGGAGGAGCCGACCGAGGAGCCCACCACGCAGCCGACCGAGGAGCCCTCCGACCCGGCCGAGGACGGTGACGACGAGGACGCGGAGAACACGACGGCCTCCGCCGACGTCATCGAACTCGACGAGGAGAACTCCGAGCTGGTCGACGCCGGCAGCGACGTCCTGCTCGAGGCCACCATCCACGGTGCCAGCGTCTCCACCAGCCAGGGCTGGGACGGGGCCGTCAACCACGGCTTCGACGCCGGGGTCCTCGGCGCCTCCACCCTCCAGGCCGACGTCGAGGGCGAGACCGTCGACCTCGTGGTGTCGCTGGAGCCCGTCAGCGCGGTCCACGAGACCGAGGACGCCGGGTTCGTCTGGAACGACGCCATCACCGACATGTACATCACCTTCAGCGTCGGCGACGAGATCGTCTCCGGCTTCCTGATCGCCGAGAGCGCCGCGGGCATCACCACCGGCACGGTCGACGGTGGTGGCGACGACGGTGGCGACGACGACGCCAAGAACCCGCCGGTCAAGGAGCGCGACTCGGACACCGTCCCGAAGACGGAGGCCAAGGACGCCCAGCCCCTGGCCCAGACCGGTTCTCCGCTCGCCGGCCTGATCGCGGCCGGTGCGGCGATCGCCGCCGGTGGTGGCGCCGCCGCCTACCTGGCGCGTCGCAGGAAGAAGAGCGGCGAAGAGGCCCCCGCGACCAACGAGGGCTAGTCCGCTCCCGCGCCCTCCGGCCCCGGCCCTCCGGCCGAGTGAGGTGACCGGCCCGGCAGGCGCGGGGTGACTGACGCGGGCGGGGGCCAGGGGGTCCTCCCCCCGGAAC